>JAUIFS010000041.1 GCA_030430425.1 bacterium | reverse complement strand
CAGGTGTCGACTTGTGGCACTTTTTTCTGCGCGGAAAGCGGTTGCAAACGAAAAGACTCGTTCGTAGACACCTACCATGATTTCCTTGTAGAGTTGCGGACTTGTGGCTAGGTATGCATTACGGTCCTTAAAGTACTCAACCTTAAATACTTCTGCACCTCCTTCAGCGTCACCACCAACAAGCTTTGGTGCCTGAAACTCGGTAAAGCCTTCGTTGCGAAGAAACTCACCGTATGCACGCACGATCTCTGCCTGCACTTTAAAAATTGCATGATCATGCTTGCGACGAAGCGTCAGTGGTCGATTATCGAGTAAGGTTTCGATTGAAAAATCATCATCGAGATCAAACGGCATTGGTTGTGATGGGTTGAGTATCTCAATACCAGTAATTTCAAGCTCGATGTCTCCGTTTTGCACATCAGTATTAATCATTTTTTCAGGACGCTCGTTTACAATTCCCGTCACCGAAACTGCGTATTCTGAACTTATTTCCTTTGCTACTTCAAGTACTTCAGGTTTCCCAAAAACAACTCCTTGGATAACTCCAGAGCGGTCTCGAAAATCAAAAAATGCCATTTTCCCCTGTTGGCGTGCAACGGAAACAATGCCATTGATGGTTACTTCTTTGCCTGTGTGTGCACGCAGGTCTGTAATGAGTGTTCTAGACATATAAATAAAAAATAACACTTGTGGAAGTGTTGAACAAAAACCTTTTTACAAAAGCTGTTCAGGTTGTCGCTATTTTTCATAAATTCAAAATAGCAGGCAACCTCTTGCGGAAGTGCAGTAACACTTCCTCACCCCACAAATATATTTACCTAGTAATACATTTGCAGGGACGATTACAATCATATGATTGCTCGTGGTGCCACCCTACTTTAACCTGTTTGTGACCAAGGGTAGCCCTTGGCACGTGCCAAGGGCTACCCTTGGTCAACATGTCCTTTATTTTCGACCAACGCGTTTCGTGCGCGACTCGGAGAGTTCTACTGATTTTTGAATGACACAATTAATTGTGAAACTAAAAATGTTCCTCCCTCACCTCAGCAGTGTCAGCTGCTTCATCGGAATAGAAAAATACTACGCTGCTGCGTAGTATTCGTCAATAGTTTAGAGTGTAATACCAATAGCATCGCGGACACGCTTTAAAGTTTGATTGGATATTTCTTTAGCTCGTTTTGCTCCGTCAATTAATACTTCTTTCACATATTCATCAGTTATTTGCTCACGCTTTTCTCGTAAAGGTGCGAGTTCTGCTTCAAGGTCTGCTATAAGCGCTTTCTTGAGGTCTCCATACCGTCCCTTGTGTGCGTCATACAGTGGGGCTAGTTCTTTTTCAGACTTAAGGAGTCGATGAATCGCGTAGACGTTTTCAGGTCGGTCACCATCAGAGTCTGTCACAATCCCCATGACTGCCTTCTCGATTTCCTTAGGAGTACCAAACAGTGGAATCGTGTTGCCATAGCTCTTGCTCATCTTTGCACCGTCAGTTCCTGGTACGATACCTACGCCATCAAGGATAGCTGTTTCAGGCTCCTTCAGTGTTTCGCCGTATGCTCGGTTAAATTTCCCAACAGCTTCTCTTGTGTACTCAAGATGCTGTCGCTGATCTTCTCCAACAGGCACGATATCGACGTCGTAGAGAGTGATGTCGGCTGCCTGAAGCATTGGGTAGGTAAAGAGTCCTGCATTCGCTTCTTTTCCTTTGGCGACCTTGTCTTTGTATGAGTGTGCTTGCATGAGAAACGGTACGGTTACCATGCAGTTAAGTACCCACCCAAGTTCTGTGTGGTCTTGGTTGTCAGACTGACGGAAGATGATTGCTTTCTTTGGGTCGACGCCTGCAGCAAGATAGTCCTTCACTACATTGATAGTGTTGTGATGCATCGCTTCAGGGTCGCGCAGTGACGTGAGCGCATGATAGTCAGCAATCATTAAGAAACTTTCGTAGTCTTCGTACATGTCAACGAACGGCTTGAGAGCACCAAAGTAGTTGCCGATATGTAAATCTCCGGAGGATTGTAGTCCTGTAAGTAATCGCTTTTTCATACGAGTCAGTGTAGCAAATGAACAAGCGTATTAAAAGTAAAAACCAGACATAATCTGGTTTTTACTTTTACATCTGTAGTGGCATGGTGAGTCTGAATGTCGCACCGTGTCCCACTCCGTCGGAATGTGCAGTCACATCACCGCCCATAGCTCGTGCCATTTTTCGTGCTACGAAGAGTCCAAGACCGGTACCAGTTACATTTGTTTGGTTTGCATTGTGGGCACGTTCAAACTTTCCAAAAATATCCTCCAGCTCTTCTTGTTTCATGCCAATGCCACTATCGATGATATCGATGTGTATTTGTTTTGTTTTCTTATTGTCGTGCGCAAAGATAGTGACGGTCCCGCGAGGTGTGTATTTCAAAGCATTATTTGTAAGGTTGTGAAGGATTTGTCGAGTCTTTCCTACGTCTGCATTCACAATGCCGTGCGTATCCATGTCAGATTTAAACGTGATGAGTAGTCCTTTCTTCATAGCCTCCTGTCGTTTGTCGTCAGCTACGTGTTCAGCTTCGTTTCGTAGGTTGAAATCCATCATTTCATACTTCATATTCCCTGCTTCAATGCGTGACACGTTAAGATAATCTTCTACAGAAGACGCCATGTATGTACTTGAGTCTGCAATGCGATTGATTGCGTCGGTAGCCTTTTGCGAAAGTTTTCCATACGAACCTTCCAGAAGCATTGATGCGTAACCACGAATCGAAGTGAGCGGGCTTCGTAGTTGATGTGATGCAATAGACACAAACTCTGACTTCATTTGGTCAAGCTCTCGCAAGCGATTGTTTGCTTTCTTAAGACGTTCAGCAAGGTTTTCGATTTCTTTTCGTTGTTGCACTTCTTTACGAACTGTTCTGATAAGTAATATGCCAAGTACGATAGTGAGAATAAGTGTCACAAAAGCTATTACAAAAACATTTTCAAGTTTCTGAACAAACATAAGTGAGAGTATGAGTACTCCCATGCCTGCAACCAGAGCTTCGGTCGCAATTATTTTTACATTAAACATTTGATATCGCACAATAAGATAGGTCAAAAGAGCTACAAAAACAGGCATTCCAAATAGACCATACTGTCCAATTTCCCAATCAGTTTCAATACTTCCGGTGATATTGCCAAGTGAAAATAAGGTTAGAAACGCAATAATACCAATTGTCATTACAGCAATTTCTTTTTTCTTTGTTTGATTAGATTCTTTTTTCCATTGAAGGAATGAAAATACTACTATCCATAAAGCAATGATAAGTTCAGCGTTGTATACGTAATATTGCCACAAGGGACCTTCAAGCGCCTCCCTCCAACAGTTTGTATAATCGAATGCTGTTAAGTTTAATGGGGTGTGTGCAAATAAAACAAGCGGAATAAAGAAAGAAAATAAAATAAGTTCTTCCCACCATTTTGGACGACTATCCTTGATAAAAGCATGTACAAAGAAAAAGGCGGCAACATAGATCAGTAGATCTATATGGATAAGAATTGACCAGAAGAACATGATCAGATCAGCACGCTCACTTGCCCAAAGAATAAGATCTGTAAGGCACCAAAGTGTAAATACAGATGTCATAAAGAGGAGTGCTTGGTTGGCTCTTCCTCGAGGGTTGTGAAGAAAAACAAAAATGGCAATCAGTAGCCCAGCAAGTGATGGAAAAAGATGTGAATAATAAATAAAATTACCCCAAATGTTTTCTGAAAAGAGTAGGTATGGTGCGGGACTCCATCCACATGGATTTGTCATAAAAATATCCATCATAATTATTATTCAAAATAATCCGAAGTATCGGGTCCTTCTGGATCGGTAAGTATTTCAAAGTCCTTCTGCACGACCGTTACATGGTATGTTGTAACAATCGAAAATAAAATAAGGACAGCAATGATTACTCGTATATACAAAAAAGCTTTTGAATTCATATCTATCACCACTATACAAGCAAGTTATGCAAATTGGTGATTATACATGTGTATAATTTATTCATTTTCCATTTCAAAAATTCTTTGGAAGTTCTTGGGAATGTATTTCTTATACCTGCTGTAGGTTGCTTTTGGAAGTGTTTGGATAGGACCTATTATTTTCCGACATTTTTGTGTACCACAAGCACACTTGATTGACCATCCATCTTCTGCTTCGTTTAAAGAATAGTCAAGATATAGTTCAGTATTTTTAGGAATATTTTTAATTGCGATGACTTTTCTCTTTGAAACTAAGGCAACATTAGGAACGCAGGAATGGTTTATGAAGCGGAATTTTGATTGAGAGGTGTCAATCCAACTGTATCTTCCGACACCTATCCAGTCCATCATCATTTTGGATATTTTAGGCGTTATACTCTTAAATACATGAATATCTCCATGTATATAGTCAATGACCTCACCCTTTTTTGTTGATTCTCCAATATATAAACCTTTTCCGTTCACCTTGCTTTTGCCGACGTACGTTTCTTTCATAGACTATGATTTTTTAAAATGTAGTTTTCTTGCGTCTCTTGCCAAGAACGCCATACTTGCATGTAAAAAGAGACAGCTTACTGGATACAGAAAGAAAATATATTCTTCTTGATTGTTTCCCACCTCAAGATAAGTAAGGATAGTTAATAGCCCATATGCAATGGTCCATATTGTCCACGGACCCGCATGTTCCTGTAAAGGACTTGTGTATACGTCTCTGAGAATAGGTGTAAATGCAACAAACGTGTTGAGATTGGATAGTGCGAGAAATGAAAAACCGGCGAGATGTAACAGTTCCCCTGAAACAATTTGAAAATGCCATAAAGTAAAAAGTGCAGTGTAAGCAACAGCGATAAAAATACCAAATTTGAGTATATATAAATCGACTGTATCAGTTGGCCAACACAACGATCCGTTCTTGCGTACAAGCCAAGCAACATAAATAGCTCCTCCAGCACATGCTAGCGGTAGGAAGAGAATAGAAAAGGTTGCTCCAGCGACTGCTTCAAGTGCTACCAATAATGCTGTATCAAAAGCAAATATAAGCCACGTTGTGGGGTTCGGACTTATGTCCTCTCGCTTAGTTTTCTTGATGTAGTAATAATATCCAAGTAGCTGAACCACACCAGAAAGAAAACCTAAAGCAAAAAACAAATTCATACAACCTTGGTAATTACGTTATATACAGAATAACAATCGGTGCAATCAGCCAATAGAAGAACGAGTCAGATGACCCAAAAAGTGACTGGATTGGTGACCCAGGCGTAATGAGCTCAGTAACAGGAAGTGCGTGATAACTATATGCCATAACGAGGACTGTGCCTCCTATTGCGAGTAGTAGCTTTCTCCCAAATCCTTCAAAAGAAG
>JAUIFS010000040.1 GCA_030430425.1 bacterium | reverse complement strand
GTATCTAAAAAACTGCCTTGCGGCAGCTTTTCTAGTCTCGAAGAAGTTCTTGCAGCTTCTGATAGCAATCGAGATGGTCAGTTACTGCCACGGTATCAATTACCCCAATAACAAACTCATCGTTTCCGCCAGGATAGAGTCCATCACCAAAATATACACATTCTTCTTTATTCCAACCCATATGGTCAATGTATTTTTGTACATTGGTGCCTTTGTGGCGAGTTTTGGGAATATAATCGAAACTCGTTGAGCCACCGATAACGACCATCATTGTTTCTGACTCGAACGGATGTTTTTGTAGCATTGCCAAACGTTTTGATGCATCAGGATCGTATACTGCTTTAAGTTCCACTGGCGCAGTGTTACCGATAGGGCTAAACGTGATTTGCCCCCCACGATTCTCAATCGGTGAGTACTCTGGGTTGGGAACTTCGGGCAAATCGGCTGCAAGAATCGCAATATGTGCCATAACGTCCGCTACTTCTGCGTCTGTAAGGGGTGTGTGCCAGAGCTCAATACCGTCTGGACCTATTGCATGGTTTCCGTTTTGTCCAAGATAAGCGGCAGGAAGGTTGTTGCTTTGCCATGCTATTTTTTCACAAAGCTGTCCTGAAACAATAATAATGTCTTGTGCAGCTTCAGAAAGGAGCGAGAACATTTCTGGCAAAATAGGTTGACGAGATGGTGCTACGGTTTTGTCCATATCGAAGAAAAGATGTTTGTATTTCATAGGGAGCATAATACCGTAAAACACGTTTTTTACTACTGTTGGAAGTGTGCACTTCTTCATTTTGTTTTTCTTTTTTTTATGTTACTATTGCGGCGCAAATGGAGGTAATTTTCTATTTGAAAAACAGGGAAGTAATGCTGGACAATTCAGAGTTCTAAACCAAAGAGACTGGTTTATACCTTCAATTGTCTTACATTACACTGTAATTCTCTAGAAATTATGAGCATTTGCCTAGAACTAGAATAGGTATGTTTTCACTCATTAACACCGCACATGCAGCATCAGAAGGGGGAATTGCTGTACATCTTGCACCAACTGTTATTGGTGAGTTTTTTGGTGTTGGAGTAACATCAACGATGCTCACAGTATGGGTATCTATGGTACTCATCGCACTTCTTGCGTATGTTGCAGGGAAAAACCCACAAATGATCCCAGGGAAGCTTCAAAATTTCTTCGAAATTGTTATCGGAGGAGCATACGATTACGTTAAGGATGTACTTGAAGACAAAAAAGTGGCTGACAAGTATTTCCCGGTGATAATGACCATCTTTATCTTTATCTTGGGAATTAACTGGATTGGTCTTATTCCAGGAGTTGCTTCAGTAGGTTTCTACGATGCAGAGCATCACTTTGTCCCGCTTTTGTATCCAGCAGCGACTGACCTAAACGTAACTATTGGCTTCGCTATTGTTGCATTCTTCACCATTGAACTTGCAGGAGTACTTGGTATTGGCCTTTGGAAGTACGCAGGGAAGTTTATTAACTTGCGATTCCTCCGGAAGCCTAATTTTGACAACATCCTTGCATTTATTATTGGACTCATTGAGCTTATTAGTGAACTTGCGCGCCTTGTGTCATTTTCATTCCGATTGTTTGGAAACATTTTTGCGGGAAAAACACTGCTCGTGGTAGCAATGTTCTTCATTCCGTATGTAATTCCAATCCCAATTTATGCATACGAGCTATTCGTTGGGGTAATTCAGGCAACGGTATTTGCAATTTTGACCTTGTTCTTTATCAAGTTAGCCCTTGAGGAGCCGCACTAGCAGGTAATCATGAGCCTGTCTAGAAATAGATTGGTTCGTACTTACTTACTATTAGGTTAATAAAAAAATATTATGACACCAGAAATGGAATTCGCTATGCAAGCGTCACAGATGAGCGCAGACTCAATCAAGGCTATTGCTATGGCTATCGCTGCAGGTCTTGGTGTACTTGGTCCAGGAATTGGTATCGGTATGCTTGTATCTAAAGCTCTAGAAGGAATTGCACGTAACCCAGAGGCAGCTGGAAAAATCCAGTCTTCAATGATTCTTGGTATTGCATTCGTAGAAGCGCTTGGTATCTTCGCACTTGTAGTCGCTTTCGTAATCAAGTTCGCCTAGTACTCGCAATAGTACCCAATCTGCTGCGCTTTGCTTCAAAAAATTTACTGCACCGTACCACATGTACGTTTTATCAAATTTTTTATTACAAAGCTTGCATCTCGGGCACTCTAGCAAGTCCTAGATAAAGAAATTATTATGGAACAATTACTACACGCATTCGGCATCGACGCAAAACTTATCATCATCCAAGTTTTCAACTTTGGTATTTTGATGGCGCTTTTGACATACTTCTTGTACAAGCCTGTCCTGAACATGCTTGCAGAACGTGAAGGAAAGATCGCACAGGGTATTCGCGACGCTGAAGATGCTGCAAAAGCAAAAGCTTCTGCAGATGAAGAAAAAAAAGTAGTACTTGCTGATGCACACAAAGGTGCTGAAGAAATTGCTGCTAATGCTAAGCAATTTGCAGACGACAAAGCTGCGGGAATCGTTGCTGAAGCGCAAACAAAGGCTGAAGCAGTTGTAAAAGACGCTGAAGCTAAAGGTGAGGAAATTAAGGCAAAAGCACACAAAGAAAGTGAGGCAGAAATTGCAAAGCTTGCGGTGCTTGCTGCTGAAAAAGTGCTCACCGAAAAATCATCATAATCGCACCATGAAAGAACACTACACACAAGCAGTACTTCAAATGATTAACGAAGGAACAGCTCCTGAGACGATCCTTGAAGGACTTACAAAAGCGATGGAACAAAAGGGACACATGCGCCTATATCCGTCGGTGCTTCGTGGTGTACTTCGCATTTTAGAAACTCAAAAAGACGCAGGTACAACAGTGACTGTGGCACGTGAGTCTGATGTTTCTACGCTTTCTTCACAAATTGAAGAGGCACTTACTACACTCGGTACAACAGAAAAACCAGCTACTAAAGTCGATGAGACCCTTGTGGGTGGTGTTGTAGTACAGCATGGAAATACCGTGCTTGATCGCAGTTTCAAAACTGCACTTACAAAACTTTATCGTTCAGTTACTAAGTGATAGAAGGAGCATAGCGACTATCTAGAACTTATGTCCTGATTTGTTCTGACTTTGGGCTAATCAATGGACAAATAGTGACGCAACTTATTAATCTTTACTTACAAAATTATGAGCACAGCTATAATCGACAGAATCAAAAAAGAGATTGAAAATCTCGACACAACTGCACAACCAGAAGAGGTTGGTGTGGTAGCAACAGTAGGAGACGGAATTGCCGAAATCTCTGGTCTTTCTAAGGCACAGATGATGGAAATGGTCGTTTTTGACGACGGGCAAGGGAAGTCACTAGAAGAAGTTCTGAGCAATGAAGATGCACTGTATGGACTTATTCTTAACCTTGAAGAGGATGTGGTTAAGGTTGTAGTACTCGGTGAAGCTGATCGTGTAAAGGAAGGAATGACCGTGCGTCGTACAGGTCGTCTACTATCTATCCCTGTAAGTGAAGAAATCGTTGGACGTGTGGTAAACCCACTCGGAGAAGCGATTGATGGTAAGGGTGCAATCAAAAACGATAAAGAAATGCCTATTGAACGAGTAGCGTATGGTGTAATGGACCGTTCAGGAGTAAATGAACCAATTCACACAGGTATTAAAGCGATTGACTCAATGATTCCAATTGGTCGTGGGCAACGTGAGCTTATCATTGGTGATCGCCAGACTGGTAAGACAACAATTGCTATCGACACAATTATCAACCAAAAGTACGAACCAAAAGAAAAGCGACCTATTTGTATTTATGTAGCTGTTGGACAAAAACGTTCCAAAACAGCAAGCATCATGGCGAAGCTTGAAGAAGCAGGTGCTATGGAATACACAACAATTGTTGCAACGTCAGCTTCAGAAGCGTCACCGCTCCTGTTCCTCGCACCATTTGCAGGAGCAGCGATTGGTGAATACTTCATGGAGCAAGGGAAGGATGTGCTTGTTGTATTTGATGACCTTTCAAAGCATGCCAATGCATACCGACAAATGTCACTTCTTCTTCGACGTCCACCAGGACGAGAAGCATACCCAGGGGATATTTTCTATCTACACTCACGACTTCTTGAGCGATCTGCGAAGCTTTCGCAAGAGCTTGGAGGCGGATCTATTACCGCACTTCCAGTGATCGAGACGCAAGAAGGTGACGTATCTGCATACATTCCAACAAACGTAATTTCTATTACTGATGGGCAGATCTTCCTTGATGGTGATCTTTTCAACAAAGGTATCCGTCCAGCACTTGATGTGGGTATCTCAGTGTCACGTGTAGGTTCTTCTGCACAAACAAAGGCAATGAAAAAGGTGTCTGGAAAGATCCGTCTTGAGCTTGCACAGTTCCGAGAACTCGAAGCGTTTATGCAGTTTGCATCTGATCTTGATGATGACACAAAAGCACGTATTGAGTCAGGGCGAAAGTATGTAGAACTTCTCAAGCAGGGGCAAAATGACCCAATGCCATTCTACAAACAGGTAGTGTCTATCTACGCAGCGAACAGTGGCATCTTTGACAATGCTCCTGTTGAGAACACAACAAAGATCGAGGAAACATTTCTTGAATTTATCGAGCGTGATCGAAAGGAAATCCTCACAACACTTGAAGAAGGACGAGAACTTACGGACGAAGTAGTAGCAAAGCTTGATACAGCAATCACTGACTACAAAGATGCGCACGCGACACATTACAACGAAGCTGCATAACACGTAACACACGTATCTCATGGCACTTAAGCAAATCAAAAACAAAATAATCTCAACCAAGAAAACAGGTCAGGTGACCAAAGCCATGGAGTCTGTTTCAGCGGTAAAGATGCGCAAAAGCCAAGAGCGTGCGTTTGCAGGGCGTCCATACGTACACTCAGCAATGCGTGTGCTCCAACGCCTTGCACAGTCACCAGAAGGACTTGCACACCCGCTTGCACAGTCACGTGGAGGTGATAAGCGACTGCTGGTTATTGTAACCAGCGATAAGGGTCTTGCAGGTAGCGTAAATAGTGCGGTACTGAAACTTGCTGAGCAAGCACTTGCAAGTGCAGATACCTCTGAGTACGAAGCAATTTGTATCGGTCGCAAGGCTGTCGATTTCGCACGCCGAAACGATGTTCCGGTGCTCCATGAGTACACAAACGTTTCAGATGAAGTTTCGCTCGATGACATCAGTGAAATGACTGAGCAAGCACTGAAAGGGTTTGCGTCAGGTGAGTACAACCATGTACATGTGGTCTACCAGAACTTTCTTTCAACGTTTGAACAAGAACCAACAAAACGACAAATTTTACCACTTGATCCCGCAGAGATTCACTACATTATGCGTGGTATTAAGCCGAAGGATGGGAAGTGGAGTGACGAGGTTGTTGATGCAGAAGACGTGACAACATACCTCGTAGAACCATCAGTAGAAGAGGTGCTCGATACACTTATTCCACAGCTCGTGCAGATTATGCTTTAT
>JAUIFS010000039.1 GCA_030430425.1 bacterium | reverse complement strand
AGAAGGAATTACTAGAACTCGAAGCAAAAAACTATCACTATAAAGTGATAGTTTTTTTGCAAGTAAATATATATTCGCGTACTATAGATGCATGATTACTCTTTTTACAAAAATTTTTGTTGCGGCACTGTCGCTTGTTATTACGGCGTATGTAATTCCTGGTGTAGAGATCGATGGAGCAGTTGCCGCAATTGCTGCTGCAGTGGTGCTCGGTGTGTTGAACATACTAGTGAAACCACTGTTGATTGTGCTGACGCTGCCTATCACGATCGTCTCACTTGGGTTATTTATATTTGTTATTAATGCAGGGCTGTTTATGCTCGCTGCATATTTTATCGAGGGATTTACCGTTTCAAGTTTCTGGGTAGCTCTTCTTGCGTCACTCGTGGTGAGTATCATCAGTACACTGATACATAAGTTTATTGAGTAAATGACTTTTCTGAGAATAACAGGATGGACAGCATTTATAGCGTTCTGTTTTGCTTGTATATTCTGGGAGCTGCCACTACAGGTGCTTACAGACGGACTACACCTTATGGGAGGGTTACAGTACGTTACCTATATATTGTTACTCACTATCGCGGTGGTGTGTGCACCAGTGGTAGTCATGCCCATTATCCCGATTGCAGCAATGACTCTCGGACCATTTATTACTGCAATATTGAGTATTGTCGGATGGTCGTTGGGTGCTGCTATTGCATTTCTGATCGCACGACACTATGCACGACCGTATATTGAAGACTATACTGTTGTTAGTAACGTTGATGTAATTATGCAGAAAATGTCGAAGCGAACGCAGTTCTGGGGAGTGGTTATACTGCGGTTAACATTGCCGGTTGACATTGTAAGTTACGCGCTTGGTCTCACGAAATCACTAAGCTTTGCTAGGTATATCGGAGGTACTATTGTAGGTGTGAGCTGGTTTTCTTTTGCATTTGCATACATGGGAGACGCGCTGATTGTAGGAGATTATGCACTGTTAGTGAAGATTTCGTTGCCATCGGTGGGTATATTTTTGATTGCATCGTACATAGTGTTTTTGCTAAAGAAGTGACAAACAACACTGAGTATGGTTAAGTAGAGGCTACGTTATATTTTTATGTTTGTAGATGAATTAGATATTTATGCAAAGGCAGGCGACGGGGGAGATGGTGTGGTGCGATGGAACCGCGCGAAGTTTCGACCCAAAGGGGGACCCGCAGGCGGCAATGGTGGAAATGGCGGCGATGTATACGTTCGGGCTGTTCGTGATCTTAACATACTTTCAAAATATACAGGTGCAAAAGAATTCATTGCAAAAAATGGTGAGAATGGTGGAAACGAAAGTCGTTGGGGTAAAGGGAGTAACGACCTGTACATTGATGTACCGATAGGTTCGCTGATTACAGACAAGGAACGTGATCGCGTGTATGAACTTTTTGCAGAAGGCGAAGAAGTCTGTATTCTCAAAGGCGGTCGTGGTGGACTTGGTAATGAGCACTTTAAGTCATCGACAAACAGAGCACCAGAAGAGTCCACTGAAGGGAAGCCAGGAGAAGAAGGTAACTTTACTATTGAGCTCTCACTCGTGGCAGACGTTGGACTTATCGGTCTTCCAAACGCAGGGAAGTCAACACTGCTGAACAACTGCACAAACGCAACGTCACAGATCGGTGCGTATGCATTTACCACACTGCAACCACACTTAGGAAACTTGTATGGATACGTTTTGGCAGATATTCCTGGTTTGATCGAAGGAGCAGCTGAAGGAAAGGGGCTTGGGCACAAGTTCCTACGGCACGTCACACGGACAAAAATGCTCTTACACCTCGTTTCTCTGGAACATGAAGACCCTTTTTTGGAGTATTCTACCGTTAGAAATGAGCTGAGCAAATTTGATAAAAGTCTTGAGGAGAAAGAAGAGTGGATTATTTTAACCAAAAAAGACCTTGTAGAACAAGGATATATTGAGAATATCAAAAAAAAGTTTGACAAACTTGAGAATCGTGTGTTTATTATCTCTGAAAATGACGAGGAAAGTGTCAAAAACTTGCGTGATGAGTTAGTAAAACACCTCAAAAGTAACGATCAATAATCTCGGACATCGAGAATTATGCTAGAATATTCGCTATGAATGGATACAAAACGACAGTCGGCATCGAAGTGCATGCTGAGTTGAAGACAAAAAGTAAAATGTTCTGTGGATGTCCTAACGATCCACACGCATCTGAAGTAAATGCAAACGTATGTCCGGTGTGTATGGCACACCCGGGTACACTTCCGGTAGTAAATAAGGAGGCGGTGCATTTGCTCATGCAGGTGGGAACAGCTATTGGAGGAGAGCTTGCTGAGTACAGTGAGTTTGACCGTAAAAATTATTTCTATCCTGATATCCCGAAGGCATATCAGATCAGTCAGTATGCATTTCCATTTGTTTCAGGTGGGGAGCTTGCTGGAGTTGCGATTACACGTATCCATCTTGAGGAAGATACTGCACGTAGTCAGCATGACGATACTGCAGAGAAAAGTTATGTAGACTACAACAGAGCCGGCGTTCCACTCATGGAGCTCGTTACCGAACCGGTCATCCATGACAGTAAAACTGCAGGTGACTTTGCACGAGAGCTCCAACTGCTCCTCCGTACACTCGGTGCATCCGATGCAAATATGGAGCGCGGGGAAATGCGTGTTGAGGCAAATATATCGGTAAGTAAAACAGAGGAGCTTGGAACAAAAGTAGAAGTCAAAAATCTCAACTCTTTTAAGGTGGTAGAAGCGGCTATTGACTATGAAGTGAAGCGACATATTGAGTTGCTCGAGAAAGGTGAGGAGATTATTCAGGAGACACGTGGTTGGGATGAGAATCGAAACAAGACATTCTCCCAACGGGTGAAGGAATCAGCTGATGATTATCGATATTTCCCAGATCCTGATATACCAAAGTTCAAACGTTCAGAAGTACCTGAGTTTAGTGATACTAGTTTAGCCGAGATCTCGGCAGAAACACCTGAAAGTAAGCGACATTCTTACCGAGATCTCGGATTGCCGAATGACCAAATTGAGATCATTATCGCGGACATAAAGAGAGAAAAAGTGTTCTCAAAAGCAGTGGAAGCACTCACAGAAAAGAAGGAAATTACCACACTTGGAAATTACTTCACTTCTGATGTGTTGGGAATGTGTGAATCAAAAAGTCTCGATATCAGCAGTGCACACCCAAAACCATTTGCACATTTGGTAAAAATTGTAGTATCAGGTGATCTTAACTCACGTGTAGCTAAAGATTTATTGCAAGAAGTTGTTTTTGAAGGTCTAGACCCACTTAAAACGGCTGAAGAAAGAGGTTTATTACAGAAAAATTCTGAAGAAGATCTTATCCCAATTGTTGAAACAATTATTGCTGAACATGCAGACGTTGTCGCAGAATACAAAGCAGGTAAGGAGTCGTCAATCCAGTTCTTAGTGGGGCAAGGTATGAAAGCGACGCAGGGTGCTGCGAACCCTGGGGTATTGGTTGCACTCATTAAAAAAATGATTGCTGAACAGTAGATTTCTAGCAGGTCATCCACACAAAACCAGTCTCACGGACTGGTTTTTGTGTTAGGGGAGGTGTATACTTTTGAGAGTATGAAATCTATAACGGTCGATGGAAAAGACTATGTAAAAGCAAGCGTTATTGCCCGAGATCTCGGCTATACGGCAGATTATGTTGGGCAGCTTTGCCGAGGAGAGAAAGTCGATGCGCAGTTAGTTGGGCGCAGTTGGTATGTGCATGAGGACTCATTGCGTGAACATAAAAATGGTCGCTACCGGAGCAATAAAAAAACAGCTGTACGTGAAGTTGAAAAAATGGTCAAAGCACAGAGCGCTCAAAACGATGAATCACTTTCGGTTGCGATACATACCACTGAGACAGATGCTCCACAAGTTGGCTATGCAAACCAATCCTTCTACACAAGAGTAAAGAAAGTTTCTGTTCCCACCTATGAAGAAGATACATCGGGACTTCTCCCTGAAACAGCAGCTGTTCAGAAGAGTGGTCGTGTGGGAGTGCATTTAGCGGGCGCACACAATATTCGTGTGTCTTCGAAGAACAAGGCTTTTGATTTTAACCCCACCAAACGACCAAAACTTACCTTTAAAGGAAACCTTACCGTGCGTGAAGCTGAAGATGAGAGTGCACGTGCTGAAGACGACGTTTCAGAGGCTGTTCAAGATCCGGTAAAAGTGTCGGTAGTATCATCAGAACCTGCTGAGGCACCTAAAGCAAAAAAGAGTAAAATACCCGAAAAAACTAGTAAAATAAAGGTTGTTCACAGACGAGCCTCTACAAAAAAGAAGAAAAAAAATGCACCACGTGAACACAATACACAAGGTATTCTTGGTATGAAACGGCAAAAAATAGTCGACAGGAACCCTGTTGGAGGCACACTGCGTATTAATACACCGCGAGAAAATCGAGAACGTAAGAAAATAGGCTTTTTCACACTAACGGTTGCTTCTGTGTGTGCTATTGTCTTGGCTGTTTTGGTAACGACGATTGAGCAACATGTGTACGTGATTAATGATGAAACGGTCGTTCGGTATTCACTCGAATTCGAATCTATTGTAGCTGCTGCATACGAAGCATTTCGCTAATTTTTATCCCCACAGAAATACCCAGGGGTAACGAAATCGCTATATAATAAATAGTGATTTCGTATGTCGAAGACACTTGACATTAACGGCACACGCTTTGAGTCCAGCGCTTCAATTGCTGGGCGTTTTAACTACACACAAGATTACATCGGGAGGCTTGCTCGAGAAGGAAAAGTTGAGGCAACAAAAATTGGTCGTCTTTGGTTTGTGAACGTTGCATCTTTTGAAACATTTATTGCGGTTGTTGAAAAAGATAAAGAGCGTCGATCGGAAGCGTTGCGAAAGGAGCGCCAAGCGGAACGCGCACAAACGGCTGTGGTTGAAAAGAGTAATTTGTTGCCGAGAAAAAATAAGAAGGATGAGCGACCACCTGCTTCTTTAGGATACATAGCACTCGCACAAACCGTTGCGGTTCTTGCGTGCGGTGTGTTGGTAGGCTCGCTCGGCTGGCTTGTACACAGTGAAGACGTACAAGTTGCTCATGTGTATTCAGGAGTTTCGGTTATTGCACAACAACTACAACAAGCGGTCGCAATAGGAAATTCAAAAACAGTTGCCTCCACGTATGCACCAAACGTAGCAAGGCGAGAGATGTCCGACGTACAGGAAGTACAAGAAACGCACGAAGTCTTTGCAGTTTTTCCTGAGTTTTCATACGCGCACGCGACGACTACAGAAGCACGTATTGTCGATCGAGGTACCGGTATACACCTCGATGATTATTTTTCAGACGAGGTAGACGTCTATGTTACTGAAGATGGACAGCAGGTTGTGCGTCCGGTCTTTGTTGATGCGCAGCGTGGTGAAGAGTTTGTAGTGTCGGTGCAAAGACGTAAAGAAAATATCCAATAGTATGCATATTCTTAAGATACAAAAGAATATCCATGTAAAAGTAATATCAATTTTCATAGTGCTTCTTGTTGGTATGATGTGTCTGTTTGGAGTGACCGAACA
>JAUIFS010000038.1 GCA_030430425.1 bacterium | reverse complement strand
TGTATCTGCACCCTTGAGTTCTTCCAGTACTGGTACTCCTATAGGTTCACCTCCAAAATAGACAAAGCGTGTGTTTTTCATAGTTAGCCTTTTGCTTCACTTAATCCTCGTTTTTCCATTTCGTCTTTAGTATAGACGCGCTCAGCGATATCGGTAAAGAGAATGCCGTCGAGGTGATTGTTTTCGTGTTGAATGATTTGTGCAAGCAAACCGCCTGCGCCACGTTCGTATTCGTTTCCGTCTGCGTCGGTTGCAACCATAGTGACATTCTTGTGGCGCTTTACCTCACCGTACTGATCGGGTAGTGAAAGGCATCCCTCGCCGACAATATGTGTTTTCTTTGAAACTTTGATCAAGCGTGGGTTTATTGCCACGAGGCAGGGAAGTGAGTCTCGATCGTTGCTCTGATCCTCAATAATAAAAAGACGCTTTGAAACACCGATCTGTGGTGCTGCAATAGCAACAGCAACAAAACCGTCTACAGAGTAGCTTTTTAGTGCTGCTTTGAGATCTTTGATAATCTTTGCTACTGTACCATTGTCAAAATCCTCTTGTGTGATTTCTTCTGCAATGGTGTGTAGCGCAGGGTGATTTTCGGGGACTAATTTTGCCATAGGTGATGCAACTATAGCAAAAAGCGCATGATTTGCGAAGCAAATCATGCGCTTTTTATATAATCCTATCTGGACTTACTTCAATCTTCACATACGGCGGCAGATTGCGGAGTTGTTCTATAAGTGCCTCGTTTGGCCACGCGTCTTGCGGAATACGCAGAAGCGCATGGCGCGTGAAGCCCTTTTTAGTAGTAAGGGGTTCGTTGTAGCAGTGCATGTCGGTGTCTATGCAGGCACGAACCATTTCTTCAGTTTCAGTCACTTGTGTTTTTGTGCCGTGCCACGTAAGCAGGACAAACGTAGCATAGGGAGGATAGGAAAGTGCTTGGCGCATCATGATCTCTTCATCGTAGAAATCATCGATAAGTCCGCGACTGGCGTATTTCAACAGTGGCTCTGTTTCTCCACGTGTTTGAATGTAGCAATCGTTGCTTGTGAGTTCACGGAGTGTGAGCAGCAATGAGAAAAGCTGCTCTTCTGCCCGCCAGGTAGGAATAGCACGTGCTGCCTCATAGGAAGTAAGTGCCGTCAGGGCTACTGGTTTAGTCAGATAGGGTAGTGCCATGCTGGTACCTATCATGATGACACTTTTGTTGTCATAAAACTGCTTTGCGAGCTTTTTCGCTTTTGTGTGTGTGGTTGCGGTTGTGTGGTCGAAGAGAGTAATCGGCGTATTCTTAAAGTGTGCATGTGCGTGCATTGCCACCTGTTGGATGCCGATGCCTTGTTCACGCAGACGCCAAGAGCCGCAGTCAGGGCAGGTGTCTGCTGCTGGTACTTTCTTCCCCGAAGTTGTTGAAATGAACCAACGTTTCATGTCTTCCTCTGTGGTACCTGTTTGGAGCAATGAATAGGGTGCACCAGAGTCAGGACAGCGGAAAATGTGTCCGCAGTCGTAACAAGCAACGAGTGGGGCAATACCTTTTCGGGCTGCAAACAAAAATACGTTTCCTTTGTTTTGGAGTGTTGTATGTATTTGTTCTATAAGCTCGGGGGTAAAGAGAGCAAACTTTTTCTCGCCTTCTTTTTTTTCATGCGATGAAACCGTGAAGCTGCTATCAAAACCTAAACGTTTTGGGTGTTCTTCAAACGTAGTATATACCTCGGTGCGGCGCAGTACTTCTTCTTCTGTTCTCTGGAGTGTGTCTCCAAGCAGGAGTGATCGGTTGGTGATGCGTGCATAGGCTTTCAGCGCGTCACGTGCATCAAGGTACGGGCGAGTGCGTGCTTTGTAGTGTGGGGACCCTGATCCTTCTATAATGATCGTCGTGATGTCATGACGATCCAAAAAGGCGAAGTTGGGGGTGGTAATGATGAGTTTTGCAGTTGAAAGATTACTAAAGTCTTCATACGCTTTCTCAATTTGTTTTTTCGTATGTGTACTTGCAAAGGTAACTACCCGTTTTTCGATACCGTGCTCAAGCAGCTCTTGTGCGTGGAGAACCGCAGCTGAGGTTGGGACCACAAAGAGCACTGAACCACGATGTGCAAATGATTGACGAATATGGCTTCGATAAGAAATGTACCGATCTTTCTTAAGGGCAGTTAAGATAGCTGGCGTGCTGTCTTCGTCGTTTGTATACGCTGATGCTGCAGGATAGTTTCGCACACCGTTACGTATGTCGGGTGGAAGCAGTGTATAAAGAATACTTCCAACGTGTGCTGGAGTAGTTTTTGCAAGAGCCTGTGCAGTGTGCATGAGACTTTCGGGGAGCATTGGCGGGTTCTCTTGTTCAGCAAGTTTTTTCAGTGAAAAGGTAGCGGCACGGATGGCGGTCTTTGCAGCCGAGACACTTTGTGAAGTGACAACAATACTTTGAATATTTTTTTTGCGCACGGGAACCTCTAAAAGGGTGCCAGGGGCGTATTCTTTTGCAGAATAATACGAAAGCGATTCAATGCTACTGGCGCGTGTTAGGGGAATCACCTCGATGATAAACATGACGTGCATTATAGCAAATGAACACCGCCTAGAAATCTATCGATTTCTAGGCGGTGTTGTCTACTTTTGAGTAATTAAAACTCCTCAAGATAGCTCACGGTAGCTCCAAGCGACTGTAGTCGTTCTACTAAGTTTTCGTAGCCGCGGTTGATACTATAGATATTGCGTAGTACTGACGTACCATTTGCGGCAAGCATGCCAATCAGGAGAATGGTTGCGGGACGCAGCGCAGGTGGGCAGACAAGCTCGTTTGCGTGGAAGGTAGTTGGTCCGTTTATGTAGATACGGTGTGGGTCAGCAAGCGCAGTTTCTGCGCCGAGTTTGTCCAGCTCCGTAAAGTAGATTGCACGTTTTTCATACATCCAGTCATGGATAAGCGTCTGTCCCTGTGCAACTGCTGCAATGATTGCAAAGAAGGGAAGATTGTCTGCGTTAAGTCCCGGGTACGGACGTGCGTGTATCTTCTCAGCTGGAGCATGCAGCGTACTTTGATGCACCGTTATATCTATAAGTCTGGTACGTCCATTGTGCGAGAGATATGTTTCCGAGCGAGTTGTTTGAAGCCCCATTTTTTCAAGAGTGAGTAGTTCCAGTTCAAGAAATTCAATAGGACAGCGTGCAATAGTCATTTCTGACTTTGTGGTGATTGCAGTTGCAAGGAAAAACATGGCATCGATCGGGTCTTCTGCAAGTGTATACTCGACGTCTGTGTCGATCGTATCGATTCCATGGATAGTGAGGGTAGTGGTGCCAATACCTTCCACTTTTACTCCGCACAGCTCTAGGAAGTAGCAGACTTCCTGCACCATGTAGTTTGCACTTGCGTATTTGATAACGGTTGTACCGGGAGTGAGTGCAGCAGCAAAGAGTGCGTTTTCAGTGACCGTATCACCTGATTCATACAAAATAACCTCTTTGGGGTTACTAAGGCTTGTACTGACATCGTAGCTTGTTTCGGTGGTGTCGATGGTAACGCCAAAGTTTTCGAGCGCATAAAAGTGCGGTCGCACAGTACGACTTCCGAGTTTGCAGCCGCCTGACTGTGGTAGCGAGAAGGAGTCCAGGTGGTGAATAAGTGAGCCAATGAACATGACAATACTTCGCGTTTTGCGCGCTGCTTCTACGTCGATGGTTGAAAGTTTGAATTTTGTAGGGGGAGTGATGTGGAGCGTTTTTTCATGCCAAACAATTTTCACACCAATACTCTCAAGCACCTCGATGAGCCGAAACACTTCTTCAATTTGTGGGACGTGGTGCAAGGTGGTTGTTCCTTTATTGAGCAGAGAACCACACAAAAGACCAACAGCACCATTTTTTGAGGTGTTTGTTTCGATGGTTCCTGAGAGTGTTTTGCCACCGGTAACACTCAGATTGACTGACCCTGCAGCACTTGCCATAAGGTTCTGGTTAAGTGCAGCCCCTATTTTGCGCAATAGGGCAGTTGATATGTTCTGCTTACCACTTTCCATGCGTGCTATCGCACTTTGTGTTGTGTTGATTTTTTCTGCAAGCTCAGCTTGTGTTATGCGCGCTTCTTCACGCGCTGCGCTGATGCGGTCACCAATATGTTTCATAAAAGCAATATAGCATATATGCTATATATTTTAAACAGTGCCATGTGTTGCAAGTAGTGGTAGTATTTCATTTGAATAGTACAAAGCGGAGGATGAAACATGTCTGCGAGCACAGACAAAAACAAAGAAACCACACCAGATGCAAAGAAAACCGCTGCAGTTGCTGCAGAAAAAGAAGCAAAAACTGACAAACATGCTTCACAACCAATCGACGGATTATTCACACTGCACCCGGCGGATACAAAAAAAGTTGGTTTCTAAATAGAGGCGGCAATCGGAACGATTGCCGCCCTTTTCTTTTTCGGAAAACAGGATACTATTGAAGCTCATGTTTAAATCGTTTTCTCCAAAACTCGGCATCGACCTTGGTACCACCAATGTGCTGGTGTTTGTGCCTGGGGAAGGTGTGGTGCTCAATGAGCCATCGGTGGTTGCAGTATCTGACGACAACCAGGTGTTGGCAGTTGGGGCAGAAGCAAAACGAATGATTGGACGAACTCCTGAAAGCATCCGTGCGTATCGACCTATGAAAGATGGTGTGATTGCCGACTATCGCGTAACTGAAGCGATGTTGCGCTACTTTTTACGCAAAGCACTCAGCAAGTACAATATCCTCCGTCCTGAAGTGATGGTTTCGGTGCCTGCTGGCGTGTCTTCCACAGAAAAGCGTGCGGTGGTTGAAGCTGCAGCAAAAGCAGGTGCAAAAAATGCATATGTGGTGAAGGAGCCGATTCTTGCAGCTATTGGTGCTGGTGTTCCTATATATGAACCACAAGGGCACATGATTGTTGATATTGGTGGGGGAACTATTGACGTTGCAGTGATTGCGCTTGGGGGAATCGTTGCAGCAAACTCAGTAAAGTGTGCGGGAAACCGTATTGATGCATCGATCATCGACTATGTAAAAAAGACACGGAACTTGTCGATTGGAGAGAAGACTGCAGAAGAGATTAAACTAACCGTTGGATCAGCCTTGCCACTTGAAGAAGAGCTCACTATGGAAATCAAAGGACGTGATGTGCTCTCAGGACTGCCGCGCACCACAGAGATAAAGACTAATGAAGTGGTACGCGCGATTTCTCGTGAACTGCGGGAGATGGTAAAGGCGATCAAGGACGTATTCCAGGAGACACCTCCAGAACTGGCAGCAGACATTATTGACCATGGGATCATTATGACTGGCGGCACATCACAGCTACGCAACTTTCCAGAGCTTATTCGGCGACGCACGGGCGTAAAAGCTATTTTGGCTGACCAGGCACTCTTTTGTGTAGCGAAGGGAACAGGAGTAGCGTTGGAACACTTAGACACCTACAAACGCGCGATTGTGACGAAGCGGTAAATATAATAAGATTAAAAAGTTTAAAAGGCCTAGTTTCTTGAAAATTGAAGTGAGACTAATTCCGCGAAAGCGAACTCTTAAAAACACTATTTTTTACGAGTATCTTGCATAATTTGAAAATAAGACTCCTTTAAAGCGAAATTATTTTAAACTTTGTAGCCTGAAGGCGTTTAAAGCGTGTATTTTATCATTTAATTGAATTACTATCA
>JAUIFS010000005.1 GCA_030430425.1 bacterium | reverse complement strand
CCCTCATCGCGGAGCTTCGCACGCATAGCGGTAACGTCGTTACCTTCCATGCCTGAAAAGTTCACAAACACGATAGAATCAGCAGTCGACTTGATGTCATCAAGCTTTGCAAGAATTTCTTGTTTTTTTGCTTTTGTAATTGCCATGTAATAGCATTTAGTTATTAGTCCTTAGTCCTTAGTCACGCAAATCGCAAAGCGATTTGCTAATAGCTAAGAGCTAGGAGCTAAGTACTAATATATAAACAGACCCAAGGAAGCAGCAGCTTCCAAAGGCTCGACCCCAACATCAAAAAGATAGTTTGGACCTCGGCTGGCGAAGGAATCCCTTCTTTATTGCTCTCCCTTTACGGAGTGCGACCAACTGTCATGAGCCTGTTGCGCAACACTATACCAGAATGTATGAAAAAGAAAAGGGGCGTGCGCATGCGCACGCCCCTTTTCTTTTTCTGCTGTTTACAACCCCTTTTCCTCGATTCGAATACCAATGTTTGATACTGCTGATGGTGTTTCAGCTGTGATACGTTTAACGAGTTCAAATGTCCACGCGTCGTACACTTCAATCTCATTGGCAGTTTGGGATACGATGTATACAAACTGACCATTAAGGGTAAATTCTGGATGCCACGAACTCTCTCCTTCTACTGGACGGATAGTTTTTACAATTTCATCAGTCCGTGCATCAATCACATAAATCTCATCGTGGAATTCACCAAAGGCGGTTTCTGTCCACACATACGGGTAGTCTGGATTCGGTGGGTACGAACGGATGAATAGCCCCGGCCCTGCTGTTTTGATGTGGGACACTGGCTCCCACGTATCCATATCTATGGCGGTGATTAATCCTTCGCCTAAAGCAGGAATGTAGATTTTATTTCCCCATGTTGCACCTGGACCTGTGTGTGGGGTTTCACCAGTTTCCACCTCCGTTACTGGTTGCCAAGTATTTGTATCCATTACCCAGACAGTCTTAGACCCCATCGAAGCAACAATGTAGAATTTTCCATCAGCCGATAAGAAAGCGTCATGTAGTGGTGTGGCATTTTCACCAATATTCCAGTGTTTTTCAATGATAGGAAAATCTGGTTTAGATGTATCAATCACCCAAACACTGTTGAGATCCTTCAAAGCCGCAATCACCTTATCTCCTGCTTCTACCATCGCCCCCACCCGGGACTCAACTTCTTCACCGTCAATCTCACCTACGGCAGGAATGGTTTTCAGCACGTCCAAGGTGATGGGGTCTACCATAACAATATTGCCTGGGATGTAGTTACCGATAGCAAGATACTTACCGTCATCAGTCAGAGCAGTCCCACGAGAACTTTCTCCTACTTTTATTGACTTAACCGGCTCGAACGTATTAAGGTCAACCTTCGTCAACCAGCCATCACGAGCAATAATGAACATGTACCGTGCATCTTCCGAGTAGACTGAAGTGTGTGGTTGGAATCCAATATCGTGGATCCGTCCTAGTTCAGTGTGAGTACTTCCATCCATAAAGAGTAGCTTCTCAGCATCTTTTTCTACTATCACCATCAGCTCATGATTATCCCAAGAGCCAGCTTCAACATATAGCTCACTGTACGGCTTTAGTTCTGTCACTGGCTGATCTGGATTACCGGACTCCATCGTTTTTACCCCATCGTCCACTGCCCCGATAAAGAATTTCATTTGCTTATCACTAATGCCCTTACCGTGGTTATGATGGTAGTTTACCGACGCATCAGTACCACAGTTAAACGCCGCTGGGTGCAACTTTGCCTCTTCGGTCATATCAAACACAAGATTGTCAATCACCAGCCAACATGCTTCTTTTGTGTTGTTTGCTGCAATTTCTGCAGAAGTAAATCCTAACAGCCCGATTTCATACGACTTCACTCGATCACTTATCCCATCTGGAGTTATTGTCCTATAATTTTCACTTGAGTCTGTCCCGCAAGCGTAGACAGCAGGATACTTTTCTGCCGCTGGAGTAGCATCGTATACTCGACCGTCAATCACTACCCAGCAATCTTCAATATTACTGTGCATTGCTACTTCTCTGAGTGTATATGTCGTAATCACATCAGCAGAATCTTCTGTCCCTTCTGTTTTAGCTTCTATTGTTTTCGATACAGGTACTCCAACAACTCCGTCTTTCACCACCATAGCTGAGAACATACCCGCCAATACAAGTATCCCTACCCCGACTATGGCAAGGAATCTTTTATTTTTGTCAGTCAGTACCTGTGTAGTGGTAAGTGCAAACAATACCCCCACAGCCAACACGAAGAAACAGTACGCTGCCATAACCATCGCGTAACTCCCAGGGAAACGAAACATTGCATGATGCAAGACAATAAATACCCACGACGCCACTGAAACTGCTTCACTGATTAACAAATACGCGAGAAAGTTCGAGGAAGACTTCTTTTTACTTTTTTCTGAAAAATCATTCCCGACCATTGTTTGTAGTCGAGGAAGATGGAAAAATTGGAACACAAATGCATTGAAGCCCATTAGGGTCGCAATAGTCATGTTTGCATAGAAAATACCAAGTCCAAGCATTGCCTCTGCTGAGAGTGTGAAAAGCCCTACACCTGAAAAGGTATAGAGCACAACACCCACCCAGACAACATTGCGGGAGTGACGGAGGATGCGATATTCATCTTGAGAAACGCTTCCGTCTCGGATGCTTATTATAAAAAGTAAATTACTAAGAATTGCTGCTCCAGCTGCGATAGAAAGACCAATTGAAAAAATCACCAGATATACTGTATGAAGATCAAAGTACGATAAAAGTTCCATATATCTACAATAGTAGCAGACTACTTCATCTCTTTTCCGTCTATACGTGCGTGCTGTAGATAGTGAACCTAATTACTCATGCACCGACTTGATGCATCTACTCTCTCACTTCTTTTTTTATAGATTGTAGAAGTAAGTTCATGTCACCATGCACCTTTTTATGTGGGTTGAAAATACCGCGTGGATCGAACGCGTCTTTCACGTCTTCAAAGACAGCAAGCATTTCTGAAGAAAACATGCGATCGAGATATGGCGTGCGAATCAGACCATCGTTGTGTTCACCAGTAATTGACCCTTCGTACTCCCCCACAAGCGCATACACACGCTCTGAGAGCTCATGAATTATTTTCTTGAAGTCAGGTCGGTGATAGTCCATAAGCGGAATGATGTGGAAGTTTCCATCACCAATATGTCCTGCAATGGTAAAGATAAGTTTGTAGTCTGCCATGATTGCATACAGTTTCGGTAAGAACTCAGGAAGTTTTTCTGGACACACAGAAATGTCGTCAATAAACGGAGCCGTATGTTTCCCATGCACATTCTCGCGCAAGAGCTTAAAACTCTCCCGACGAATAGCCCAAAACTTCTCCCCTTCTTTCTGTGTCTTTGTCACATGCGTAGCCACTGTATATTTTGCCAATACTTTTTCTTGCGCTTTCGCAGCTTGTGCGATCACCTCCTCTTCAGAGTCACCCACAAACTCAGCCATAAGTACCAGCTTCGGAATGCCTCCTGTGAGGATCATTTTTGCTTCAGGCAAAAAGTCCCATACCAGCTTGAATGGGTTGCCTCCAAGTTTCTTAAGGAGTTTCGGGAAAATGCGGAGCATAATACCAAACGTCTTGTCATCGTACGACTCAAAACTCTCAGGCTTTTCTGCAAGGACGGTATTTACCATATCGCCCAGCTTTTGCATGTGTCGCTTCCGTAAAAACATGACCAACATACGCGCATGTTGTTTTGGCTTCATTAGGTCAAACGTGATTTCAGAGATAAGCCCAAGTGTTCCTTGGGAGCCGATGATCAGTTGCGTGAGGTCGAACGTATCAGCTTCCTCATCCCACACATTCCAAATGCTGTACCCTGCTGAGTTCTTACTCACCGTTGGTCGCTCTGCATCGATAGTTGCTCTGTTATCAAGAATTAGTTTTTCTATCTTTCTATACAATGCACCTTCAAAGTCATTTTGTGCTTTTTTATGCTCAAACTCAGTCCGGCTCAGTTTCCGGAACTCATACTCGTTGCCGTCGCTGAGAACCACTTTCAGTGCGCGTACCCACTTTTCAGTCTTTCCATAGGTCAGTGACTTTTCTCCTGCGGAGTTGTTCGCCACCATGCCGCCAACTGTGTTCAGTTCTTTTGATGCTGTGTAGCACGGGAGCAGCACACCTTTGGCAAGTGTTTTCCGCTCAAAGTCTCGGTAGTACACCCCTGGCTCAACAACCGCATAATCTTCACGAACGGTATGTATCTTGTTGAAGTGTTCAGTCATGCTCACCACCACTGAAGACGTCAGCGGTCCACCCGACATGTCAGTGCCCGCAGCACGTGCGGTGAGGGTCACCTCAGGATGTGTTGCAACAAATTGCACAAGTTTCTGTAGGTCGTGTGTATCTTTTGGATACACTACACACTCAGGACGTACGTGGAAAATACTTGTGTCTTCACTATTAAGCTCCAGTACATTAGGTGCATCAGACACTTCTCCTGTAAGGAGATTTTTTAGTTCAGCAATATACTTCATAAGTAGCTTCATGGTAGCACCCCAGCACTCCCCGCTACGTGCTTGTACCCAACAAAACCCCCCAGGGAAAATCGTACTTATTCTTGAGATTTACTATACAGCAAGCATGAGAAGTGATGGAATATCGTTGCCACAGAGGAGAGTGCGAGAATGAGTACAGGAATCTGTGCCACTGGTGTGAGAAAGTAGAAAAACACGACAAACGAAGACGCCCAGACTCCAAAACACCACGGGCAGCTCATGAGGTCAGCGATGGTTCGTCGCGGACCTGTTGCAGGTTTATAGAGTGTCACCTTCCCTGCTTTGGTCACCTTTGCATCATAAAACTGCTCACGGAACCACTTTGTCATCGAGTCATGAATGAACAGACGAATAAGTCGGTGCGACGCGAGTGCCATCAGCGAGATGTCTATAAGCGTGAGGTTATCGTACTCAAGATGACTTTCGGTCTGCAGGATAATCACCCCCATGGTCAAAAGCGCAACGTAGAAAAGTATGAAGATAATATTCCAAAAGTACTGGTCAGTGATACGAATCATAGAGAACAAGATAAGAAGTAGCTGCTACAGGTGAATGTTCACCAGAAGGATCAACACGAGTGTTACCGTGACCACCGCAGCAAAGCTAAATAGGAACTTGTAAAAGGTTTTGTTAAATAACTTCATTTTGTTTGTATAGTATACCGTGAAGGACACAACCCTGCACAGAAACAATGGGAATACCCATCCCGCCAAGGGTAGCCCTTGGCAGGATGTTTGCCAAGGGCTACCCTTGGTCAAACTCGAGCCAACTTGTAAGTTCGTGTAGGTGCTCGTTTGATGTCTTAAAGTACTCGGGGAAGTTTTTAGTTTTTAAGATAATAGACTCTTCCCTTTCACCATTTACATAATCACCCAAACTGCTATACGGATACCGAATCGATACATTCAAAGTGTTTCCCTTATTTTTGAAAAGTTTTTGAGGATTAAGGTGTATATACGCATATAAGTATTTTAGATACTCATCCCCATCAGCATGCTTAGCTTTAAATGTGCCCGAAAACAGTGCTCCTGATCGTTCGTATTTTTTATTAAAATACATTGAATACCCCGTTGTTAACTTATTCATAAATAGACTAACACCGTTTTCCACTAACGGTGTCAATAAAATATGAAAATGGTTCGGCATGAGACAATACGCTCCGATAGCAACGAGACTGTCGGACTTTTTATAGGTATAGACTGAATCGTAATTTCTTTTTAAATTACGAAGCGCCACAGAAGTAGAAGCATTGGCAACATACAACAACTCTTGAAATCTCCTATAGTCAGCATCAGTGTTGAAAATAATTCTTTTATCAACTCCACGATTATATACGTGATAGAACTCACCTTCTGCAAATGAAATGTACCTTGTTGCCATTTTATGTAAGGATACCATGACAAGTCTTGGCTTCTTATCCTGACCAAGGGCTACCCTTGGCAACCTTGCCAAGGGTAACCCTTGGTCAGGTATGCTTTTAGGTAAAACAAAAAAGCCCCCGGAGGGGCTTTTTTGTTTTCAAGAAACCGAAGTTTCAAGAATGGTTGCATTTCAAGCTCTAACTAAGACTAGTTAGGGTTTGAAAGTGTTAGACCATCTGAAGTATCGTCAATTTCGATACCACCTACAGTGTCAACGTTTACACGGTATGTACCGTTGTCACCAGAATCAACTGTAGTGAATGTTACATCCATAACGAATGTAGCTTCTTCACCGTCAGTAATAGTCCATCCAGCAACTGTTGCTGTAGCATCACCAGAAATCTTAGTGATTGCAGCAACATCGATACCTAGATCAGTACCAGTAGTTGTGAATCGGATATCATCTGATGTTCCATCAACTGCTGCCTTGTTTGCAACACCAAAGTCGAAGTCATCGTCTTCAGCTGAGATAGTGAACTCGAATGAGATCACACCAGACTGATCATCTTCCGCTTTATCATTTGAGAATGAAGTGTCAGTAACTTCTGGCACTACTGTTCGTAGTGTATGAGTTTCTGAACCTGCAGAAATGTCGATAGTCATTTCACCTTCGTCATTTCCATTAGCGTCTTCAGCATCATCAACTGATACAAGTTCTACTGTAACGTCAGAACCTGTTCCAGCATCGTCTGATCCCTTGAAGATCATTGCAAGTGTGAACTCTTCAGTTGCATCACCGTCAATTTCAATTCCTAGGTTTTCAAACATAATCAGGTCACCATCTGAACCAATTGTTTCTGAAGCAAGCTCTGTTGAACCTTGGTAAAGGATCACTTCTTCAATAACTTTTGATTCATCTGTTTCACCAGTTGTTGTTGCTTGGAATGTCATGTCGTCGATTGTTACATCAACACCATTGTCTTCTTCAATTTCGAATACAAGAACGTCGTATTCATCTGACTCATCATCTCCATCGTCAATCTTCAGTGTTGTTGGATCAGGGTTATCTGAGTTATCAGAAATGTCAAGCTCTGCTGTTTCTTCCATGTCGAAAGATACTGTGTCCTTAACATCATCATCTGCTCGCTCGTCAGTACCAGTGAATCCTTGACCATCAACGAATCGGATTGAGTCTAGCTCAGCTGTCCACACACCGTTGTTGATGCTGTCTGAGTCAAGTCGTGAAACAACTTCGAACGCAAGTTGGAATTCTGGTTCGTCACCGTCTTCGAATACTAGGTCAAGACCTGAGAATCGCATTCGGTAGTCATAAGCATTACCACCTGAAGTAATTTCGTATGGTGCATCGTCATCGTCGAAATCATCTACGTCTAGAGTAGCAACCTTGTCGCCATCTACCCATAGTGAAGCTTCTACGAAGTAATCATCAGCATCATCGTCATTTGCTCCACCTGTTTCTTCAGCGAAGATGTCGATTCGGTTGATTTCTACGTCACCTTCGATTTCAACTTCGAAAGCAAGGATACCACCTTCTTCACCTTCTTCTAGAGAAGATTCGTCAGCAGAAACTTCTGAAACTGATTCAATATCACCTTCGTCGTTTCCGAGTTCGTTTGAGTCATCAGAGTTATCTCCGTTGTCTCCATCGTCTCCATCATCACCTCCGTTATCAACTGGTGCAGATACACATAGTGCGTTTGCTTTCGCCATTGTTGATGGACCGAAGAATGTTGTTGAGTTTACAAGACCAAGTGGTGACAGGATGTCAGCTCGGTACATTTCTTGGAACTTAGCAACTGCCGCTCCTGTAGCAGGACCGTAGTACTGAGTTTCCATTCCAGCTGAACCTGCTGAACCTGCTGCTGCTACTTGTGTAGCAACGTCAGCGTTTAGGAACTGCTGTAGTTTCATAACGTCCATTCCTGTGTCACCCATGTTTAGTGAGCGAGTCCAAGTGTACGGACATACGTCTGATGATGACATTGAGTCACCTGCTCCAACTTGTGATTGAAGCGCGTTGATTGTTGCCATAAGGTCAGCAATCTGTGCTTGTAGCTCTTCAGCTGTCTGCGCTTGCGCAGGAGCAACTAGAGAGAGCATCATTGCGATTGCAACAAAAGCTACTGAAAGCTTTGCTGCAACATTGTTTGCAATAGTCATAACTATAATTTAGTTGTAATTAATCCCATTAGCGGGAATATAATGAATAATATGAATTAATTCATATTAGTACGGTACTCAGAAGAGTCCCGTACGTAATATCACTAGCCTGATACACCATTAGTCGGCATATCTGGTTAGCTGCGGAATCCAGTTCCCTTTTCTGTCGTTCTGTCCTGTAGGAAAAAAGTTATAGGGAAATAAAGATACTACTTATACCGCGCGGCACTTTATCGCGCGTGATAATCATCTTATATATGTACAGAGATATGTGTGATACACAGTCTGATTATCAATGAACAAACATCCGCTTCTGAGTACGCTCTAAAAAAAGAGCGTGTCAGACGGACACGACAACAGTATACCGTTTCTGCAGGTCTCCATCAAAAGGCTTTGTGGATAGCTGCGATAACTGTTGCGATTGCAAGAAAAGATACGTGTTTACGACTCTAAAGTCAATACATACGCATCGCTTGCGACTACCCTTTATGACGTCCTCCCTGCTGCTTTCTTACATGGGAACCTAGGGTAAATGGCAACTAGGCAATAGAAAAATTGGGAGGGCAAGAGTCTGGTGGCCTAACACCGTTTGCCAAGGGTTACCCTTTTCGTCGCTCCGCTTCGCCAAGAGTAATCCTTGTCTGCACTTGCTTCACGCTGTTCAGCGAAGGGTAGTCCTCGACCTGTGTATCGACCCTCGTCTACGTTTTGTGTGTCCGTATATGACTTTTAAAGAACTGTGCGTTTGTCTCTTTTTTAAAAGACTATAACTTTTTACATACGTGTATGCGGCTACTAAGCAAGTGAATACTTTGACCAGCGTCGCTCTCCTTGTCTCTGAACTATGTTCTCATCTATCATGGCGTTTAGCTCGCGTTGGATTGTCTTTTCACTACAGTCCGTGACAATCTCCGAAATGTCTTTAATAGTTGCCTCCCCTTTTGCCTCTAGGATAGTCTGAATGCGTGTGCGTCGGTCGGCACTATTTACCGGAGGTTGGGATGCTTGAGAAGCTGTTTTCCGCGCAGTGTTTTGTACCGGGGCTGATGCTTTCCGTATAGGGGCTTCTGGAGCAGATACATTTTGCAGGAATGATGATTCAACTCCTACTTCTGGGGACATGTACCCAGAAAGCGATCGCAGTACACTGTCAATTTCCGCCGTAACCACATGCAGCACCTCTGCAGAGAATACACCACTTGCTCCGGCAATGCGCAGCACGCTATCGAGCCCGATCAGTGCTTGTGCAAACTGCTCAAGAACCTCCTTGGAGTTCATTGGTTTGACCTCAAGTGACCGCAATGCGTTCTCATGGGCAAAATGTGCCTTTGACGCTATGTTGCTGATATGTGTCTCTGACTTTTTATTATGGTCAATATTCTGCACAATATAAAAGACTACCGACACTATCTTTTCTGTCTTTTTAAAAATATGGCGATAATAATCGTCATTGTGCAATAACTTTTTAAAGTTATTGTCGTTTATGTTTGTATCTTTAGCATTCATTAGTGTGTCCTTAACATCTAAATAATCTCTTTAGGACAAGTCTGTTATGTACTATATACTTTTTTATGAGACTTGCAAGTGTCGTTTAGACTGAGGATGTCCTTATTTTTCAAGACGAAATGTTGTTTTGAGCGTGGTAGAATGTGGGTATATTAATAGTATGTTACGTAACACAGTAGTTACTGTTTTCTGTTCCAGTAATATGCTCTAGGAAGGAGCATATTAGGAACTAAATTCAGAATATTCACTACGTTCATTTCTTCATTTAATTTCATTTAACGTAATGGCAAAACGAAAGAAAAAGACAAAGCAGAAAGTCGAACGGAAACCATTTTTTGACGACCTTTCCCCACAAGCTAAACAAGGGGTGAGCTCGATCATTCTTGGGCTGTTGACCATTTGTCTTGTCGCATCACTGACGAACACTGCGGGTAACTTTGGAGAAATCATAAACACAATTTTGGAGGCACTTTTTGGGGCAGGTAAATGGCTCTCCCCGCTTGCCTGTGTGTTCTATATATATGCACTGTGGAAACCAAAAGAAGATGGACACGTGAGTGCGTCGAAGATATTTGGTATCGCACTACTGTTCCTTGCAATACTGGGGCTGTTTGAACTTCTGAAAGTTGGTGCTGGCGGGTATGCAGGACTTGTCTTGGGGTGGCCACTGGTTGCACTCTTAGACAAAGCAGTTGCAGGTGTTGCACTCTTTGCGTTGTCATTGATCGGCATCCTCCTTACCTTCAACACTGGTCTGCACTTCCCTGGCTTCTCTAAGAAAGAGAAGGAAGCTATTGCCGATGATGTCGAGCAACTGGAAATACCTGAAGACACCGAACCAGAAACTCCTTTGGAAGACCTTTCAGAGGAAGATGACCCCGAGACTGAGAAAGAAACGAAAACAGTGTCTGAACGCCTCGGTCTCGGGAAGAAAGACACAAAGAAAAAAGAGGAGTTTGTCATGGCAAGCTACAGTGGTCCGTACAAAGCACCTCCTCTTTCCCTCTTGGCGAAGGGTAAAGGGAAAGCAAAAAATGGTGACGTCAAAGCAAACGCAAACGCTATCAAGCGCACTCTGCAAGAGTTTGGGATTGAGGTTGAGATGGACCAAGTTGAGATTGGTCCGACCGTTACCCGCTATGCACTAAAGCCTGCACAGGGAGTGAAGCTTGCGCGTATTGTTGGGTTGCAACGTGAACTCGAGCTTAACCTCGGTGGGAGTACCATTCGTATCGAGGCGCCGATCCCTGGAAAGTCGCTCGTGGGTATTGAAGTACCAAACATTGAAAAAGCAACGATTGGTCTGGCTTCCCTGCTTGCGTCACCTGAGTTTGCTGACTCCCCGCACCCACTGTTGACCGCACTTGGAAAAGACATTACCGGCGCTGCACACTTCGCAAATATTGCACGCATGCCGCATGGTCTGATCGCCGGTACAACCGGTTCTGGAAAGTCAGTTATGATCCACAACTTGATCGTCTCATTACTCTACCGAAACTCACCGGACCAGATGCGGCTAATCATGGTTGACCCAAAGCGCGTGGAACTTACCCTCTACAACGGTATCCCGCACCTTATGACCGAGGTGATCACCGACGCGAAAAAAGCACTTATGGCACTGAAGTGGGCGGTAAAGGAGATGGAACGGCGGTATGACGTACTAAAAGACAACCGTGTACAGAACCTTAACTCATACCACAGCAACATCTACCAGCCTGCAAAAAATGACTTTGAGTCGTCTTCGTATGAAGACCCTGAGGAGGAAAAGGCAGCACAGGAAGCACTCCCTGAACCACTTCCCTACATCGTTATCGTGATGGACGAGCTTGCGGACCTCATGCAGGCGTACCCGCGAGAACTCGAGGCGTCTATTGTGCGTCTTGCACAAATGAGTCGTGCGGTTGGTATTCACCTCTTGCTTGCAACACAACGTCCTTCGGTAAACGTGATCACGGGGACCATTAAAGCAAACATCCCTACGCGACTTGCGATGAAAGTTGCGTCGCAGATCGACTCGCGGACTATTCTTGACCAAATCGGTGCAGAAAAGCTACTGGGACAAGGAGACATGCTCTTCTCTTCTGAGGAATACATCAAGCCGATTCGCCTGCAGTCTGCGTACGTTACTGAAGACGAACTCAAGAACGTCGTAGACTTCCTAAAAAACCAAGCAGATGTAGCCGAACTCGAACAGATTGATCTTGATGCTCCTGCGGACGGCAATAACTCAGGCTCCATGTTTGACTCATTGGTTGATGATGATGACGAAGATGATCTCTACGAAGACGCAAAGCAAGCAGTTATTGACGCCGGGAAAGCATCTACCTCCTACCTGCAGCGGAAACTTCGTGTGGGATACTCTCGTGCAGCGCGTCTGATCGACATGCTTGAAGAACGCGGCGTCATCGGACCTCAGGACGGTTCGAAGGCACGAGAAATCATCAGTAACGGTGAAGCCGAAGAGCTCCTCGAAGAAGCTGACGAAAACAATACCTACTAACACCACTATGTCTCCCTTTATACGCACCCTTACCCTACGATCACTCTTATACTACGCGGCAGTTTCTGTGTGTGTCTGTTTTGTAGCTGGATATACCATCTTCCAAGCGCGCTTCTTGATCATCGGTCCACGTATTGTGTTTGCCAATGAACCAGCAGTAGCTCAGGAACATCGTGTGGTAACGCTCGAAGGGGCAGCTGAAAATATTGTGAAGCTCACACTCAATGGGCGGCAAATTTATACCAATACCGCAGGGCACTTTAACGAAGCATTGGTTTTGGAAAATGGCTACACCATAGCAACACTCGAGGCACACGACCGATACGGCAGGATACAAACGTATACAAAAGAGTTTGTGTATACCCCTGCACTCACTCGCTAGTTTTCCCCGTACGAAATGGTGTACGTTCGTTCACCACATGGTACTATGAACACATTAACTAAACATATCTATGGCAACTAAAAAAACGACTAAGAAGACAACCAAAGTAACTACCAAGAAGGCAGACGTCGAGACCGAAGTAAAGAAAGGGTCTGCGGACATAGCGGAAACGCTGCGCAGTCTCAAAACAAAGTTTGGTGACGAAGCCATCATGACACTTGATGAAACAAAGCATGTGGATATCGACGCTGTTTCAACTGGATCAATTGGTCTTGATGACGCACTTGGTGTAGGTGGATTCCCTCGTGGACGTATTATTGAGATCTACGGACCTGAGTCTTCAGGTAAGACTACCCTTTCGTTACATGCGGTTGCTGAGGCGCAGAAAGAAGGTGGCATCTGTGCATTTATCGACGCAGAGCACGCCATGGACCCAGAGTACGCAAAAAACATCGGGGTAAAGCTCGATGAGCTTCTTATCTCGCAACCTGACACTGGTGAGCAGGCACTCGAGATCGTTGAGTCACTCGTGCGCAGTGGAAAGATAGACGTTATTGTCATTGACTCAGTTGCTGCCCTTACCCCAAAAGACGAGATTGAGGGTGAAATGGGTGCACATCACGTAGGAAAACAGGCGCGACTGATGAGTCAGGCACTACGCAAGCTCACTTCTATTGTATCGAAGAGCAAAACGTCGGTTATTTTCATTAATCAGATCCGTATGCAAATTGGTGTTATGTTTGGTAACCCTGAAACGACGCCAGGCGGTAAAGCGTTGAAGTTCTATACTTCAGTACGACTCGATATCCGTCGTATTGCGCAAATCAAAAAGGGTGACGAAGTTGTTGGTGGTCGTCATAGAGTAAAGGTTGTTAAAAACAAGGTAGCAGCACCTTTCCGCACTACGGAGTTTGATCTTATCTACGGTGAAGGTATTTCGCGCGAAGGAGAACTTCTTGCACTCGGAGAAAAATACAAGATGGTTGCCAAAGCAGGTGCTTCATACAGCTACACTCCCCCCGGAGGTGATGAGTCTACCGTGGTGAAGCTTGGGCGTGGGTATGACGCCGCGCGTACGACACTCAAGGGAGATAAGAAGTTGACCAATGAACTGTTGCGAAATATTAAGAAAGCGATGAAAGAAGACGCGAAAGGATAAAGAAACGCAAAATAACCAAAACAATCGCGACAATAAAACCGCCCTAGGGCGGTTTTATTGTCGCGATTATTTGTTCGTATTTACAAAAATTTTATGTTGCCATCTCACGTAGTGAGCGTCGATACTGTGGCAACTGGATTGGCAGTGAAAGTGCTGCAAATATCATGACTCCTAATACCAACAACGTAATGCCTTCCGTGTTCGTCACTGCCCGCGCAAGAAATCCACCGAGTTCCCCTACGGGCACATTTGCCATGTTGCGCATCACCGCTGCAACGTGCACAAAATACCCAACTGCGTAGGCAGCCCCCACAAGCAAGCCTACATGTAGTGTCAGTGGATGTGTAGCAAGACGGATAGCAAACGTGCGGTACACATGCATCATAATCCGTCGTTGCATTTGTTTGAAATCTGTTGTTTTCATAATCTTTGTAGAGCATTTATTATTACTCAAAACAAGCAGAAAAGGTTACAACAACATAGTGACTATGGTAGGATTCCCTGCAGAAAGGAGGTTCTTCATGACAAAAAACTACTCATCGACCATTTGTGATGAAAATATGTACAAGGCTCCTATACTTGTATACAGCAACATCATATGGCTCTTCCCTGCCTTTGTCGCATATGTACACGATAACTTACTGCTTGCAGCACCAGCTCTCATTATCATGACACTTTCGAGCCTGTATCATGCAACAGCACATGATGTACTTGAGCTGCTCGACACGATCTTTGCAGTACTCTACATAGCAGTAGAACCTATCCTACTCTACGCAGCAGAGAGCAACTCAGCATGGAGCATGGCGATCGTTGCTTGTGTACTCACATTCTTCGTTTGGAGCCAGGCGAAAAAGCATGAGCAACAAGGCAACCTGCGGGCATACCGCACATGGCACACAGTATGGCACCTCAGTACGGCATCTATTGCTGGAGGCATCTACCTTGTGTACCTCAATATATTCTAAAAACCTCCCTAACCCAGGGTGGTTTTTTATATCTCACAACCAAGAGATGTGCCTAGTCACTCAATAGTGTTACAGTCTCGTCATCGTTTGCCTCTTTGCGAAACGCTGCCTTTGCACGGTGAATACGTGCCTTGATCGTACCGACACTCTCTCCTGTTTCTTCAGCTATCGCTTGGTGCGGCCAGCGCTCTATGTAGTGCAGGCGCAGTACATATACAAAGTGCCCCGGCATACGCTCAAGCACACGTTCAATGGCATCGACTCGCTCACGAAGTACTGCCTCCTGTTTTGTGTCAGCAACCATGTGTTCATACTCAGGGTCAATGTAGGTAAACCGCTCCCCTTCCTTCACCTTCTTTTGATAGCGCGTAAACGCCGTGTTCATGAGAATGCGGTATGCCCACGAAGAAAACTTCGCCCCCTCTTGCGGTTTAAACTTATCGGCGTTCATGTATATCTTGGTGAATGCATCTTGCACCACTTCTTCGGCATCGAGCTCATTGCGGACAATGCTTCGTGCTTTCCGCATAAACGCATCTTGGTATCGTTCAAGAAGTACCGTATATATCCACGGTTGTGCTTGAGCACGTATCAGGATCTCTTCGTCGGTTAAGTCTTTCGCGCTATCTGTTGTAGTGATACCTAACATGTTGGTACTATAGTACCACTCATTGCATACACATAAAGTTGTGTTTTTTTGCCTTCGGGGTCTGATTTTGGTATAACTTAAGGCATAATTATTTATAATTACGTTTTGACTACTGCTCGTGTTCCAGCAATTTACCCTAGGACAAGGGGCAAATTGGGAACTACATTCAATATAGTCACTGCGTTCCTTATTTCATTTAATGTCAAAAGTCAACTATAACGAGATACTCCCAAAGCGAACCGTCATCATGGATGATGACCCCTACCTGGTACTTACGTCAAACATTTCAAAGAAAGACCGGCAAAAAGCGAGTAATGCCGTAAAGATGAAAAATCTCCGCACTGGTGGTGTGGTTGACCGGACATTCCATCAAGCTGATGTACTCCAGGAGGCGGACATTGAAAAGAAGGAAGTGAAATTTTTGTATGAAAATCGGGGAGAATACTGGTTCTGTTCCCCTACTGACCCCAGTGATCGCTTCAGCCTCAGTGAAGACGTCGTTGGGAAACTCGGACGGTTTGTAACTGGCAACAGTATCGTAGACGCCGTAGTGTTTAACGAAGAGATCATGAGCGTTATCACGCCCATTAAGGTTGAGCTGAAGGTGACTGAAGCATCTGACGCGGTTAAGGGAAATACCTCAAGTGGTGCAACAAAAGAGGTAACGCTCGAAACAGGTTACTCGGTACAGGTGCCCCAGTTTATCGCACAGGGAGATACCATAGCAATAAATACCGATACGGGACTCTACTCAGAGCGCGTACAAAAGGCATAAGAAAAGCGGGCAAATTTGCCCGCTTTTTTAGTTCGATTTCGTCTCCTGTGTCAAAAAATTCGATTTCGTCTCCTGTGTCAAAAAGACATCTCGGACCGAAAACGAAAGAGCCAGCAAGACTCCCATGGAGGCATACGCGCCCAGCGCAAGCCAGAAGCTGCCGGTTTCGTACCACATAGCAACAGCGGCAGCGGCAGCGAGACACATAACAATGACCAAGTATTTCATTGGATATCCTTCCCCAATCTATCTCTTTCAAATCTTCTTTTATTATAACATAATTTATATAAAAAATCAATCTTTAGCAGAACAAGATAAGGAAAAAGCGGCTCCTAAAAGGAGCCGCTTTCTTTATTTCTTGCTAGGGTTTCAGAGATGCTCCAGATACAAGGTGTGGGAGGAAAATAATATGCAGACTATTTACCTCACATAGTGCAACTGTGTATTACCTGACTAAAAAGAAAAACAAACCTCGTTATGAAGTCTGTTTTTCTTTATAGAGTTTTAGAGAAGGTACTAAAGTTGAGAAGATGCCCGAGATGCGCGGAAGATAAGAAAAGCGACCCGACTGGGACTTGTGTCCAGGGAGGGTCGCTTTTCGCAATCTGACAAAGCAGATTGGGTATATTTCTCAGCTTTAATGCTGGATGAATGGCATGAGTGCCATAAACCGAGCTCGTTTTGTTGCTTTAGCAAAGTTTCGTTGTGCCTTTGCGGTCATACCGGTTCGACGTCGGTTGTACATTCGAGCGTGAGGGTTTGTGTTCGCCTCAATCTTCATGATGTTCTTATAGTCGATGTGGTTATTTACAGTTGATTTCTTTTGTTCTGACATGGTTAGTCTTTAGCTATGAGCTCGTAGTCCTTAGACCAGAGCTGCTGATAATGATTTCAATTCAAATTTTCTAACATATTTTAAGGCGTCAGGTTGCCCAAGATGCAAGGCGCACCAAGAAATTTTTCTGAGCCGTACAATGGTACGGTGATGAAAAATTTACTGCAGTGCAACGCAGCAGATTGTGGCAAATCTGTCGTCTTAAAATGGGATGTCTTCTGGGTTGATGTCTTCTTCAGGATAATCCGGAGCCGCAGGTGCTGCGGGAGTATCTCCCGTCGCAGCTGTTGCTGCAGGTGCTGCTGCACCTCCCCCGTCTCCCCCAGAGCGTGGACCAAACTGTACCCGATCGGCAACGATTTCTGTTCGGTAGTGCTTTTGTCCATCTTTCTCCCAAGAGCGCGTCTGCATTCGTCCTTCAACAAATGCTCCTGACCCTTTCTTAAGGTATTGATTAACTGTTTCTGCCTGTCGGCCAAACACTACGATGTTGTGATAATCCACAGCGTCCTGATAGTTGCCATCGCGATCTTTATATCGTCGATTTGTTGCAAGTGAGAATGACGTTACATTCATACCACTTGGCAGTGCTTTCATTTCAGGATCTCGTGTGAGATTACCATAGACCATTGCTTTGTTTAAGTACATAATTTAGTTCTTAGTTTTTAGTTGTTGGTGATTAGTATACACGTATTGCAACTACTGAAACTAATCCGTCTTCTCTTCAGTTGACAGCGCTTCTTCAATCTCAGCATCATCAGCGGTTCCAGCTTCTTCTGCTTCAGTTTCTTCAACGTTCTCTTCAGTAGCTTCTGTAGCCTTCTCTACAGTAGTTACATCAGGGACCACCTTTGATTCTTCAACTGTGGTGACTGTTTTCTCTGCTGCGAGTGCTTCATGGAATCGGAATGGATTTGCTTCCTCAACCTTTGTCAGCTTAATGAGAAGATGACGCAAGATATTTGTATCTGCATCGAGCTCTTCTGTGATCGCTGCAAGTGCTGCACCTTCTGATCGGAATCGTACCCATCCAAAGTATGCGCTTGTGAACTTTCGATTCTTTCCTTCGATGTGTTTTACCACTTCGTATGCAAGATCGAACCGTTCTGGTGCTTCCTCATCAAAGAGTTCCCCACCGTTTGTAGTAATGAGTGATTTGATTGATTCAAATACACCTGACACTTCCCCTTCAGCAACTGTTGGAAGTACGTGGAAGGCAAGCTCGTAACTATTACGTTCTGCTGCCTCAGCTGCTGGCATTGTTTCTTTTGACATTAAATGAAATAAGGAATGTAATGACCATATTGAATTTATGTCCCGATTTGTTCTGCCCTTGGGCAAATCGCTGGACGCCTTTCATATTGTCTGTACACATCCATTTAATTAATTTATAACGTGTCCAAAAGTACCACAGAATACGGTACGAAGCAATATAGCCAAACTACAATCAAATGGTGAAAGAAAGTCCACTTTCATACGTCATAATAAGTACGATGTGTTGTTATGAGCGCATCACCGAGACACAGAAAGTGCAGGTGGCTAGATAGGAGGTATTATGCTGGCTTTATTGCACGTCTCACACACACGATCAACCGACTTTGCTGTCCTCAGGCATGCACAGCGGTCTAAAAATGCACGTAGATCCACAGGTCATACGTGCATTTTATCTTTATTTAATAAAGAACACCGAAATTGTGTTAAAATTGCCCTACATGAATATCAAGCACATCGATCGATCAGATATCGTCCTCTCTCTCCTTTTAGTATGTATGCTTGCCGCTACTGGATACTTCGGCTATCAAACACTCACACTCAAAAAGGAACTTGCTACTTTTAGCGACGAAACAAAACGTACGGTAACCGACAAAGACCAGAAACTTGCTGAAGCACATAAAACCATAACGCAACTTGAAGATACGCTCGATGACATACGTGACGATCTTGAAGACCTTGAAGATGACTACCGTAAAGAAAAGAACAAAAATGAGGACTTTGAAGACCAGATTAGAAAAATTGCAGGGACCGTCGGTGATCTTGATAAACTTTCCAAAACAGACAAAGAGCTTTTGCAGAAATATTCAAAAGTATACTTTCTAAATGAAAATTATATACCTTCAGACATTGAAGAGATTGATGAAGAATACATACTCCCAGGAAAAAATGCCCAATTTTTTCATGGTGATGCTCTTCCTTTTCTTGAAGATATGATTGAAGATGCAGCCCGTGACGATATTGACCTAAAAGTCATCTCTGCATACCGCTCGTTTGATTATCAGAATGCTCTGAAAGGTCAATTTACGCAAGTGTATGGCGAAGGTGCAAACACCTTCTCAGCAGACCAAGGATACTCTGAACACCAGCTTGGTACCACAGTAGATCTCACCGACCCCGCAACAGGGGGGACCTACACCAGTTTTGCAGACACCGAAGCGTATGCATGGTTATTAAAAAATGCACACAAACACGGCTTTACCCTTTCTTACCCTGAAGGAAACAATTTCTACATCTTCGAGCCCTGGCATTGGCGTTTTGTTGGTGAAGATCTTGCAGAACACCTCTACGACGAAAATATTCATTTCTACGATATGGATCAGCGAGAAATCGACGAGTATCTCATTAAAATTTTTGATTAATAAAAACCGACACCTTGTGTCGGTTTTTCTTCCCCACCTCTCTGAATACGCTACGTCATTATGTACTATTATGAAGAGAGAGACCTTTGAAAGAGCGAGGATGGAGAAATGACGTACATTCATCGGATCGCAGCAGCGCAAGAGTTTCGATGTTATTACTGTGATCACCCCATGTTCAAACATGAACATATAGATGGTGTTCCGACACCGCGAGACGCCATTACTAAAGACCATTACATTGCACGTTCTTGGGGGGGCCGACTACTCCTGAAAACATGGTAGCTGCATGTTTACAATGCAACAATCTCCGTGGCGACATGGAAGCTGAGGCGTTTTACAACCTCATGCAAAAATGGTTTAAGAAAAATCCCTATCTTTGGATACGTTGGCACACCATTAGTAGAGATGAACTCTACGATCTGAAACTACACTGTTTACAGGTGCATGAACGTCAACTGCGTGGTAAGGCAAAACGATACATTGCTTTTGCATACCGCCATTTTGAGTTCACCTTTCGTGAACGTCAACGTTTAGTAATCGTCTAAAAACACCTGACGAATTTCGTCAGGTGTTTTCTTTAGCTTATTTTTTTGCTACATTACAAACAGAAAGGAGTACCTGATGATATCTATTGAAATTCTTTCCGAAAGACAGAACCATCGCTGTGCGTATTGTGGTATTGTTATGACCTTAGATACTCAAACCATATGTTACATAACTGCTACACGAGACCACTACATTCCGAAAATAAAAGGTGGCTCTAACAATGAGCACAACCTTCTGGCAGCATGTCTACACTGCAATTCATATAGAGGTTCCCAAGATGCACTAAGTTTTTACAATAAAGTGCAGAAAATCAGATACTCTGCCCCACAGATGCTCGTAAAATTAAACGAATTAGCAGAAGTTCTAGAAAAGAAGCAGAAAAAACATGGTGTGAAGCAGCGAGGAAAATACTTGCGTGCCTTAAGGCGTAAGATGAGGCGTGTTAAATACTATGCACAATAAAGCCTGACAGGTCCTGTCAGGCTTTATCTTTTATACTGAGTATCACTCCCAAAAAATCTCTAGGATCTATCCTCGTGCGGAAGCTTGTAAAGCTTCTGTGCATTCTCAATCAGCTGTAAACGCACGACTTCTTCATCGAGTTTTTTTATCTCTGCTATTTTTTTATAGACTTCAATAACCATACTTGGCTCACACCGCTTCCCTCGGTGTGGCACTGGTGCAACATACGGGCAATCAGTCTCAGCGTGTAGCAACTCAAGCGGTGTATTACGAACCACTTCCTCATAATCTTTTGCAAATGTAATTACCCCGGTAAAAGAAATAGTTCCGCCAATAGCAAAAAACTTCTGCGACTCTGCTAGTGTCCCTGCAAAGAAGTGTACGTTAAACGGTACCTTTGCATTGTGCTTGAGAATCTCATGCACGTCAGCGTACACACTTCGACCTGTAGGACTTTCCTCTCCTGGCTTTGGATTACGAGTATGAATCATCAGCGGCAAATCCATTTCGTTTGCAAATGCTATCTGTTGTAGAAATGCTTTTTCTTGAGCTTCATATGTTTCTGGTCCATTGTGCCAGTAATCAAAACCACACTCACCAACTCCGACTACCTTTTTACTCTTTGCCAAGTCACGATAGTAATCAACATCGAACTCCTCTCCTTTTGAGGTAAACGCAGTGCCACCAACCTCTTCTTCACTGTGATACTCAGGTGTTGTTTGGATCGGGTGCAGACCAACCATTGCAAACATGTGCTCAGGCGCTTGTGCAAGATCGACTGCTTTCTTGCTTGTAGTCTTCTTTGTGCCAATGTTGATTATCGCAACTCTTTCCGCTGCACATGCAGCTGCAACAGCATCAACATCATCGTCAAATGCTGAAAGGTTTAAGTGTGCATGAGTGTCAATATATTTATAATTCATATTGTATGTAACGTTTTCCACCCATACTATCACACACATACCTTTCAATCGATTGAAAGGTATGTGCTACCCTATATACATGGTTCATCTTAATAAAAATCACTTACACAAAAAACAACTCAACTCACTTTTTGAAACTTTAGGAAAGGCGCTTAATAAAGCTGATAGCAGTCTATTTCTGACTGAAATACTCGGTGCAGAAGAAAAAATCATGCTTGCAAAGCGACTGACGGTTATTATACTCCTCCTTGAAGGAAAGTCCTTATACACAATTGCAAGCACTACAAAAATCAGTCCTGCTACAGCGAGACACATCAAGTTAAAACTTGAGAAAGGTGATTATAATTACATACTGAGTCAACTTGGAAAAACCAAGAAAAACTACTTTACGATACTTGAAACTATAGACAACATATTACACCTTGGAGGCATACTTCCTCATTACAACGGACTTGATCGATATCATGGTTTGGGAAGTAATTAAAAACCTTTCAATCGATTGAAAGGTTTTTAAAAAATCTATTGTATGTGATATGTACCACCCGCCCCAACAAAAAACACCCCACGGGGGTGTTTTTTGGTATCGTCTTATACTAGCGTCCAAGTATCACACTCAACTGTGCCTGCAGTGCAGCAACGAGCTGGAGTAATGACTGAATTTGTTTCAGTATTTCAGCACGTGTTTCTGCGTCAAGTGTTCCTGATGATTGTGAAGCTTTTGCAATAAATGCATCTGCAACGTATCCATCAACACCGCGGTCAAAGTCTACGTATACCCAGTCGTATCCATTCTTCGTAGTGGTATCACTAAGATCACTTTCACCATAGCTTCCCTTCAGCTGCGTACCTACTTGTGTACCGTATGCAGCATTTCGTACTCGAAGGTTGTCAGTGGTGTATACACGAACCTTGTTGCTGGTAACTACTTCACCGTCGTCGGTATCTTCTTCTTCAGAAGATGAATTATCTTCTTCCTCGTCAGAAGCATTGTTGTCTTCTTCCTCTTCTTCAGCTGGCGTAGTATCTTCCTCTTCTTCCTCTTCACCTTCAGGTACGGTATCAGTGGTTTCTTCACCATACAGTGCAAGTTCCATCGCCTGTACCTTTCCTGATCCGCTGGTACCTGCTACGGTGACTCGAACGTACCGTGCAACTTCGTCATCAAGGTCACGCGTGTACCACTTGTCTCCATATGCACTTGCATCAGCAAATACTGATTCCCATGTGCCATTTGATCGTTTCACTTCAAGTGACCATGTTTTCGTGTGCCACGTACCGTTGGTATCTCCAAAGATCTTTGCTTCAGAGAGTTCATACGTATCACCGAGATCAAACTCTACCCAGAATACTTCACCACTGTCTGTTCCAGTTGAACAACCAAGTTCAAGTCCGGTACAACCATCGAAAAGATTTGCTGCTTCGTGGTTGTTTGCAAAGTTGTTTGACGTTGCTTTGATGGTGCTTGCAGAGATGAGTGAGTCAGGGTCTGCAGTTTCTTCTTCCTCAGGCTCTGGTTCTGGTTCGGGTTCTGGTTCTGGTTCAGGTTCTGGTTCTGGTTCTGGTTCTGGTTCTGGTTCTGGTTCAGGTTCTGGTTCAGGAGTTGGAGATGAACCGGATCCATATGGTTCTGGAGCCAGCTTGCTCGAACTGATGCTTGCACCTACTGAGAACGGTAGTGAACCTGATTTGATTCGATAATCTTTGTTCCTATAGTCAACAAGATAATCATCGTAGTCTCCAAATGAAATAATGGTGTTGTTTATCTTTTGCAGTTCTGAATTATCAGAGAGTTCACTTTCAATTCGGTTAGTATAGTTGTCTCTCATTACCATGTTTGTACTTTTCCGACCATCTTTGTGATCGCTAAAGAGTAGCCATAGTTGTCCTGCATCTGTTCCACCAGTATCAGGATCGATTACAAAGTTCTCTTTCATAGTCACGCCACGTGCACCAACGACACCAATACCATGCCAGTGATCAGTAACAATCAAGTTATTTTCGATACTCCAGTTTTCATAGAAACCATCAAACATACCGATTCCTTGCGGACTGCTGCGCATTGCATGATCTTCTGTAGACCCAATAAATGTATTTCGTCGCACGACAACATCATTTACTTCTTCACTTGCAGCACCACCCGCACCTCCATCAATATATGACTGGAAAAGGTCATCGTGGTTACCGTCGTTAATTTCATATGAGTCAGACACAAAGTTGTGTTCAATCAGTGCACCGTCTCCAAGACCGCGCATACCATCTCCTGCAAAGTTCTTCACTACGTTATGGTGTACGTGTGCATCATTTGTATATGATCCTACACTAATACCAAACTGAATATTCTTTACATAATTGTATGCAACTTCCATATTGTCACCAGAGTCCATGTTGATTCCGATGCTTGTCTTAGCTCGCCAATCAGCATCTGACCAGTTTCGTGCATCTCCAAAAGATACGTCGTTACCAATGAACTTAATATCGTCTCCAGAAAGTGATACTGCATAGTATCCATTATTCGTTTGACGAATAGATAAGTTTTCAAATTCCCATTTGTTTGCACTGCGAAGATCAATACCCTCCACAACTGCTCGGTTATTGTTATTTGCAGATTTTATGGTTACCCCTGAACTAAGTGCAGGCGCTTCTCCATGACGTCGTACAGAACCAATATTTACTTGGTTGTATTGTCCTTCAATAATTTGAATAGTTCCATAATTTCCTGGCGCTAGCAAAATCGTCTCTCCACCTGTTGCTGCAACAATAGCAGCAGCGAGTTCAGAGTCGTTCGACACCGTGGTCACCGTTGCACCAAGTACCTGTCCTCCGTTTGTTTCTTGGAACTCAGTAAGTACAGCACGAAGTTCTGAGAGTACTGACTGAAGTTCAGCATGTGCAGTAGTTGCTGCAGATGCAGGTGTAACTGTATACAAAAATGCTGCACCCATACAGAGCATGAGGCATGTTTTTGCAATGGTTGAATAAATATTTGTGATACGCATGATAATTTTGATTATGTATATGAAAAAGGCAGCCGCAAAGAACGGCTACCTCCTGTTGTGTATAAGTATACTAATTTTTTGTTCTTACTAAAGAAGTCTCATGCAGATTGTGTGGATAACTAACGGATGCTATGAATCGTATTTTTGTGTCCCACGTAACGCTGATTCGCTATCACTCATATCGCGTTTTTTAACTTCATTAAAACCAGATTCAAAAGAAGACTCCTTCTTTTGAATCCACATCGTTTTTACTACTGGCAGAGAAAGTGTCGAGAATATGTATCCACCAGTTGGCACTAACGCGCTAAGCATATACTCCTCTACTCCAATATGCTTCATAAAGACTGCTGCAACGATGTAGGTCATCAGTGCAATAATTGTACGGCGTGTTTTGCTTGTCTCCCACGCCTTTTCCATCTCAACACGATGATTACGCTCAGAAATATCTTTAATGCTTTGCATGCTCATACTAGTTTTCTAAACGTGTAAAGAGATTTTCTGGTTTTTTATTTGCACGAACTGCAGCACGGATAGCAACACTTGTTTCAGGCATGACTGGTAGCAACAATCGTCCAATATGGAGTAGTTGCTGACGGAGATTTACCAAAATCCCTTTTGCAACTTCAGGCTCTGTTTTAATTAACTTGAATGGTTCTGTCTCTGCAATCAACTCATCTGCAATCTGGATGAGTGACCAAATATGATCCATTGCTGCTTGCATATGCAACATGTCCGGCGCATCAACTGTTGTGGGTTCAAATGGTTCAAATGTACCCACTTCAAGATGTGTCTCTGACATTTTCATAATGCGTGCAGTAAGGTTACCTAACCCATTTACAAGATTTGCAGTGTAGTACTCATCCATCTTTTCCCACGTCAAGTCTGAATCATCAAACGGATGTACATGCCGCAAGAGAATATAGCGCGCTGCATCAGTTCCATACTTTGCAACCAGTTCATACGGCGAGATAACATTTCCAAGCGACTTACTCATCTTCTGTCCTCCACTGTTTATGAAGCCATGATAGACCACTTTGTCAGTTGCTTTGATTCCCGCACTCTTCAGCATCGCTTGCCACATGATCGACTGGAAGCGCACCTGGTCCTTCCCTGCTAACTGCGTAGTGACACCCTCCTGCCAAAATTTCTGAAATAACCCCTCTTCGTCATCTGGCCAGCCGAGTGTTGAAATATAGTTTGTGAGCGCATCAAACCACACGTACATAACTTGTGTTTCGTCTCCCGGCACCGGTATACCCCAGTCCATACGTGACACCTCTCGTGAAATAGAAAAGTCTTCAAGACCAGCTTGCACGAAGTTCAACGCTTCTTTTCGACGCCATTCTGGCTCCACTACCCCTTCTTGTGAAAGATAGTCTTCGAGGTACTTTTGATGGTTTGAAAGCTTGAAGAAATAATTTTCTTCCTCAATTTCTTCTGGTTCCTTTAAGTGATCAGGACACTTTCCGTCTACCAAGTCAGACTCAACTTTAAAGGACTCGCACCCTACACAATAGAGCCCTTTGTACTTCTTCTTATATATGTCTCCTGCTGCTTCGCACAGTTTCCATATATGCTGTGCTGCCTTTTTGTGATCTACGTCGGTAGTCCGAACGAAGTTGTCATACGAAAGATTAAGTGCCTCTTTTAAGCGATTAAACTCCCCTGCAAAATGGTCAACATACTTTTGTCGATCTTCTCCCTTTTCGTCTGCCTTCTGTGCAATCTTCTGACCGTGTTCATCAGTACCGGTGCTAAAGAACACCTCGTGTCCCATCAACCGCCAGTAGCGTGCAAGTGCATCTGCCTGCACCATCTCTAAACCAAACCCAATGTGCGGATCAGCATTTACGTACGGCAGTGTGGTCGTTAAATATTTTGGTGCTTTTTCTGACATGAAATATATAAAGTTATGTTTCCTAATGTACCACACCGTATAAAAGAGAAAAGAGGTGCCTCCGGCACCTCTTTTATTTCGCTTCCATCTGGGCAAGCTTTAGAACTTTTTCTGTGTCTTCTTGTTTCCAATCTGATTCGCCAGACACAAGTGGGGATCCATCATAATGACACCCCTGCTCAAGCTTCAACAAAATATTGCGGAGCCCTGCTTCGTATGAATCTCTACAACATGCTGCACATAGCAACGGAAGTACTAAGAGTATCCAGTGTCCGTCTTGCACACCTTCTTGTGCTTTCGCTGCATCAAAACCACGATTGATTAAAAACAGCTTAATCACCAGAAGTGCCTTGTCATCCATAGCATCCTCCATTCATTTCTCTAAACAGCACTATATCAAAAAGACCTGACTTCGCCAGGTCTTTTTATTATTTGAGGTATCCAACAAGGTCTGCTATTGCAACACGCTCTTGCTCACCTGTGTCACGATTACGAACTGTGACGGTGTCTTTGTTTTCCGGAGCCTCTTCACCGAGTGTGTCAAAGTCGATCACCAAGCAGTACGGTGTTCCGATTTCATCCTGACGGCGATACCGCTTTCCGACGTTTCCGTTATCGTCCCATGCGACGTTACTAAACTCAGCCTTAAGTTCTGTAAAGACCTCTCTTGCTTTCTCTACCAGGTGCGGTTTATTCTTCAAAAGCGGTGAGACTGCTACACGGTATGGTGCAAGGTGCACGGGCAGTTTGAGGTATGTGCGCACCTCCCCGTTCATCTCGTCTTCTGTGTACGCTTCACACAAAACAGCTGTCAATGCACGACCAATACCGAAGCTCGGCTCAAGTACGTGTGGAATAAATCGTGCACCGTCTGGCTCAATGTATTCCATTGTTGTACCACTCGCTTCCATGTGGTTCTTCAGGTCATGATCAGTTCGGTACGCAAACCCTGCCAACTCATCAAATCCTTTCCCCGGATAGTTGTACTCAAAGTCAATCGTTCGCTTTGAGTAGTGCGCGAGGTCGTTCTCAGGTACGTCGTACTCACGAATGTTTTCTTCAGACAGACCGAGGTGCTTGTGCCATACAACAATATCCTTTCGTAACTTTTCAAACTCAGTCTCCCAGTCTTCCTCTTTTACAAAGTATTCAATTTCCATTTGTTCAAACTCACGAACCCGGAAAAGAAACTCTCGTGGCGCAATCTCATTGCGAAACGCCTTCCCTATCTGCGCAATACCAAACGGCATCTTCGGCGACATAGAGTCGAGCACATTTTTGAAGTTTACAAAAATACCTTGTGCAGTCTCGGGGCGAAGATACACTTTCCCTTCCTCGCCTGCAGTCGCTCCAACTCGTGACGCAAACATCATGTTGAACTCACGCGCTTTGGACAGTTCATTCCCTTTTGGACTTTTAATAGCGTTATCAGCAATCAAACTATCAATCTCCTCAAGAGAAAGTCCTTCAGCCTCAATACCATTATCCTGTAGTAGGTGATCAGCACGAAAACGCTCCCCGGTTTTAACATCTTCAACAAGTGGATCACAAAACCCTGCCCCAGTGTGACCCGACGCTTCCCACACTTTTGCGTTCATGATAATCGCGGCATCAAGTCCGTACATATCCTCACGACTATCAACAAACAGCTTCCACCACTCTCGCTTAATGTTATTGTTGAGTGCTACTCCAAGAGGACCATAGTCCCAGGTACCGCGAAGACCTCCGTAGATTTCACTTCCCTGGAAGACAAAGCCGCGTCGCTTACACAGCGATACGATCTTTTCCATCTTGTTTTCGTTTTGTTCTGACATATATAATTCGTGCGTTTAGTAGCTGTACTGTAGCATAGCGTATTGCAAAAGACACTCACCCAGGAACGACCTTTCCCCGTCGCAAGCTCCTCCTTAAGGTCGCACCTACGTTTCGCTCAACTACTCCACTATTTCGCTTTCCACCTTTCTCAAGAGTTGTTGAATAATGAGCGAACTACTTCGTTACGGGGTCCGACGACCTTGTCACCTTACAGACGTAAGGCTCTTGCGGTTGCCCACCCGTGCCTTGTATTTCATCTCATTATTCAACAACTCTTCCGTTCCCTTTCGGATGACCCGTCTCGGTCGACATCTCTGTAGTAACCGCCTGACTTACCGCACGCACCACTTCTCCAGTAAATAAATCTTCTGCACGAAGGCGCTGCTCACCTACCAACACCGGTGTTGTGCCGATTTGTGACTTACTCGGCAACAGCTCTACCTGGAATGATGCAAATGCAGCAGCATTTGCCTTAACTGAACCTGCTTCCCACGTAACAATACGTTGCACAGGGTCGTACTGCACCACTCCAGAACCTGATGTCTTATCTACCCATGTTACATACGATGGAAGTGTCGCTGTTACTACCGTATCGGCAATGTTGTTTGTTCCGTTTTCTGCCATAAATGAAACAGTGTAGGTTGTTTTTTGTTCTGCCTTTGGAGGCACTGGACCGCTATCACTAAAGATGCCGTTGTTGTATGCAATGTCTGATCGCAACTTCGGTGCTGATGCAACTTTCACCACACTTTGAGCGGTACCAATGAGCGTCTCGGCAACCTGTGACTCAGATACACGACGCCCCTTTACATTCACATCCATAGTTATCTGTGGTGTTTGAGAAACATCTTCTGACGGTTCAATACCAAACGAGAGACGTATCTTGCGACCTGGGTGCAGCTCTCGAAGATCCGGTGCATTGGACACATCCCAAATAATTTTATTACTCAAGGAATCATAGAAGCCATTTGGCGGACCTACGTCAAGATCTGAAAGCGCATTCCCACCAAGTTGTACTTCAACCTGCAAGTCATACAACGTGTCGCTTAATGTATTTTTAATTTCAATAGCAGCGCTTGAATGCTGTCCTGGTTCAATGACTGCCTCGCCATTAACCACTCCCGCAACCTCCATGTCGATACCCAAGAACGGCTGCTCGATCTCAAATGCTGTTTGGGTGGTTGCAAACACCGACGCAAGCGCAAACTGATCTCTATCGTTTGGTACACCTACAGTGAAGTTAATTGCGTACTCGTCAGTCTCTTTTCCAACCACAATACCCGTGATAATAATTTTCTTTGAATCTTCGGGAGCAAGATCTTCAAGTATCCATACATTCTGCCCACCATCGGGTGCGGGCGATGCTTTTGTAAAATCAAACCCAAGCGGGTATTCTGCTTTCACCAATACTTCCGAAAGAGTATTTTGAGCATTAGAAGTGATCGTCAGCTCTACATCGGTCTCTTGTCCTGAAGAAACTTTTTGCAGTGCCTGCGCTCGAACGACGATAGGTGAGGAACTTATTTTGAAGCGTAGTGGATCTGCTTCTTTGAAAAATGTTGCATTAGAACCACGTACACGATACTCAATAGATACCTTGATTTCCTTTTCATCATTTTCTTCCCCAAAGACCACCGCGCGTAACGGCACATTAACGGTCTGTCCAGAATCTACTGTGTCTAACGTAAGTCGTTCAACAAAAATATCGTTGCGCTCCTCTGTTGCAGACTGTGTCCCAAGCGGATATTCAACAATAAGCGTCGCTGATTCTATCGCAACGGCATTGGCGTTGGTCACCCCCACCTGTACAGGAAGCACTTCGCCACCTCCAATGGTAAACGGACCGGTAACACTAATAGTGATGTTTTCGCCGGAAATGCTCTTGTTTCCAAACATAAGTACCATACTCGAAACAGTAACGGCAAGAACAAAAAAGAGCAGCCCCGCAAGAACAAGCTTCAGCCGATACCCGCGCTTTTTCTTTCGTGGTGCCATTGTTTCTATTGTACTATTTTCTGTTGCATCGGCTGGTGCTGCTGTTGGTTGCTGCGGCACAACGGAGCGTGTTGCGGCAGCAACCGCTTTTGCAGTTTCTGCAGTTTTCTTCCACTGTGTTTGCACTTTTTGTTTTGTATCAGTGAGCACATGCTTTTCTTTCTTTTCAACCGGACGCCCACGTTCATATAAACGTTTTCGCAGTGCATCAATACGTTCTTGGTCTTTAATTCCGCTCATAGTGTATTTTGTAAAACTATTGTATCACGCTATAAGTGACTTACCTGTAGTGCTTTTTCAATGGCAGTGTGTGCTCGCACGGGCAACGGCACAGGCACCGACCAAGGGTCTTCTGTTTCAAGAATGTCTGCATAGTCGACATGCGGAGCGATATACCCAAGCATATGCAACAAACGCAGCGTAAAAAGGTTTTGTAAATCAGAAATATCTTCCGACTGTGCAACACTCATGCACGAGAGTACGAGTACGGTGTCTGTATATAAGCTCTTATGTGACTCTTCTCCATGTATAAACCGACGCAGCAATTTCATTACCGCATGCACCCCACCACGTGCCCTACGAGACAATGCCTCCATGAACGGATTGCTCACCGCTTCCACACTCCCAATACGCCACCCTCCTTTCCCCTTCACGAGAGAAACACGAATAATGGAAAAGTCCTGGAGTGCATACCGCTGTTTAGACTTCTCCATGCGTACACTGCGTGCACGTGCCCAGAGCATACCTGCGTCTTTGGTAAACAGCAGGTACGACTTGTCAGAGGTCATACTATTTTTTGAACCGCAGACAATTGCTTCCGTGATATAGGTCTGGTAACTCATGTATGTATGATTGTACTCTAAAACAAAAAACCAGAAACGTTCCGTTTCTGGTTTTTTGTTTTCTGGATTGCTTCGCGTCCGCTTACAATGACGATACGTTAGACTTTTGTAATTGTCACTGTACATGAATGATCTCCTGCGTTCACTTCGGTACCGGTTGCATCTCCAAAGATAATCTCCGTGGCTCCAACTGTTTTGGAAATATCTTCAGAAAATCGTTCGATCATTTCCTGTCCTCCATCTGAGGTTTGTACGGTAAGAATAACGCGATCATCCTGCTGCAGCCCAGCATCTTTTCGCATACCCTGCACCGCACGCATAAACTCTCGCGCATCGCCTTCCATCTGTAGCTCAGGGGTGATGGTTGTATTAAGTGTCACCATACCATCTTCAACAACAATATATTCTTTTACATTAATCTCTTCGAGAATAACCTGCTGCATCGCAGCTCCAAACTCAGGTCCGGTAACTGATTGCAGTGGCTGTCGTACTTTTGCATTTGCTTTTGTTCGCGCAAGCAGTGCTGCTGTTACCGTCTCACGAACCTTCCGCATTGTTTCCAAAAGATCAACATCAACTCCCCCTCCTGCTGGCCACTGCGTGAGATGCACACTTTCAGCCCCGTTATCTGCCTTTACTCCTTGGTAGAGATGCTCTGCAAAGAACGGCATGACAGGTGCCATCACCTTAGAAAGCTCTTCGAGTACGTAGCGTAGTGTGCCGAGTGCCAACTGCATGTCAGCAGCATCTTCAGACTTCAGACGATCACGGCTTCGTCGCAAGTACCACACTGACAGATCGTCAATAAAGTCAGTAATGGGTCGCGTTGCTTTATCAAGTTCGTAGTTTTTGTACCCTGCTGTGCTTTGTGCAATCACTTCGTGCAATCGTGCAACAATCCACTGATCAAGCACATGTTCACTTTCTGCATTTGCAGCAACAGAACCGTCTGCGAACATTTCATACATTGTTAGTACGTTATTGAGGCGTCCAATGTTTTTTCGTTGCAGCTCAAGCACCTCCTTCTCTGAGAAGTTGAGATCTTCTGCACGCACAATTGGAGAAGAAAGGAGGTAGAAGCGCATTGCATCCACTCCCGTCCGTTGGGCAAGCTCCATTGGGTCTGGGTAGTTCTGCAGCGACTTACTCATTTTCTTTCCGTCCTCTGCAAGTACCAGTCCATTTACAATCACATTCTGGAATGGACTCTTTTCAAAGATTGCTGTTCCAAGCACTATCAGTGAGTAGAACCATCCTCGTGTTTGATCAAGTCCTTCCGCAATAAAGTTTGCCGGGAAGCCCTTTCCTGTTTCTGGGTCAAACGTTTCTTTTGCTTCTCCCAAGAAGTGTTTTTGGCCATATGGCATAGAGCCACTTTCAAACCAACAGTCAAACACGTCAGGCACACGCTGTAGCTTCGTCTCTCCTTCGTAGAGTTCTATGTTGTCAATATATGGTCGATGAAAATCCAGTTCGTAATTATCGTTATGTGGCATAGGATGAAAGACCAGTTCTTCCCATTGTGCATTAGCAAAGTAGCGACCACTGTCATAATCCTCCTTTTGCTGCTCCACGTTCCAACCATTTGCTGCCGCCCGCAACGTCGCAATTGGACCACCATGACTCACGATGAGAATTTTCTTACCCGTATACGTCTTCTCAATATCATAGAGAAACTCTCCCATACGTTTCATGACGTCACGTCGGTTTTCTGAGCCAGGCAATTCTTTGGTAAAGCGTTCTTCCCAAGTTGCAAAGTGTGCTGCGTAGTCATCATGCCAACGCTTCCCCTCAAATTCATCAGCTAAATCAAACTCTCGAATACGTTCATCATATATCATTGCATCTTCTGATAATCCGATTTCATTACGCACCAATGCTGCAGTCTCACTAGTTCGGTGAAACGGTGACGCAATAATTAAATCAATATCATTTTGTTTCATTTCTTCGATTACAGATAAAGTCTGTTCTTTGCCTGTATCGGTAAGCCCATCTTCATTGGCAATATTTGCAGAAATAACTCCTTTTACATTACTTTCACTCTCACCATGACGCATTACATAATAGGTATTCCCTGACTTCGGTACATACTCCTGAAGTTCAGCAAGCGAACCAAATACTTTATACTCTTGTGTCTCTGGGTTTCTCCAGATCGGCAGTGGTGCTCCCCAGTAACGTTGTCGACTGACCGCCCAGTCACGTGCACCTTCAAGCCACTTCCCAAACCGCGCTCGCCCAACGTGTTCAGGCACCCAGTGCACTTTACTGTTTTCTTCCACGAGCTGATCTTTAATTTTTGTCACCTCCACAAACCACGACGTTGTTGCGTAGTTTAAAAGTGGTGTATCGCAGCGCCAGCAGTGTGGGTAGCTGTGCGTCACGTTCTCTTTTCGAAAGAGCTTGCCGTTTGCCTGCAATGCTTTTACGATTTCAATGTCTGCATCTAGATGCATCACCCCAGACTCATCATCATCCTTTGGCTTCACGAGCTGTCCTGCAAAGTCAGTCACAAACTCTTTGAAATGTCCTCCTTCATCGACATGGTGATATATCGGTACTCCATGCTCTTGCGCGAGTTTCATGTCGTCGTCACCATATGCGGGAGCCAAGTGCACCGCACCAGTCCCCTCTTCACCGAGCTCAACATAGTCTGCATGCAGGATCTGCCATGCGTTCTCTTTCCCTTCAAAATCTTCGTTGGCAAGATATGGGAATGGTGGCTCGTATCGCTTACCTACGAGCTCGCTTCCTTTGAAGGTCTCGAGCACTTCGTATTCTTCTGTACCAAGTTGTGATAGTCGCTCTTTGGCAAGTACTACATTTTCAACACCTTCATCAGTAGTAACTGAAATCTTTACGTAGTCATGTTCGTCATGCACTGCCGCTGCCATATTCCCCGGCATGGTCCATGGTGTTGTCGTCCATACCAAAAGACTAGTATCTGTTTTTTCTCCCGCATCATCCAGAAGCGGCAACTTCACGGTAATCGCAATATCTTTGATGTCTTTGTATCCTTGGTTGACTTCAAAGTTTGAAAGCGTGGTACCACACCGTGGGCACAGGTGCATGGACTTAAAGCCTTCGTACACGAGCCCTTTTTTGTGGAGCTGACTAAAGACCCACCATACACTTTCGGTATATGTTGAGTCCATTGTCTTGTAGTCATCCTCCATGTCAGCCCAACGCCCCATGCGTGGCACAATTTTCGCCCAGTCGTCCGCATACTCCATCACCGCTCCACGAGCAGCTTCGTTAAAGTTTTGGATACCGTATGCTTCGATGTCTCGTTTTGTCGCAAGTCCGAGCTTCTTCTCAATCAAGTTCTCCAGTGGCAAACCATGGCAGTCCCAGCCCCACTTGCGCGGTACGCGGTACCC
>JAUIFS010000037.1 GCA_030430425.1 bacterium | reverse complement strand
CTTCTTTAAGCTCAAGCAGTTCTGGAGAGAGACAGTTCTTTGCCAGACCCTGTTGCATAAGCTTGTTCCCTTGCCCACTCATAGTAAACACATGCACCTTCCCAGGGAGCTCATTCAGTCGCGCGGTGTTAACCGCGTCTACATCAGCATTGTGTGTATAGAGCTTTGTTGGTTCTATCCCTTCGTAACCAATCTCAGTTTGTTCTTGCAGGAGTGTGAAGTGCTCTTCTTCGGTGTCATTCATACGAATAGATTTTAACAACCCCAAAAGCATCTCATCTTCTTGTCGGTACTGCTCAGTGAGATAACAAATCATCGGTCGTGCACTGTCCCACGCACGAGACTCAAACGCATACCGCAGCATGTCCCCTTGCCGTGTAACCGGAGGCAGCTGGAAGAAGTCCCCGACAAACACCACCTGCAGACCACCAAACGGCTCAGTACTCTGCCGAACTGTTTTTGCAATAATGTCCACCATGTCGATGATTTTTCCGTCGAGCATCGAGATCTCGTCTATCACGAGCACCTGTGCTTTCTTCATACGGCGCACAATCTTTTCTTTTGTTGCAATTGCCTCGATGTCGTATGCGGTAAGCTCGTCACGCGCGCCAATACCGCTCCATGCATGAATAGTCATTCCACCAATGTGTGTTGCTGCAATACCTGTACTTGCCGTCACCGCAACCTTTAAACCACATGCTTCAAGGTATGCAATGTATTGATTGATCACATAGGTCTTCCCTGCGCCTGGTTCACCAGTGAGAAATACATTTCCGCCTGTCTTGAGTATGTCCAGTGCTCTGTCTTGTGTCATAACAGAGCAATTTTAGCATAGATGCATTGCATACACCTTTTTGTAAATTTTCTGTGTAATTTGTAAGGTGTCACCTATAGCTACTATCGTAGCTATAGGTGACAGTTTCTTTGATATGCAGTCATTTTATGAACACTATTTGTGGACACACTTATCTCTCACTCGCCCAATACGGTACAATGAAGAAACCTCATGGAGAGGATGTTATTTATATAGTTATTGTTCTTTACTATGCCCACCAAAAAAACGACCAAAAAGGTCGCCAAGAAAGTTCCAAAAAAGACTGCAAAAAAACTTGCAGTGAAAAGTGCTGAGAAAAAAACACGTAAGAAAGCCCAAAAAAAGAAAGTAGTTACAAAAGCGATAAAGAAGACTACGACAGAAACAATAAAGCGTGCACCACTTGGTCACCTCCTTATAGAAAAAAAACTTCGCGACGCAGGTTTTTCTGGTGGCATTTCGACCAACAAAGGAATCCTCGAAAAATACAGTACTGACGAAAGCATCTTCTCCATAACTCCTCAGGTGGTAATTCAGCCGCGACATCAAAAAGATGTCGAGATCGCTGTGCAAACAATCAACTCTGAGACAGAACGATTCCCCTCTCTTTCACTTACCCCACGTGCGGCAGGTACCGGTCTTTCAGGAGGATCGCTCACTGACTCGATTGTTATTGATGTCTGCACGCACATGAAGTCAATCGGCGAAATAAAAAACACACGTGGACATACCACCTTTACCTGTGAACCCGGAGCCATGTGGCGTGATGTTGAAAAAGCTCTCAAAAAAGAAGACGTCTACCTTCCGTCCTACCCCGCATCAAAGGACATCTGTTCTATTGGTGGCTCAGTTGCAAATAACGCAGCAGGACCAGACTCACTCCGTTACGGGCACTGTGCAGACTGGGTTGAGTCTCTCAATGTAACGTTATATGACGGAAAAACATACCTTATAAAACCGATCAACTACCGCGAACTCAAAGCGCTCTCAAAAAAAGACAATGCACATGGACAGATAGCAAAAGAAGTGTTTGCACTCATTGAAAAAAATGAAAAAACCATCGAGCGTGCGAAACCAAAAACGAAGAAAAATTCTGCAGGCTTTCCGTTGTGGGACGTGCTCAATGTGTCTGTGGCACAATTTAAAAAAGGGAAAGGTTTTTTTGACCTCACACGACTCATTTCAGGTAGCCAAGGAACCATTGGTATCATCACCTCAGTTACCATGCGTACACAGCCCATTGCACACGATACACAGTGTATTGTCGTTCCTGTGTTTGACCTCATGGATGCGGGCAAAGTAATTAGCAAAGCCCTCGAGTTCAACCCTATCAACGTTGAGCTCTTCGATGGTCTCACCTTCGACCTTGCGCTGAAAAACCCACAGTTCTTCAAAGATCGACTGTCAAAGCTCGACTACTATAAAGTGCTGCTCTCAATGTACACCACCTACCATGTACGCTACGGTCGCAAAATACCAGAATTCACATTACTGATCACGCTCGACCCAAAAACATTGGGCACACGCACTGCAGCAGGTATTGCAAAAACACTCAAGCAAAATCATGGAAAGCGTGCACGGGTGGTACAAAATCCTATTGAACGAGAAATGTTCTGGCAGGTACGTCGTGCGAGTTACACACTTTCCAAGTTTCAAGACGAGACGAAACGACCTGCAGCATTCCTTGAGGACATGACTGTTCCACCAGAGCATCTCTCAAAGTTTTTTGTAGAAGTAAAGAAACTACTAAAGAAATTTAACGTTACCGCAGCAGTACATGGACACGGCGGCAATGGACACTTGCACTTTTACCCCTTGCTTGACTTTACCAACAAAACAACTCCTACATTGGTAGAAAAGATGGCTGAAGAGTTTTTCAAAACTGCTGTTACGTACGATGGAAATATTTGCGGTGAGCATAACGACGGTATTATCCGCACGCCACACCTGAACAAAATGTTTAACAAAAAAACACTCACGCTCTTCACTGAAGTTGAGCATATTTGCGATCCCTTGGACATTTTCAACCCCGGCAAGAAAGTGAATCCACGCTTTGATGTAAAAGAATCACTCCGGAAAAAGAATTAGACCGTGCTAGACTAAAGCATATATGCAGAACCAGCGTGGCTTTACCCTCATTGAACTTCTTGTTGTTATCTCTATCATCGGTGTCCTTGCGTCTACTGTGCTTGCAAGTCTCGAACAAGCACGCATGAAAGCGCGCGATGCAAACCGTATAGCAACCATTGAACAAATCGCAAAAGCACTAGAGCTCTATCGACTCAACAATAGTCACTACATGGGAGAAAACTCAGGCTGTGGTGGTGGCACGGGCGGTGACGGCAACGGTTGGTTTAACGCTGACTATGGCGGAGCAACCATTCACTCCATGGCACAGTGTCTTATAAACGACAACGTTGCTGAGCAAGAGCTGATTGATATTTCTGGTTTACGCGCTGGTTCTCCGGGTGGCGACTACCATGCTTTTATGAAAACAAATTGCCCTGATGGTCGCGTCATACTCTTTGCAAACCTCGAAACAATCAACAAGTCGAGCTCAGCAACTAACGGAGCATGTACAAACGCAGCACGTACTTGGGACTCCCGCTTTGGCATGGATTATATGAGAGTAATCGAATAACTATGAGTAATATAGAATTTGAAAACAACGTCAACACGTCCACAGAGTTTAAAAAACCTCAGCAAAAAGGCATGATTGGTTTTCTGCTTGCAAAAAATATCGTAAAGACACCGTTGCATGCAAACTATCTGCTGATTTTTGTCATCATCGCTTCCTTGGTAAGTATTTTCCTCATGCGTGTTGACTTTGACCGTTCCGGAACAAACAAAGAAGCTACGCAAGAAGAAATCGAGTTTGTCGGCTCAGAGGCTGAGAACCTTCTTGCAGAATAAATAAAACCCGATACATGTGCATCGGGTTTTTATTCACACTGGCATGGAAGCATCTTTTGCTACACAAAATTCAACAACCCCTTTCTTGTACAACTGTTTTTTAATGTACATGAGCTTTGAAAGAGAAACCTGCGCCTTCTGTGCGTATTTATTGAGCAGCTTATTTTCCGCAACCAAGTAAACATCATTGCCATGGAACATGGTTTGCAATTCGTCGTACACACGAACAAGACGCAACGCTTCTTCTGCTGTAGTCTGAATATCATGCAACTGCAGCAAAGCGAGGGGGTCACTACCCAAAATGCAATACTTTGTTTTTGCAATATTTGCACGGACGTACATAAGGAAAAAAATATCACGCTTTTTTTCAAATTGATTGAATTCATCAATTGACTTGACAAACAAAATTTCGAGTTGCAAACGTACCAATTCGCGTCCACCTAAAAAAATGGTACTACAAACAAATACAGCCATCAGCACGTTCTTAAGCATGACTTTCCCTCCCTTTTCTATACTGACGTTCTTCTTACTTCAGAGTACAAAACATCCAATATTATGCAAGAGTGTATTATGAAAGTGTCGATCATATCCACAACTGAGACTCGCGTATACACAAGACCCAAGCTCCCTTTTACACAGCAATACAACACTGCAGGCAGTATGTAACGCTAGCTCAGGTCTGCCATTATTTTTTCAGCTATGTGTTTTGCAAAAGTAACAGGAACTGCATTGCCGATCATTTTGTACCCATCAGCAATATTTGTATATTTAAAAACAAAATCATCCGGAAAAGTCTGAACACGAGCACACTCTCGAACGGTGAGGCGTCGGTAGAGATGTTCCTTGCCTGGTACAAAAATTCTTTTATTTGGTGCAACGAGTTTCATTTTTGGCGCTTGTGGATGCAGTGGCGCATGTCGACCACCAGCTTGTATGGTAAAAGAAGGCTCATCCCATGCACGTACTCTGTTTCGTGACATATACATCGTAGAAAAACCACCATGCATGTATTCATGGTTTGCTGTTGCTAGTGCCTCATTTCCATTTGTTTTATTTTTTTCTTTTGCTATCTTGCCTGTGTGATCCCACGGGGAATCGATTCTTACAGAATCTGTGCAGGTTGTCACGATTTTTCATTCTTCAAAATCGTAGGCAACCTTTTCGATTCCCACGTAAACAGTCCCCCAGACTGTTTACTCGTGGGATCACGAACAAAAAGGGCGCAAATACTTTCGTATTTACGCACCTTTTTGTACTCGTGATCCCACGGGGAATCGAACCCCGATTTCATGGATGAGAACCATGTGTCCTAGCCGTTAGACGATGGGACCGTCTATAACGTCCATAGTTATACCAAATTACGGAATTAATTTAAAGTGATAAAGCTATAACTCGCGTATAACCCACTGTGTCTCAGGGAGCGCGAGAAGCTCCAACTCCGGACTTACTTCTTCAAGCTGCTTTAAATTTTCCTCAGTGCCTCCAAACTCAGGGTTGTCAGAATGAACCATCAGGCGAATTGGTAAAATACCTAAGCCTTCAACAACCTCTGACTTTCCATTGCTGTAGTAGTGCTCGGCGCAAATGCACGCACCTGCTGAGGATCCTGCATACACTTTTCCTTCCAGCGCTTTTACAAAACCCGGGTGTTTCTCAATAGCTGTCTGTAACTTCTGTGTGTCCCCACCGGTGACAAAAACAAGCTGCACCTGTTTTAGTTGCTCAAGGAGCATACTTTCATCAGCATTGAGGACTGTAAGATCCTTATCAGTTTGTGCAAGAATTAGTTCTGTATCGCGCAAAAATGTTTCTTCACACGCAGTTGCATCACGCCGTGCAAAACCAACCCAGAGGACTATGTCACCGTCTTTAAGGTCTTTTGTGCACTCTTTAAAGAATGATGCGTTGTGCTCATTGTCATACTTCATCATTCCGCTATGGAGAATAAACTTTGTTTTCATAGTTTTAGTATAGCAAAACTTACAATTGTACAGATAAATGTGTTGCTATGAAAATAATAACTTGCTCAAATGCATTTTTCAGCAACCGGGCAGCGCCGAGGCTCGCTATCAGTTGGTCTTGACCGGCTCGGGCTCCGATCTCTTTGGCATCGATCAAAGAGGCTTTGTGTACTTGAATGTCGATGCGTTAGACGCCGATCC
>JAUIFS010000004.1 GCA_030430425.1 bacterium | reverse complement strand
CCTGAGACCTACTTGAATGAAGGTCTGATGGACAAGATTGCATCGTACGACGAGATCGACTTTGCCGGTGAGGCACTGAGTCACTGTGTAAAGGACTCAATGATGCAGTTCTTGAATCACCTGCCAATGCTGAGCTGGACCGATGTCACGCTTTTGCGTGATTGTACTTCGCCCGTTGCTGCTGTCGTTGTCGACGATGTTACCGTTGCCGACTTTCCTGCAGAAGCAGATCGGTGGGTGCAGGGTATCGCCAAGAGCGGTGTGAATGTGTCTACTTATGATGTCTTTGCAGCATAGCTCTTCAGAAATTCTGAAGCTGCTGGAAGCACAATTGTGCTTCCAGCTTCTCACAGAATTCCGGAAGGGGATTCTAGTTCTTTAAAATTGAATACAACACAAGAGGAAAATGTCATGAACATCCAGACAAAACCTAAAGGCTTACTTTGGGCTGACGACGGACCGATTGTTCGTCGTATCGATGAGAACGATGTCTACAAAATTCTCATGCTGTATCTGATTTGGACGTACTATCCGAATCTTCGCGTGAAGTTTGCATTCAAGAATCGGACAATCGGCATCCCTGTCGGTCAGTATGTTCGGGTTGCCGAAGTGCAAGAACACCTCGATGCATACGCACAGCTGCGGTTTACCGACGAAATCATCACGGTGTACCGCTCGTGGTCAATGTTCCCTGAAGACTTTCTGGCGTGGCTGAAAACAATTACGCTCACGCCGCCGAAAGTCGAGAAAAATGGAGACGACCTACGTATCTCTGTAGAAGGTCTCTGGACCGATGTCACACTCTGGGAAATTCCTGTGTTATGTATCGTCTCTGAGCTTGCTGCTCGCGGATATGCGTCTACGAACGACACCGACGAGGTTGCGTTGTATGACGAAGGGAACCGTCGACTGCAAGAGAAGGTGCATATCTTCCAGCAACACCCGGACCTGCGCATCGCGCAGTTCGGACTGCGTCGCCGGTTCTCGTGTCTTTGGGAAGATCATGTCACGGAAGTGCTTTTGAGTGAGTGTGGCCCTGTTTTTACCGGTCTGTCGAACATGTATTTGGCAGACGTTATGGGTGTTGAAGCGGTGGGCACTAATGCGCACGAGCTGCCAATGGCACTGACTGCGCTTGCACGTCATACCAGTCCGCAAGCTATGCGTGATGCACCATACAAGGTGCTGAAGTTGTGGCAGCGGCTGTATGGTCACAAGTCATTGATTATGCTCGATGATGCCTATGGCTCAGATGTGTTTCGTAAGCATCTACCGCGCCATTTGCTGAATGCCTTCAAAGGGTTTCGGCATGATTCGGGCGATCCGATTCAGTACGGCGAGGATGTGATTCATCACTACGAAATAAATGGTATCGACCCGAGTGGTCGCGTCATCATCTTCAGCGACGGTCTCAATCCACAGAAGGTCGTGCAGATTGCTGATCACTTCCGTGGTCGCATCGGCGTGGCGTTTGGTATGGGTACCAACCTGACCAACGATATGGGGCACATCAAGGCGTGGTCTCTGGTGATGAAGATTGCTGAAGCTGCAGGTAACCCTGCAGTGAAGCTGTCGAACAACCTCAACAAAGCAACCGGTGATCCTGCTGAAGTCGCGTACTACAAACACGTCTTCGGCTACACCAACACAGCTTCAGAAGAGGTGGTGTACTAAACACGGTGTGCGGCAGGTGAGAAGTCTGCCGCACGGTTATGTAATCAAATGGAGAATGCTATGAAACGTATACAGAAAGTTAACGGACTACGGATCGGTATGATCCAAATGTCGAGTATCGACAATCCTATTGATGCTGCAAACGCCTTTATTGCAAAAGCAAAACAGCTTGCGCGAAGAGGTGTCGATATCATTGTCGGTTCAGAAATGCAGCTGACACACTATGTTTCCGGTGACCGCTATGAGCTCGATGAGTTCATTAGCGAAATGTACCAAGCCCACCAGATGATTCTCGTTGCGTCGAAAGAAATCGACGCGGTGCTGATCTACGGTGGTATCGGTCTGTCTCATGTTTCGTCGGATGTCGGTGAAGATGGACGTCAGCGGAAATACAACGCTGCGTTTGTGGTGCAAAACGGTGTACAGATCAAGAACGATGCTGGACTACCGTTTGCCATCAAAGTGTTGCATCCGAACTATCGTATCTTCGACGATGCGCGCCACTTCTTTTGCTTGCGTAAGCTTGCGATGGAAATGGGTGTGCAACTGTCGGACTTGTTGAAGCCATTTACGGTTACAATCCGTGGACGTCAAGTGAAACTGGGTGTGTTGCTGTGTGAAGATGCGTGGCACGATGACTACGCGCAAAAGCCTGCGATTATCCTGGCACAGAATGGCGCCGATATCCTGTTTGATCTTTCGTGTTCAAACTGGAGTTGGCAGAAAAACCGGAAGCGTGACCAAGTCATTGGCGACATTTGCCGTCAGACAGGGTTGTGGTGTGTGTATGTGAACAATGTTGGCGTACAGAACAACGGTAAGAATTTCATCACGTTCGATGGTGCGTCGACGATCTACAACCCAGGTGGTGAGATTGTTGCGATGTATCGGCTCTACGAAGATCAGGCGAGCGTGGTGAAATTGCTCGATTCGCTCCGACCGAAGAAGCGCACGGAAGTGGAAGATGTCGAACAGATGTTCACTGCGGTAGCGGTTGCTACCAAGGCGTTTATTGCGACATTGCCGCAGCGTTTGCGAAAGTGCATCATTGCGGTCAGTGGCGGCAAGGACTCAAGTGCTGCACTCGCACTGATGGTGCATCTGTTGGGTGCTGAAAATGTCCTGGCGGTAACTATGCCGATGGACGGGTACACTTCAGCCGAAACCAAGAATGATGCTGTTGTGTTGTGCGAAGCACTCGGCGTGGAGTGTCTGGTAGTGCCGATTGGTGCAATGGTTGAAGTGAAAGCTGCGGCCATTGGCGCGGTGCCGGAGAGCGGTCCGTACAAGACCGTGCAAGCAATCGAGCGTATGTCGACGCTTGCTGGTTTGGGTGCTGCTAAAGGGTACTTTTTTACCAGTAATGCGAACATGACCGAAAGTGCATTTGGCTACGGCACACTCAATGCCGATCTGCGGGGCGTCTTTGCGCCCTGGGGCAACTGCCTTGCACAAGACGTCTATCGCATACTCGACTTCATGAATCAAACCATCTTTGACGGTAAGATTCCTCAGTCGATTATTGATCGCGCGCCGAGTGATGAGCTCTCGAGCGATCAGTCGCCTGACCCGTTCCACTATGGGCATGTTGGCTATAACGGCTATCATGACCAGATGGTGCGCGCTATCGTTGCGTTCCGTCGTGGTAAGGAATGGTTTGTTGACCGATACGTCGATGGCACGCTCGAGCAGGAAATGCAGTTGCCTAAAGGGGTGATCGACGATCATTTCCCAACGGCAGAGCTATGGCTTGAGGACCTGAATCGGTGCTTCAAGCTGTATCATGCAGCGTTCTTCAAGCGCGTGCAGAGCGTGCCGTGTCCACTGGTTGATAAGCGGAGCTTTGGCTGGGATTTGCGTGAGCCAATCCTTGCTGAGGTTGAGACAACGCGTTTTCGCAGGCTTGTCTGTCAGTACTTCACTCAAAAGATTGGTGTAGACGAATTCGAGCTGATCTAAGTGTTGTATTCATATAAATAAGCGTAACCCAGTTGGGTTACGCTTTTTTCTTATGCCTACTGAGATCTCTTAACGAGCAGGGTTTTCCTTCAGCATTGCATAAACCTTCCGCAATTCTGGATGGATTTTAATAACTGGCTTCAGATTTCCATTGGGAACAGTCAGGCTGTCTTCCTCAATGTGTCCTCCAAGTGCTGTTTATGGCAACAGTACAATAAATATATATAAAGTCAATCTTTATGAGTCTATAAAAGAAAAGTGCGACGCTGTTGGGGACATGCTTTTCTTTTATGTAATAGTGACTATATGCGTTTTCTGCAGATCTTTTATACCTTGGGCGATAAGTTTTTTAAGGGTTGGAAGGTGAACACCTTCAAGACTCTTAAGGTAGAGACATGACTTTCCAAGCTTATGAGGTCCGAGTTTTTCCATGAGGCGACCGTAGTCTGTATATCCAGGCATGATGTATAGCGTTGGTCCGCTTTTGCGTGCAGAAAAACCAGTTGCCATAAACTGACCTTCGTCTCCGTTGCTGCGATGATATGTGTACTCACCAAAACCAACAATTGAAGTGCCCCACATTTTTCCTTTTACCCCGGTTACTTCTTCAAATATCTTTTTAAGTGTTTTGCAGTCTTTGCGTAATTGCTCGTTTTCAATTACGTTTAGGTAGTCTGAAACACTCAGGTTGTTCTTGCTGGTTTTGAGTTCTATTTTCTTTGTCATAACTATGCCCACAGGTTAAGGAATACACCTATGTAGTGCACGATTACATAGAGGAAAAAGAGATATCCAAGCACCCCCGCAATAAGTGTCAGTGCAAGATAGTTGATAATTTCATTGCGTCGTCGCTTTGCTTCATCGATGGTGCAGATACCTTTTGTTCGTGTGAGGTAGTGATACAGTGCAGCAAGAAGCGCAAGCACTCCTGCGCCACGGAAGTACCACTTATAGTCGCCATAGAGCGTGTCAGCAAGTGAGGACGCGAAACTCACGGTTGAGACACCAATAAGCACGAGGATGACAGGGGAGAGGCAGCATAGAGAGGCAAGTACCACCGGAATGCTACTAATTTTTGCGATATCTTTTAGTTTTATATTCATATACATAGTATACGAGAAAGATTGGTGTTTATTTCATGCATGTTATGAAACAAGTGCACGATAATAAATGAAGCAACACAATATGATTGTAAATAATGTAGATACAACGAAGAATGCAGGTACGTACCCCGACTCAAGGGCGTCATCAACCTCTGTGTAGAGCTCTCCTAAGTACTCCCAGTATCTTTTGATGTACGGCGTGTATGTTTTTCGCACACTCTCTGGTATGGCGATTTTACGCAGACGAGTAGTGTCTACGTCTTTTTTCAAGTTCCGTATTGCTGCAGACAAAGAAGCGTATTGCTTTTTAGCAGCAGTACCTATCGAGAAAAGCACGATCATAAAATCGAGTACAATTTCGTGCAACAGAGAAATAAGTGTTGTAAGTGCTTTCATGTGTATATAGCGCAATATACCTCTTTTTCAGAAAAAAGAAATACGCAACTAGCGGTCATATTTTTTGTGGTAGATAGGGAAGTATCAGCGTGGCGGTATCTAAAATATTTGTAATAGCTATTGCGATGGAGGTGTAAATACAGTATAGTATCCGCGCTTAGCCCTGTCGGGGCGGTTTTCTATTCTCAGCTGCTGCGCAGCTCTAATAGGGAGGATTTATACATATATAAGTAACAATTATTATGGCACGAGCATTTCCACTCGAGCGACTACGTAACTTCGGTATCGTTGCACACGTAGACGCAGGAAAAACAACAACTTCAGAACGTATTCTGTTTTACACAGGTATGAGTCACAAGATCGGTGAGGTTCACGATGGTGCAACCGTAACTGACTGGATGGATCAGGAGCGAGAGCGCGGTATTACCATTACTGCAGCTGCGATTTCTTGTAACTGGGCTAAAACGCTTGAAACTGATCGAACAAACAAAGACAAGCAGTTCACCTTTAACATTATTGATACACCAGGACACATCGACTTTACGGCAGAGGTAAAGCGATCGATGCGTGTGCTTGACGGTGCTGTTGTGGTGTTTGATGGTGCTGCAGGTGTAGAGCCACAAACTGAAACAAACTGGGGGTATGCTGACGAAGCAAACGTTCCACGAATCTGTTTCGTAAACAAGATGGACAAACTTGGAGCTGACTATGACGCAGCAGTGAAGTCTATTGAAGACCGACTTTCAAAGAAAGCATGTCGGATCCAGATCCCAATGGGGGCTGAGAACGATATGAAGGGAGTAGTTGACCTTATCACGATGAAGTCCTCCACCTTCTCAGGACAAATGGGGATGGATGTAGTTGAAGAAGACATCCCAGAAGCATTTAAGGCTGAAGCTGAAGCACGACGTGCTGAGCTTATCGAGCGAGTTGTTGAACATGATGACGCGCTCATGGAAGCATACCTTGGTGGTGAAGAACCATCAGTGGAACAGTTGAAGACGACGCTACGAAAAGCAGTACTTGCAAATGAAATCTTCCCCGTGATGACTGGTACTGCGTTGCAGAACATTGGTGTACAGCTCGTACTCGATGCTGTGGTTGACTACCTCCCGTCACCACTTGATCTTCCTGATGTAGAAGGAACGGATCCGCGAGATGAAGAGACAGTCGTAACACGGAAGCCATCTGATGAAGAAGGAATGGCGTCACTTGTATTTAAACTCCAAGACGATAAGTTTGTAGGTCAGCTCGCATTCTTCCGCGTGTATTCAGGTGTGGTGAAATCAGGAACATACATCATGAACGCTTCAACAGGGAACAAGGAACGAATCGGACGAATTGTGCGATTGATGGCTGACAAGCGAGAAGAGGTTGAAGAAGTGTACGCAGGAGAAATTGCTGCAGCGGTAGGTATTAAAGAAGTAAAAACTTCGCATACACTGTGTGACGTGGATGCACCAATCCTTCTTGAAACAATTACATTCCCAGCGCCAGTGGTTGCGGTACGGGTAGAACCTAAGACAAAGAATGACCAAGAAAAGATGGGTGTTGCGCTGAAGCGACTGTCTGATGAAGACCCTACATTCGTAGTGTCAACTGACGAAGAAACACTCGAAACCATTATTGCAGGTATGGGTGAGTTGCACCTCGACATTCTGGTTGATCGTATGAAGCGAGAGTTTGGTGTTGAAGCAAACATCGGACAACCACAGGTAGCATATCGAGAAACAATTCAGCGAGAAGCTGAGGCGGAACACAAGTACATCAAACAGTCAGGTGGACGTGGACAGTATGGTCACGTGAAGATTCGCATTAAACCACTTGAACCGCTTGCAGAAGGTGAAGAATCGGCAAAGAATGTAACGCGAGAAGAACACTTTGAGTTCATCAACTCAATCAAGGGTGGAGCGATTCCACAGGAATACATTCCAGCGGTAATGAAGGGATGTAAGGAAGCGATGGCGCGAGGTCAGGTTGCAGGATACAAAATGGAAGATGTGTCTGTAGAGCTCTACGACGGATCGTTCCACGATGTTGACTCATCTGAAATTGCTTTCAAACTTGCAGGTATCAATGCCTTTAAGGAAGCAGCAGTTCGAGCGAACGCAGTGATTCTTGAGCCAGTGATGAAGGTTGAAGTACGCACTCCAGAAGAGTACATGGGTGATATTCAAGGAAATATTTCTTCTAAGCGCGGAACACTTGAAGCAACAGAAGAGATTGGTGGAAAGACTATTGTTAATGCAAAGATTCCACTATCGGAAATGTTTGGGTACACCAACACACTACGGTCTATGACACAGGGACGAGCATCTATGACCATGGAGTTCGATCACTACGCTGTGGTACCACCAAACGTTGCTGACGAGATCAAGAAAAACCGAGGGGTAAAAGATACTGAAACAGAATAATATTACTCTTGGAAAACACAAAAGACCGGCGAGCATAGCTCGCCGGTCTTTTGTGTACAAGTCAATTTTATCTTCGTTTTGTTAGGTACAATTTAGGTATGAATATAACTGTTTATCGACAAAGTTTTTTTGTCACACTTTTCTTTTTACTCGTAGCGATACTGCTTCCATTTGTAAGTAGTGCACAAACATTCTCAAGCCCTGCTAACCTCAGCGGATACGCATGGAGTGGCAATATTGGCTGGATCTCATTTAATGTGCCAACAAGTGGTGCAGCGATTCAGACTGATGGTACGCTCACCGGATATGCATGGAGTGAACACATTGGCTGGATTCAGTTCGGAGGTCTTTCTGGATGTCCGTCTGGTTCGTGTACCGCACGTATTGATTTTGACACCAATGCATTCTCAGGATGGGGACGTGCCTTAAATTACGGAGATGGCTGGGATGGCTGGCTTTCTTTGAGTAGTGATAACCAGACCGGTTCACCCGCGTATGGTATCGCAGTAAACACTGCAGGAACATTCCAGAGTGGATCATACGCCTGGAGCGATATGGTGATGGGGTGGACTAATTTTTCAGCAGTAAATTATGATCGACCATGTGTTGCTGATGTGCAGTGTACTGCAGATTACCTTGGAGTAGAGGGAACCGACGTATGGTGTCGAACTACAAATACTGCTTGTGATCCAGGCGAAATGTGCTCGTTTACTACAAAAATGTGTGAACCGGCAAATACAGATTTCTCCGTTACTCCGGGGCTGGTACAGCGTGATGATACGGTGACAGTAAGCTGGGAGGCATTCCCTGGAATGTACAGCGACTGTCGGGTAGAAGGTCCAAACGATTCTTGGACAGGATTGAACAATGCTGGTGAGACTTCAAGTCCAATCACTTCTACAGGGTCAACATTTACACTGTACTGCACACTTTTGTCAGACGGTTCAGAAGTTGAAGTTGATTCAGTCACTATTAAACTTATTCCTAAAATATTTGAATCTTAATTATGAACAGTACTAAAGAAAAAATATTCTTGCTACTGATAGGTATTGTTGCTGTTGCTATTGTTGTGGCATTGGCAATCGGTGTGTCGCTTGTTCGTTCTAGCATACAACAGCCTTCTGAAGAAGTGGTAGACCAAGAAGCTGAAGTTGTTTCAGAAACAGAGGTAGATGAAGAATTGAGTATACATGCACAAGCGAAAGCAATGCATGAAGATGGTCACGCAGAACCATCCGAAGAAACACTCGAAATAATGCAGCAGATGAATGATGAGGTGATTGAGTATACTCCCGAAGAAGAGGCTGCAATCAGGGCAAAAATGGAAGAAATGTCTGAAGCATCAGGGGTGTAAAACTCTAGGATCACACATACAAAAACAACTTCCCTAAGGGAGTTGTTTTTGTATGTGTGATCCGCTTGCAAAAACTAATCACTCTGGTAGTATTGCTCCACCGCTACTGCTTTTAGTTTGTAGTGGGGCATCATATACTTGCTCCTTTACACTTACCTTGAGTGTATGAACGTAGCGCGACATTGTTCTCGCGGCACTACGTTTGTACTCAAGAGAAGCTTTTTATTTTTATATTGAAATAGGAAGCAGCCGTGTGCGGTATATTTATTTAATAACGTTAATTCTAACTATTATGGCAGAATTTGATCGGTCAAAAGCACACATTAACGTAGGTACTATTGGTCACGTTGACCACGGTAAGACTACGCTTACTGCTGCGATCCTAAACGTACTCGCTGCGAAAGGCGACGGTTACTCAGCAAACCTTAAAGCTGTAGAAGATATTGACAAGGCGCCAGAAGAAAAGGCGCGTGGTATTACTATTTCTCTATCTCACTCAGAGTACGAGACTCCAAATCGACACTACGCACACATCGATGCGCCAGGTCACGCGGACTACATTAAGAACATGATTACGGGTGCTGCACAGATGGACGGTGCGGTACTTGTGGTTGCTGCAACAGACGGTGCAATGCCTCAGACTCGAGAGCCCGTACTTCTTGCAAAGCAGGTTGGTGTACCAAAGATGATCGTATTTATGAACAAGTGCGACATGGTAGACGACGAAGAAATGCTTATGCTCGTAGAAGAAGAGCTACGAGAAATGCTTACTGATAATGGATTTGATGGAGAAAACGCTCCTGTTATCCAAGGTTCAGCACTCCAGGCTCTTGAAAATCCTTCAGGAGGTGAGTGGGCAGACAAGATTATTGCACTTGCTGACGCAATGGATGAGTACTTCCCACTACCAGAACGTGAACTAGACAAGCCATTCCTTATGCCCGTTGAGGACATCTTCTCAATTGAAGGACGAGGTACAGTGGTAACTGGACGTGTAGAACGAGGTTCAGTAAAAGTTGGTGAAGAAATTGATATCGTTGGTATCAAGGACACAACGCAAACAACTGTTACGGGAGTAGAAATGTTCAACAAACAGCTTGATTCAGCACAGGCTGGAGACAACGCTGGGGTACTTCTTCGAGGAACAAAGAAGGAAGACGTACACCGAGGGCAGGTACTTGCAGCGAAGGGATCTGTAACACCACACACAGAATTCGAAGCTGAAGTATACGTACTTTCAAAGGAAGAAGGTGGACGTCACACTCCATTCTTCTCAGGTTACAAGCCACAGTTCTACATCCGAACTACCGATGTAACAGGTGACGTAACACTGGCTGAAGGAACTGAAATGGTTATGCCGGGTGACACTGCTACATTCAAGATCAAGCTTGTAGCTCCGGTAGCACTTGAAGATCAAACTAACTTCGCTATCCGTGAAGGTGGTAAGACTGTAGGTGCTGGTGTCGTAACTAAGATCGTTGCGTAAGCACACACGGCTAATTTGAGAGAACTATGACAACAGAATCAAAAAAAGAGACTAAGAAAGCGCCATCTGGAGAAATCCAGAAGCTACGAATCCGTGTTCGTGCATATGAGCACAAGATTCTTGACCAGTCAGTAAAGCAGATCATTGACACTGCAATGCGTTTTGACGCTACTGTGGTGGGACCGATCCCGCTTCCAACTGAAATCAAGAAATACACGGTGAATCGTTCATCATTCGTGCACAAGGATGCGCGAGAACAATACGAGATGCGTTTGCATAAGCGTGTTATCGACATCATGAATCCGAGTGCGAAAGTGGTAGAAGCGCTCACAAACCTCTCGCTTCCGTCTGGTGTGAACATCGACGTGAAGATGATGTAAGGCTTTCTATGCTCGCTTGTAGATAAAAATAAACTTCTATCTACTCGCTCGCTTGAAAGTAAAGAAATCAGAGATTTCTTTCTATCTGGGCTCACTCGGAAATGAATATAGCTAAAGCTGTATTCATTTTGCCGGGGTCGCTTGGTAGTAGTCAATAGTCTCTCTATAACAAAAAACTGTCGGCTTTGCTGACAGTTTTTTGTTATCCCCACCCATCCACACCACAACCCCCCCCCTTTTTTTTAAAACAGGATATACTAAAACCAACAGGAGGTAGCCGTTCTTTGCGGCTGCCTTTTTCATATACATAATCAAAATTATCATGCGTATCACAAACATTTATTCAACCATTGCAAAAACATGCCTCATGCTGTGTATGGGTGCGGCATTTTTGTACACCGGTACCCCTGCATCTGCAGCAACTACTGCACATGCAGAACTGCAGTCAGTACTCTCAGAACTTCGTGCTGTACTTACTGAGTTTCAAGAAACAAACGGTGGACAGGTACTGGGAGCAACGGTAACCACGGTGTCAAATAGTAGTGAGCTAGCAGATGCCATTGCAGCTGCTACAGGAGGAGAGTCCATTTTGTTGGAGCCGGGGAGTTATGGTGAGATGCCAAGCTTGAAGAATTTTTCAAGCGTGGTGACCATTAAGTCAGCTGATCCCGATAATCCTGCTGTATTTACACGAGCATCAGTTCGAAATGCTAAAAATGTAGTTTTAGACAGTTTGTATTTCGATTACATATATACAAACGGTGACGGACATGCTGTAAACCGATTTGGTGTCAATAGTAGTGAAAATATTACTTTTAAAAACTCTATTTTCGATGGTGATTTTAGTTCAGAAGGAACTGGATATGGAAGAGGTATACATATTACGAATGCTCATAATGTCACTATTGAGAATAATGTTATTCGTAAATGGTGGAAAGGGCTCAATGCTGGTGGGGGCAGTACTGATATAACTATCACTGGAAACAATGTATACCACATTCGTTCAGATGGATTTGGTTTCGGAAACATTGATGGTCTAGAAGTGTCAGAAAATTTCCTACACAATTTCGGAGGACTTGCAGGATCAGGTGACCACCGAGACATGCTCCAGATCATGCGTGCTAGTGGAGTTGGATCAAAGAATGTTCGTATTGAAAACAACGTCTTTGACATGGGAGAAGGAGACTATGCACAAGTTGTATTTGCTGGGACAGATGGAAAAAGTGGTATTGCTGCTGCAGAGCATCACAATATTGTGATACGCAACAACCTCATCTTCAATGCTCATACTCACGGTATTAGTATTGCGTATGTTGACGGCTTAACGGTTGAAAACAACACACTTATTCGTGTGCCGCGAGAAAAAACTACAGGAATTACCATTCCTAAAATTCTTATTGCCTCAGATGCAAAAGATGTAACGGTGCGCAACAATATTACGCACAACGGTATGAGCGGCAAGGATGGGTGGACATTCTCAGGCAATGAAACAGTTGCAGACTCAGAATACAGTTCAGTCTTTAACATTGCTGCGAAGTTTCCTGCGGATAACTATCATGACTTTGAAATTAAATCAAACGGTCCTTTAGGAAACAGCCCAGCAGGGTCTAGTCTTGCGAGCTACAAAGACATTATGAGCCTCTCATCAATCTTTGGTTCTCCGGTTGCTATTTCTGATCCAGATCCAACTCCTGAACCAGAACCAGAGCCTGAACCAGAACCAGAACCCGAACCAGAGCCTGAACCAGAACCCGAACCAGAACCTGAGGAAGAAGAAACTGCAGACCCTAACTCAATTATTTCTGCAAATAACATCAAGGCAACTTCAAACAACTTCGCAAACAACCATGAAGCAGCAAATCTCTTCGATGGCTGCACCGGCCTTGAACTCGGATGTTCAACCGGAACAGATACTGGTGAAGTATTCTGGGTAGAGTTTGATCTTGAAGATACATACGAACTCTCGGAAGCAAAGATCTTCGGAGACACTAATGGTACCTGGCACACGAAGTCATGGTCACTGGAAGTGAAGCGATCAAATGGTACATGGGAAGAAGTCTTCACTAATGCAAGCGCATATGGAGACAAGTGGTACGCACGAAACCTTGATGACGAAGTTGCACGTTACGTACGGATCACCGTACAAGGAACCAGCGGATCAGGAAAGGTACAGGCAATGGAACTTGCACTCTATGGTGAAGAAACGACTGATACAGTACCTGACGCTGAAGACGAAGAAGAGGAAGACACTACTCCAACTGAAGAAGAGGAAGAAGACAATGGATCTTCTGAGGAGGAAGAAGACAATTCATCTTCTGAAGAAGATATCGACGACGATGGTGAAGTAGTTACAAGCAACAAAGTTCGTGTATACACCACCGACAATCTTCGTGTACGAAATGCTGCATATGGTACACAAGTAGGTACCCAGCTGAAGGGAAGCTATGGTGAAAGTGATCTTAGCAATACCACTACGAAGAATGGATACGACTGGGTATACGTAGACTTCGACCGCGGTGTTGATGGATACGTTGCCGATGCATTTATTGCAAAAGCGTCACAATCATCTACTCTTGACGCAGAAACACGTGCAGAGATACTGAAACAAATTCAGTCGTTACTGCAACTTGTTGCTGCATTGCAAGCACAGTTGAGTGTGATACTCGGACGCTAGTATACGACGATACCAAAAAACACCCTGTGGGGTGTTTTTTGGTGGGGGTATGCTTGCAAAAGTATAATAAATCAGTATACTGCTCATCAGCTTTTAAAGACCTATGTTCGTCGATCAGTCGCTTGCGATTGTGAGAACCAATGGGCAGAAATCGCGTCGTTTTTACGTGCGAGCATTCTGCTCGCACCAAAACGGCGCGATTTCTTATTTGAGGTGAGAAAGCCTGGGAGGCTTTCGCAAGAGGTTGTCAGCTATTTTGTAAAAAATAGCGACAACCTGCACTGAAACCGTAGGTTTTATAAAGCTTTTATTAGACTAGTTTCAGTAAATTTCACATGAAGTTCATACTAGGAACAAAAGAGGGAATGACACAGGTGTTTGATGCAGATGGCACATGTCACGGAGCAACTATTCTCCGCGTTTCTCCAGCAACAATCACGCAGATAAAAACTGCTGATAAAGATGGATACGACGCAGTGCAGATTGCATCTGTTGAGCAGAAAGAGGCTCGCGTAAACAAGGCACAAAAAGCACACGCTGGTGGATCTTTCAAACATGCAAAGGAATTCCGAACTCGAGTAAACTACGACGAATCTGTTGAAGGACTTGAGAAGGGACAAACTGTCGATGCCTCAGTTTTTGAAGCAGGAGACAAGGTTGTTGTTTCAGCAATCTCAAAAGGTAAAGGGTTCCAAGGTGTCGTTAAGCGATACAATTTCGCAGGAAACAAAGCGACACACGGTCAGAAGCACACACTTCGTGCTCCTGGGTCAATTGGAGCAACAGGTCCAGCTCGCGTATTCAAAGGAACACGTATGGCAGGACGTATGGGAACTGATCGTAAGACAGTGAAGAACCTTCGGGTACTACAAGTAAATGCAGATGAGAACATTCTTCTTGTCTCAGGAGCTGTACCGGGTCGAAAGGGGACATTAGTAGAGGTACGAAACGTGTAATACAAGCAGTATGGATACAAAAGTATTTTCTCAAGACGGGAAAGAAACAGGGAAGGTAACACTTCCAGAATCTGTATTTGGTACAGCATGGAATGCTGACCTAGTACATGAGGTAGTGGTCTCAATGCAGAGTAATGCACGGGCAGGTACTGCACACACAAAAGATCGCAGTGAAGTACGCGGAGGTGGTAAAAAGCCATGGAAGCAGAAAGGAACAGGTCGCGCGCGACACGGCTCACGACGTTCACCGATCTGGGTTGGTGGTGGTGTCACCTTCGGACCACGAAGTGAAAAAGACTACGCAAAGAAAATCAACAAGAAGGTTCGTGCGAAGGCACTTGCTTCTACACTTGCGAAGAAGTTTGCAGATGGTGAGATGATCTTTGTTGATCAATTTGCATTCGAAGCACCAAAGGCTGCTGAAGCGAAAGCTGCAGTGGTGGCCCTTGCGAAAGGGACAGGTGTTGAAGCGCTTGCAACAAAACGAAAGAACGCTGCATTGGTAGTACTTTCAAAGCGAGATGAAAACACTGAAAAAAGTTTCCGAAATTTCGGAAATATTGAAGTAACTCAGGCAAAGGATATCAACCCAGTTGATCTTCTTACCTACAAGTATGTTGTTGTTGCAGATCCAAGTACGGCTCTCGAAACTCTCGAGGCACGTGTGGGTAAGAAAGCAGCAGCATAATAGTCAATTAAATTAATTATCATGGCACTCTTTAGTCGAAAAAATGATTCAAACACTGAAGAAAAGACTGCGGTGCAGGAAGTGGTGAACAATTCACTGCCCACTGACCGCGATCTTGCCTCTGTACTCATCCAACCACGGATTACTGAAAAAGCTGTGGGACTTGGCGAAAAAAATGTGTATACATTTATTGTTCGCAAAGACGCAACTAAGTATGATGTGCGAGATGCAGTGAAGGCACTCTTCAATGTGACGCCGGTGAAAGTAAACATCGTAAATAAATCTTCACGACAAGTTATGTCGCGAGCAAAAGGTCGACGGTTAACAGAAAAAGGTATGAAGAAGGCATACGTCTACTTGAAGGACGGTGACTCAATCAGCCTTGTGTAATTCTAGGTATATACTATGGTAAAGAAATATAAACCAACGTCACCAGGACGTCGTGACGGATCGGTGATTGAATACAAGAAGAAGTTAACCTCAACCAAGAGCAATCCACACAAGTCACTTACCAAGGGTAAGAAGTCTACCGGTGGACGTAACTCACAAGGACGTATTACCAACTGGTACCGTGGGAATGGAAACAAGCGTAAGTACCGAATGGTTGACTTTACGTTCAACAAGAAGGATATTCCTGCAAAGATCGAAACAATCGAGTATGATCCGTATCGATCAGGGTTTATCGCACTTGTGCTGTATAAAGATGGTGAGCGACGGTACATTCTTGCACCACAAGAAATGAAAGCAGGTGATACATTTATTGTTTCTGAAACTGCAAAGCCAAAGCTCGGAAATCGTCTCCCGCTTGCAAACATTCCTGTAGGTACCTTTGTGTACGCAATTGAAATGAAGCCAAATGGTGGAGCACGTATTGCTCGCTCAGCAGGTAACTATGCTGAAGTGGTGGCACACGATGCGGGGTACACACAGCTGAAGATGCCTTCAAGTGAGATCCGTAAGGTGCTTTCAACCTGTTGGGCAACCGTAGGTGAGGTATCGAACGAAGAGCATCGTTTGGTATCAATTGGTAAAGCAGGACGTGCACGACACATGGGTCTTCGTCCGAAGACACGTGGTACGGCTCGAAACGCAGTAGATCACCCGCATGGTGGTGGTGAAGGTAAGGCGCCACGAGGTCATAAACGATCTCGTACAAAACAAGGTCGTCCTACTGGTAAGGGGCAGAAGACTCGGTCACCAAAGAAATACTCAAACAAACTCATTGTTTCTCGCCGAAAGGTTGGAAAGCGACGATAATGTTTGTAGTACTACATACACAAGACCGGCAGCTATGCTGCCGGTCTTGTGTATGTAGTGTATGATAGTTTTATGAAAACATTTGAAATCCCGAGCTTTCTCAGAAAAGAAAAGGTTAAAACTCCTGAGCTGACAGTCTTTGCGCAATATCTTTTAGATCACGAAGAAGTAAAAGATCAGGTCTTTAGGTATCTAGATCAGTTAAAAAATATTTCAGAACAGCCTGACGCAACACTAACTGATCGGCGTGACTTGGTGCTTATTGAGTCAGCATTAGCAGACATAATTGCCGATGCTGACGTTTCACTTCCTGAGCAGGTGTCTGCAACTCAGTTTGCTCTTGAATTACAAAATCGAATTATAGAAGGGGACACGTACATACCTGTTTGGCAACGTGAAGCGGTGGGTGTAGAAAAGGCGCTTGATACTATGCAGATTGAAACACCAGAAGACTTCCTTTTGCTATGCAAAGAAAATGATTTGGTTCGTTCGCTTGTTCAAAAATTTTATAGAGCAGAAGTTGACTACCCAAAACTCTATCAAGAACTGACTGATGCTGGATATGAGCTATTCGAAGATTTTGAAGAATATCTCAATCAGGCTGAAAGATCTGTTACGTAAGGCTACGGAGTCATTAAGGTGATAAAGTAACGACTGTGTATATCTCCCCTTTGTGCGCTGCTTTGCAAAGTACAATATACCTATGAAACATACACTTATAAAACTTACCCCATTACTCGTTATCTTCACGGTGCTTTTATCATCAAACTTTATCAATGCAGCATTTACTGCACCAACAGGAACGCCGTCTGCGGCAAACAATGCACCGGCGCCGATTAACGTAAGCAGTGACGCACAAACAAAAAGCGGTGCACTGACAGCGAGTCAGTTAAATTCCACCTCTCGTGTAACAGCAGCTGGACAGATGCGCTCACCGCAGTATTGTGATCAAAACGGTGCAAATTGCTTTACTCCTGCAAGTGTTAACTCTTCAAGTTTCCGTACGACACGTCATGGATATTATTCTTTTGCTGATAGAACTATCGATATACGAAGAGACCTTGGTAAGAAAGATTTCTGTATGCTCAGTGGTGTTGAAATCCGTGCAAGCTATAAAGATGGAGACAACGTTTCTTGCCAGGTAGTTCCTACTGGCGGAGGAAAGTGGATGTTGCATTTCTATAAGCAAAAGGAAATGAATTTACTTGCATGCAATGCAGTCTGTATTGGTGATGGAGGCTTGGGAGGCTTTATGACGAGAATTAACTAATACTGTCCTCTCATTTCTAAAAATAAAAACCTGCATACGTGCAGGTTTTTATATTTCTGGCTTTCGATTCCGCTCTTTGAATATAAAATGTTGTAGTTTTTTATGTGTTTTGAGATGTTCGGTCACTACTTTTGGAGAGGTATTGGTGTGTACGGCTACCTTCTGGACGCTCTGACCAGAAATAATCAGTTCAAAACCAGCAGTGGTGTAGACCACAGTCATAAAGCGTGTCCCTGTACCCTTGCGTGAGTTTTTTTTGATTTCCCCCGGTGCAATCATTTTTACTTCAGGTATTTGTTTTAGGACACGCACCACTTCCTCTGCAGTTTGGGTGAGTGTCGTATGACGTCTGCCACGTTGTTTTGCCATGATGTCTTCAGGGTAGCATATATAAGAGAAAGAGGAGCACGTTGTGCCCCTCTTTTTTTACACAGTACCTCCTGCAAGACCCGCAATACTCAGCAAAGCTGCTTCCTTTTGAGCATCTTTGCTCGTGTCATCCGCACGATGCTCAGTTGCTTCTCCAAGACGCTGCGCAGCGATGTCACCATTGGTTGGTTTGTGATGGTTCACAAAACCTTGTGCAAGTCTGCCGCCATCACCATCAACTCCTTCGATGTACGCATCATCTCCAGGATGCTGATCGTTGCTGTTGTACGTAACCATGGTTCTTCTCCTTGTATGGTGCTCTCTCCTCTTTGTACCGCTGTTATGATCAAAATACAAGAGATGGGCTGTTGATCACTACTGTATCGAATCAGGCAAGGGGATGATTGACTTCTCTTGCTATTTCGCGTAGTATTGGCGACGTTCTAACCTCGTTCAAGAACAAAGACGAAGTTTGATCGCGATCTAAAGTTTTTAAAAATAAGAGTGAATTTCTTTTAATGAGAGGAGCTGAATATACATTCAGTGAAGAGCAGTAAAAGAAATGTAGCCGTATTTTTAAAGACGACGACGCGAAACAGTTTCTTTCGACAGTACTGTGTTCAAACTTTCTTTTTGTTCGCGATTCGTCCCTGGCAGGACAATCATGAACAACAAACCGTTACACAAACTCATATTTTGTTATGAACAAACTATGGGGGAGGCAGAATAATTATTAAGTATGCGGCTACAGTACACCGTTTGTGTTTTCTGTAGACGTAGATCTCCATGAAACAGGCACAATGTTTTTGTGCAGTAGAAATACTGGTACATAGTGCAGTGTCTGCTTCAGGGAAATTATATTTTCTTTATGTCACGATCACTTTATAAGGGTCCATACGTAGATGAGAAGTTGCTAAAAAAGATTGATGGCAAGAAGCCGCAAGAAACAGCATCTATCAAAACATGGGCTCGTGCATCGGTGATTTCACCAGAAATGGTGGGCTTCACGTTTGGAGTTCACAACGGAAAAGATCATATCGACGTACTGGTTACGGAAGATATGGTCGGACACCGACTGGGAGAGTTTTCACCAACAAAGAAGTTTTACCGCCATGGAGGTAAAATGCAGAAAGAACTTGATCAGAAGAAGAAGGAAGCTGAAATCGCTGCAGCAAAAGCTGCTAAAGCTTCAGCATAATCTTACGAATAGATATGAAAGCAGTTTTAAAGAACTACCGACAGTCACCACGTAAGGTTCGCCTTATTGCTGATCTTGTTCGAGGAAAGAAGGTTACTGACGCACTACACACACTACAGTTTGTAGACAAGCGTGCATCAGGACCATTTGCAAAGCTCATCCAATCAGCACAAGCAAATGCAGTGCAAAAGGGAGCAGATGTAGAAAAACTATTTATCAAAACAGTGACGGTCGACCAAGCGGCGACACTCAAACGTTTTCGAGCTCGTGCGCGCGGTAGTGCATCACGAATCAACAAGCGGAGTAGTCACATTGCCGTTGAACTCGGCGTTAAGTAATCGGAATCCACTATGACACACATAGCACATCCATACGTACAACGACTGGGCATCAACCGTGACTGGAAGAGTCGCTGGTTTACAACAAACCCAGCACAGTACCGTGAATATCTACGGACTGATGCGGCTATCCGAAAGCTTCTTGCAGGGAAACTCAAGGGTATGTCAATCGATGCTGTAGAGATTGAGCGAAATGAGAAGACACTTCGTATTCTCATTAAAACTGCACGACCTGGTCTGGTGATCGGTCGCAGTGGTGAAGGTGCAACACAACTCCGGAAGGATGTTGATATGCTCCTGCGAAAGCTGAAGCTTTCTGAAAAGCCAGAAATCAAAATTGATATTGAAGAAGTTCGCTCAGTTGAAGCGTCTGCAAACATTGTTGCGCAGATGGTTGCTGAGGGACTAGAGAAGCGTATGCCATTCCGTCGTGTGCTCAAGCAGACGGTTGAGAAGTGTATGGCAAACCGAGATGTACAAGGAGTACGTATTAGCGTATCCGGACGACTTGGTGGTGCTGACATGGCACGACGCGAAGAACTCAAAAAAGGTCGAGTCCCCCTACAAACCCTACGCGCTGATATCGATTATGCGCGTGAGCGTGCAAATCTACCGTACGGTGTGATTGGTATTAAGGTTTGGATTTATCGAGGTGAAGTGTTCGAAAATCGAAACGCAGATGCGTCTGATTCGAAAGGAGCACGTCGTTCTAACCGAGCATAACGCGTATGTTATTTCCAAAGAAAGTAAAACACCGAAAATGGCAAGTGTTGCGTAAAAGCCCTGAAAAGCTGATGCGCCCAGATACACGAGGGGTAACCGTTGCATTTGGTTCATATGGACTAAAAGCAACCACGCAAGCACGTGTACGATCAAACCAGATTGAAGCGGCGCGGCGCGTTATCTCACGAACACTTGGAAAGACAGGAAAGATTTGGATTCGAATTTTCCCTGATCGTCCGGTAACAAAGAAACCTGCAGAAGTAGGCATGGGGAAAGGAAAGGGTGATCCTGAATACTTCATGTTTGAAGTTCGCCCAGGTCGTATTTTATTCGAAATTGACGGTGTCTCTGAAGAAGTTGCACGAGAAGCGCTCCGAAAGGCAGCATGTAAGCTTCCGCTCAAAGCAAAGTTCGTGAAACGAGAAGAGACCCGTGTGTAAGCTAAAGTGACTATGAGTAACTACAAAGATATTCAAAAGAAGAGTGACAAGGACCTTGTATCAATGATACAAGAAAACCGAGAAACACTTCGCACCGCTCGCTTTGGTACAGCTGGTGCTGGCAACGTTGACGTAAAGAAAGTACGCGATGCAAAGAAAGATATTGCACGAGGTCTCACTGAGCTAAACGCACGGAAGCGAAACGAAGCTAATAAAAGCGCATAATTCGTATGTTTGGTAAAAAGAAACAAGCTGCAGAAACAACTACAAAAAAAACTGGAGGACGTGTTCTGAAGGGAACCGTAGTTGCAGCAAAAATGACTGATACCTGTACGGTAGCTGTGGAACGATATGTGAAGCATCCAAAGTACAAGAAGTATCAACGACGAACAAAGAAATATCTCGTGCATGATGCTGGTAACTCAGCAAAAGTAGGAGACAAGGTCGAGATTAAAGAGACACGTCCGGTTTCAAAGCGAAAATACTTTGAACTCGTAAAAGCATAAGCGTATGATTCAACCACAAACTATTGTAAAGATTACTGACAACTCTGGAGGTAAGATTGGTCGAGTATTCAAAGTACTGGGCGGTTCAAAGAAGCGGTACGCACAGCTTGGCGAGCTTGTTATTCTTTCAGTACAATCTGCTGAACCGCGTAAAGGCGTCAAGAAGAAAGACGTTGTATGCGGTGTAGTAGTACGACAAAAGAAAGCATACCGACGTACGGACGGTTCATATGTATCATTTGATGACAACGCAGTTGTGCTCATTGATAAGGAAAAGAAAGAGCCACGGGCAAACCGTGTGTTCGGTCCAATCCCTCGTGAACTGTCTGAAGCTGGTTTCCAGAAAATCGTATCTCTGGCACCCGAAGTCGTTTAGTCTCTAAGTAAAGAAATTCGTATGAAAATCAAAAAAGGAGATAACGTCATCGTGATTGCTGGAAAGGACAAGGGGAAAACTGGTGCGGTAACGCAGACACTTCCAAATACTGACCAGGTGATTATTGACGGTATCAACGTGGCGACACGCCACCAGAAGAACCGACGAATGCGGTCACAAGGACAAATCATTGAAAAGAGTATGCCGATCCACGTATCAAACGTTTCATTGCTTGAGGGCAAGAAGCCAGTACGTGCTGGGTACAAGGTCGAAGATGGTAAGAAGACTCGTATTTCACGTGCGAGCGGTAAAGCAATCTAAGTATGGCTACACAAGACATGAAAACAAAGCTTGCTGGCTCATTTGATGCTTTGAAAGAAGCATTCGGATACAGCAACGTTATGCAGGCACCAAAAATTGAAAAGGTGATTGTATCAACAGGAACAGGAAAGATTGACGATAAGCAAAAAATTGCACTTATCCAAGATCGTCTTGCGTTGATTACGGGACAGAAAGCATCACCACGACCTGCAAAGAAATCAATCGCACAGTTTAAGCTACGAGAGGGAGATATTGTTGGGTACCAAGTAACATTACGCGGTGCGCGCATGCATACATTCCTCGATAAGCTTATTCACATCGCACTGCCACAGACACGTGACTTCCGCGGGTTGAAGGCAACTGCAATCGATGAGATGGGGAACATTACGCTTGGTCTTAAGGAGCACACTGTGTTTCCAGAGACCGTGAATGAAGAACTCAAAGATGTGTTTGGTATTGCGATTACTATCGTGACATCAGCAAAGACTAAAGCTGAGGCTGAAGCCCTATTGCGACACATTGGTTTACCATTGAAAAAAGCAGAAACTGAAACTGAATAGTTTCTGATTCTGATTTTTAGAAAGCAAATAGTTTTGCTTTCGACAATGGTAAAAGACGGAGACATATTTTCTTCTTCTTTCATAAAGAAGAAAACAGTCGAGTCGTGGTCAACAGTTCTTGGTATAATTTACGCGCAGCGAAAATTATACTTAGAAACTGGGGACTGCCGTTGAAAAAACAAATCAAACTACGTAAACACTTTTACTGTAGTACAAAGTAACGGTTTGAGGTTACCCTCCATAATTTTGCATACGCAAAACAAAGGAGGGCACACTACTCAAAACTATAGAACAAATAAAAGCACTGTGCCGAGGCACTGTGCTTTTATTTTGCTACATTAAGTATATACCCACGTTTGCATTTTAGGTATATTCTGGTATATTTGTGCACGAAGCGATATACGCATCTCTCACAAGATTACGTGAAAGAGGACCGCACTGTTGGACTAAACGAAGAGATAATCGAAAGATTCTCAGGTGTTTGCAACAGAAGGCGTGTTTTATGCTATGCATACGTGTACGTGGAAGGCATACATACGTAAGGTATGTGCGCTGGATTATAAGGGAGATAGGTCACCGATTCGCGGTGAGACAGCTCCATGTTAGCACTTAGCTCATAGCTTTTAGCGTTTAGTAAAATACGCAGCGTTTTCTAAGGACTAAGGACTAATAACTAAAAACTAAACTAATGGCACGAAAGTCAATTATTATTCGGTCTCTCCGGACACCGAAATTCAAGTCACGTGTCGTACGTCGTTGCAACCAATGTGGTCGTAAGCGAGGGTACATGCGAGACTTCGACCTTTGTCGAATCTGCTTCCGAGAAGCAGCGAACGAAGGGCAGATACCAGGTATTAAGAAATCATCATGGTAAGCGACACAGTAGGAGATTTCATCATTCAGCTAAAGAACGCTGGAATGGCAAAACGAAAAGAAGTTTCTATTCCATACTCAAAGCTTAAGCACGCAATTGCGGACAAGCTTGTGCAGGAAGGATTCATTGCTTCAGCTGAAATGGCTGGCAAAAACGTAGCGAAAACACTTGATGTGAAGCTACAGTATGATGCAGAAGGGCGACACCGCATTGCGGACGTAAAGCGCATCTCAAAACCAGGTCGACGTCTGTATGCGAAAGCAACAGAAATTTATCCCGTAAAGTTTGGTAAAGGGCGCGTCATTCTCTCAACACCTGCTGGTATCCTCACTGGTGAGGAAGCACGAAAGGCAAACGTTGGAGGTGAAGAACTCTTTAAAATCTGGTAAGTATGAGTCGATTAGGAAAACAACCAGTAACAATCCCAAGTGGTGTGGAAGCAACATTTGCGGATGGTGTACTGACGGTGAAGGGTTCAAAAGGAACACTCACACAAGAAATGCTCGATCTTGTGAACGTGACTATCGAAGATGGAACGATCACACTTGCTCCAGCAGACGAATCAAAAGCAGCGCGTGCACTATGGGGAACCTATGCAGCGCTCACACGAAACCTCATCACTGGTGTGACTGAAGGATTCGAGAAGAAGCTTGAAATTGAAGGAGTAGGGTACCGCGCAGAAGCACAGGGACAGAAGCTTACAATCAACGTAGGATTCTCGCACCCGGTACTGCTCGATGTACCAGAAGGACTTACTGCAACTGTGGAGAAAAATGTCATCACCATTGCAGGAATCGATAAAGAAGCAGTAGGACAGTTTGCTGCAAACGTTCGCAAGGTTAAGAAGCCAGAACCATACAAGGGGAAGGGTATTCGATACCAGGGTGAATATATTATTCGCAAGCAAGGTAAGAAAGCTGTTTAGCATACTCACTTTGCGATCTACTTTGTTGGACTTCAGCAGATTTTTACTCACCGTACTATATGTACGACTCGTAAAAATCTCTTCGTCCGCCGCGTAGCTCACGAAAGTGAGAGATGCTAAATAACAGAGAGGGAGCAGTGATGAAAGCTAAACAGTCTACCTAGATTTAGTTCAAAACACTATGAACAAAACACAACAAAAATCATACACACGTATGCGACGGCACAACCGAATTCGTGCGCGTGTATCAGGTACAGCTACAAAACCTCGACTTGCGGTATTCCGAAGTAACCGATTTCTGTATGCGCAGCTTATCAATGACGAAACAGGAGCGACTCTCGCTGCTGCAGACTCACGAACAGCAAAAGGTGCAAATCCAACAGAACGAGCGACAGCAGTAGGAAAAGCTATTGCAGAACTTGCAAAGAAAGCAGGTATCGAAACAGCAGTATTTGACCGAGGAGGATTTAAGTATCAGGGCGCAGTTGCAGCAGTAGCTGATGGTGCGCGAGAAGCTGGTCTTACACTCTAATTAATTAATCATTATATATGTCAGAAGAAAAAAAGCAGGAAGCTACAACAGAAGAGACTGTAGATACTACAGCTCCTGAAGCAACTGAGGCTGCAAAAGCAACAGATGCTTCAACCGATGCACCAGCTACTGACGCTAAAGAGGGAAAAGCTGAAGGCGATCGACCTTCACGGGGACCTCGAGGTGGCGGACGTGGTGGTGATCGAAACAATCGACGAAACCCACGACGACCACGACGTGGTGGACGGAACGAACGTCCACGACAAGAGTTCGAACAAAAGATAGTAAGTATCCGACGTGTAACACGTGTTATGGCGGGTGGACGACGATTCTCATTCTCTGTGTCAATGGTAATTGGAGATAAAAAAGGACGTGTAGGTGTTGGTGTTGGTAAAGCAGGCGACACGCAGCTTGCTATTGAAAAGGCAGCACGAAACGCAAAGAAGAACATGATTACGGTGCCGATGAACAAAGACAGTCATATTCCACACGATGTGCATACTAAGTATGCCTCAAGTGAGGTAATGATCATGCCTGCACCAGGTCGAGGACTTGTTGCTGGTTCATCAGTACGTACGGTACTCGAACTTGCGGGAGTAAAGGATGTAACTGCAAAGATTTTCTCCCGGTCGAAAAACAAACTTAACAATGCAAAAGCTGCTGTAGAAGCGCTTAAGCAACTAAAAGGCTAAGGTAGTACTATGCAATTACATGAACTAAAACCTACTGCACCACGAAAGACCGCAAAGCGAGTTGGGCGTGGAGGTAAGCGAGGTAAAACCTCAGGTAAGGGTCACAAAGGTCAGAAGGCACGAGCTGGTAACAGCACACGTCCTGAAATGCGTGAAATTATCAAGAAGCTTCCGAAGCTTCGTGGACACGGTATCAACCGTGCAAAGACAGTAAACGCTGAGAAGGTACTTCCAACAGTTATTAATGTTGCAGTACTTGAAGCAAAGCTTGATGCAGGTGCAGCAGTAAACCCGAAAGCACTTGTTGCTGCAGGAGTTATTGCAACACGTCGCAAGAAGGCACCAGCGGTGAAGATTCTTGGGAACGGGGAGCTCACCAAGAAACTGACGGTTACTGATTGTCAGGTATCAGCTTCTGCAAAGGAGAAGATTGAAAAGGCAGGTGGAACAGTAGCGTAGGGGAGATCCAGTCACAAAGCGTACCAAAACGGTGCGCTTTGTGTGCTACAATCGAAACGTTCTTAAGATAAACTGAAATATATGCAGAAATTTATTCACAAAATGAAAATTGCGTTCACTGATACAGCAATTCGAAATCGAATCTTGTTTGTACTCGGTGCACTGGTAGTGTTTCGAGCGCTTGCGGCAATCCCAATTCCAGGTATTGACCACACGGTGCTTGATCAATTCTTCGCAAACAATGAATTCCTTGGGTTGATGAACATCTTCTCAGGGGGAGGGCTCGCGAATCTTTCGTTGGTAATGCTTGGTGTAGGTCCGTACATTACGGCGTCTATTATTATGCAGTTGATGACGGTGATGTCACCAAAAATCAAAGCAATGCACACAGAAGACGGGGAAGCGGGACGTGCAAAGTTCCAGCAGTATGGACGAATGCTGACCTTGCCACTTGCAATCCTGCAAGGGTTTGGATTCCTTACTCTTCTTCAGAGCCAGGGAGTGATTGCAGGACTCAGCTCATTTGAGTTTGCACTCAACGTACTACTTGTCGTAGCTGGTTCTATGCTTCTTATGTGGGTTGGTGAGCTGGTAACCGAGTTTGGTATCGGAAATGGTGTTTCTATCATTATTTTCGCAGGTATTGTTGCAACAATCCCACAGACACTGAGTCAGCTTATGTTTGCGTTCTCAGACCCGTCACAGCTGCCATTGTATGTTGGATTTGTATTTGTTGCACTTGCAATCATTTACGCAGTAGTAGTAATGACTGAAGCTGAGCGTCCGGTACCAATTACCTACGCAAAGCAGTCGCGTGGTACCAAGACATATGGTGGAAGTACATCATACCTTCCACTACGCCTTAACCAGGCTGGTGTGATCCCGATCATCTTCGCACTCTCTATCCTCTTGTTCCCACAAATGATTCTGAACATTCTTTCAGCATTCCCGACACTGACGTGGGTACCAGGCGCACTTGCAGTAGTGAGTCAAATCACGGCAAATCAAGTGGTGTACGGAGCATCGTACTTTGTATTGGTAGTACTCTTTACTTTCTTCTATACTGCAGTGACGTTTGATCCAGACCAGATCGCAAAGAATCTACAACGAAGTGGTGCGTTCATTCCTGGTATTCGTCCTGGAGGGCACACTTCACAGTATCTTGGAAATGTAATCACACGACTTACACTTGTCGGTGCTGCATTCCTTGGATTTGTTGCAGTATTCCCAGTTGGTATGACTGTCTTCACGGGGATTACGTCACTTGCAATTGGTGGAACTGCACTACTTATTGTGGTGAATGTGGTGCTTGACCTGATTCGACGAATTGATGCCCAAGTTAGCCTCCGCGAGTACTAGCAATTCATGAAAAATCACTTCGTCTGCTTCGGCAGACTGCGAAAAAAGACTCTCGCTGGGCACTTGCCCCACTTGAGTCTTTTTTCTTGTCTTTCTCGCATCCAAATCAATTTTTCAAGAATTACCACCTCAGAAAATGATGCGTGTGGTTTGGTCTACGCAATGTCAACTTTCACTTACTAGGGCAGGAAAAATACAGAAAAGCCTGGTTGCTTTGCAACCAGGCTTTTCTGTTGCTTGAAAAATGGATCTACCCAAATGTCTGGGCAGATCATCCTCCGTTTAATCACCCGATTAAGCGGAGGATATACAAGTAAAAACCTTTCAATCGATTGTGAGAAAGTCTGGGGGACTTTTGCAAGAGGTTGCCTGCTATTTTGAAGTATGAAAAAGAGTGACAACCTGAACAGTTCCTGTAAGGAAAGGTTTTTACTTGTGTTTTGTGCAGATGTATGGTTTCTTGCTCTAGATTAGATGAAAGGAGAATATAAGTGACAGATGATCGAGAAAGTTTTGAAGATCCGCAGATTGCTGCGCATCTCTACTCCGCAGCTCCTCGTTTGCACGATAACGTAAATAGGGGGTGGGTTAATAACTCTGAACTGCTTAAGCAGGTTGTCGGAGAAGCGCTTGCTGCTGCTGACGCACCGCTATGGATGACGCTCTATACCAACCAAGATCAGTTCCTGACCATAGCTGATTATCGTGAGCTCTTTGCAAAAAGAAAGATTGTGAGTGGTCCATGGGGCGATCGGTTGCTCTTTGTGGTTGAGCTTGGCGAGAATTTGCCTCAGTGTACAAACTTGGTTCGTGTGATGCCTCAAATGCTTGGTTTTCGTGAGTCGGTTGCTCGGTCTGTTTTTATGGAGCGTGCGGCTGGTTTTGGGTACTTTGCATGCCCATCCCGCGTTGCTTTGGAGTTACGTGTGCATTATGTTACACAGCCAATTGGTGAGACCTTGTATGTAGCTTCGGAACCATACGATATTGGTGATGGGGATTTGGGTATATTTGGTTTGAGTAACCATGGAACTCCTGATTTCAAGAATGGTTTCTGGATTGACTCTCATGAGGGTGATCCTGATGCCAAATACTCGCTAGACAGTGAGTGGGTATTTCAGCTTGAAGCTTAATGGACAAAAACCACGTTGACAGAAGTCGACGTGGTTTTTACATGCTCATGTATGTAGGATATGATGCTTTATCAATCAAAATTGCCCAAAATCCTTATTTTATCATTAATGATAAAATAAGGATTTTGACTTAAAAAAGTGGGAGCTATTGTTGTGATGAGGATTAATACTCGTTGTCGTATGAGTACCCCATCGGTACTTCTGAGTGTACCTGTCGCCACTCCTCACTCTTGAGCCATTTCTTATAGTGATCAAACACGGTAAGTGCAACAGTTTGCGGACTGTGTCGCGAGGTATTTATAATGAGGTCAAAGTTTGAGTTTTTGTATGGATCGACACCGTAGAGACGTTTAAATCGACGGGTCTCTGCATTCAGGCGTGACTGCACTTGTCGGGAAGCATCGGCAAGTGAGGTTGCAGCCCCTGCACCAACCCCGCGACCTGCGTTGCTGATAGCATCTTTATAGATACGTGCGGTTGCGACGTCTATGTCGAGGTCGAGATACACCTTAAAAGACTCAGGTATCCAATAAAAACCAAGTCGTGAGTCAACCACAATGTCTTTCACATCACGTAGCTTTCGCAGCTCTTCGTCTACTGCTTCGTCAAGTGAATGATCAGTTGCTGCTTTTTTATTGAATTCTGCAAGACTCATCTTATGTTTGCGGACATAGTTTCGTACAATGTCGCCAGAAGAGTACCGCGTGTAGCCAAGCATCTCTGCTACTTTGTCAGCGGTCGATGATTTGCCACTACCAGGCTTCCCGGAGAGTGTGATGATGTGTTTCTTCTTCATTTATGTACAGAATACCATGCGCAGACTGTCTTGCAGAAGCTGTAGAACTTGGTACTCTATTGGTTCATGTTAGAAAAAACAAAGTACGAAAGTATTGTACTCATGGGAAAGATTACCTGTGGGAAAGGTACGCAGACTGCTGCAATTACGGAGCAGTTCGGGGGAACGATGTTTTCTATAGGAAATAAAGTACGTGAATTATCAGAGATGGACACGCCGCTCGGGCACAAGATGAAGGATGCATACGAGCAAGGACTTCTTGCACCAAACTGGCTTGCTTCATATTGGATGATGCATGCATTGCTCCACCGCCATGGTGACGACTTGCTTATTTTTGAAGCAGTTGCACGGAAACCAGACGAGGCAGAAATATTTCATGAGATCCACGAGTGGACCGATCGGCCGTATATTGTGTTTCATCTAGATATTCCTGACGATATGGTGCGTACACGCAGTGCAGAACGTAATCGAGACGCAGTAGATGCTCCTGAAGCAGTAGAAAAACGCTTAGAGGAATTCAATGAATACACGACAAAATCTCTCGAGGTTTTTCGTTCACATGGGAAGGTGGTAGATATTGACGGGACACAACCAATTGAAGAAGTGACGAAGCAGATATTTACATATGTACGTAATGAAAACTAAAATGAATCCGAAAACAATTATTTTTATTGGTCCACAGGGGAGCGGAAAGGGAACGCAGATCGAAAAACTGAAAGAAGTACTTGAGTCTAATGATCGACGACGTGTGGTTGATATTCAGACAGGACGTCGTTTTCGTTCGCTTGCTGCTTCACAAGAAACATTCGCTGAAGATAAAGTTGCGGCAACGCTCGACTCAGGGCAACTACAACCAGACTTTCTTGTTGCTGTGCTTTGGGGACAGGCAATGATTAACCAGCTTGATGACAAAAGTCATCTTTTGATTGATGGATTTCCACGTACGGTAGGACAGATACCAGACCTTGAAGACGCGTTTAAGTTTTTTGAGCGAGGACGAATTGATGTTGTTAACCTCGAAACACCCGAAGAGGTAGTGCGAGAGCGTATGCAAAGCCGTGCCCGAGAAGATGACACAGAAGCGTCTATTGAGGAGCGTTTACGGTGGTACCGCGAAGATACATTACCTGTACTGAAATACTACGAAGGTCATGGCAATGCTACGGTACACAATATCGATGGAACTGACACCATCGATGGGGTGCATGCACAGATTGTTTCTGCGCTTAGTTTGAGCTAGTATAGCGCCATGGGAAAAATAACACTCAAAACAGAAGAAGATATTGTCTTGCTTCGTGAAGGAGGGAAAATTCTTGCGACTATCCTCGATGCACTAGAAAAAGTTGTAGAGCCTGGGGCGACGACACTAGATGTTGACGACAAAGCGATGGAGCTTATTGAGCAGTATGGTGTGGAACCGATGACGCTTGGGTATCATGCAGGGTTTGCACCGCGCCCATACCCCGCAGCAAGCTGTGTTTCGGTCAATGATGTGGTGGTGCATGGTATTCCAAACGAGGAGCCAGTAACATTTGCAGAAGGCGATGTGGTGAGCTTGGACGTGGTGATTGCATACGAAGGTATGGTGGTAGATTCAGCACGGACAGTCATTGCAGGAGAGGGTACCCAAGAAGCACGGCAGCTGCTGCATGTTACACAAAAAGCACTTGATGCAGGCATTAAAGCTGCGCAACCTGGTGCATACATTGGCGACATCGGCACAGCGATTGAAAAGGTGGTTCCTGAACAGTATGGCATCATTGAAAGTTTTTGTGGACATGGGGTAGGGTATGACTTGCACGAAGAGCCGCAAATCCCAAACTTTGCGACACGCGACAAGGGTGCAAAAATCGAGGTAGGCATGGTACTCGCGATTGAGCCAATGATCACACTCGGAAGCAAAGAGGTGCTTGTGCTTGAGGATGGGTATACAGCGGTCACCGAAGACGGTTCACTCTCAGCGCACATGGAACACACCGTTTTGATCACTGAAAACGGTCCAGAAAAACTAACGCGAAGTAGAAAATAAACATTGAGACACAGATGCAACAGCCAGAAAAAGCAATTGCTTTTTCTGGCTGTTGCGCTATACCTCACCCGTACTTTCATGCTGCCGGCTCAGGCCGGCATATCGATACTACGCTCCGCTTTGATGATGTACCATAAACTTTTTATCCTGTTGCATCTGGGGTGATAGATATTGCATGAAAGTAAGGGTCGAGGTATACTTTTGCGCATATTTATAGCTAATTATAAAGATATATGGGAACACAACCACACAAAGAGCGAACGCTCATCATCCTCAAGCCTGACGCGGTACAACGGTCACTTATGGGTGAGATTATTGGACGATTTGAACGAAGCGGACTAAAGTTCGTTGGTTTCAAGTTTGTTGCGCCTAGCGAAGAGCATCTTTTTGCGCACTACAACAAAGATGACGCTTGGTTTGAGAAGAAGGGGGAGAACATGATCAACAACTTAAAAGACCAAGGAAAAGAGCCTGAAAAGAGCGCGCTTGAGTATGGGAAAGACATCATCCGAGCAGTAGTAACAGAAATGCAACAGTCTCCAGTCCTTGCGATTGTGGTTGAAGGTCACGGAGCTATTGATCAGGTAACACGTTTGGTTGGTACGACTGAGCCAGCAACAGCAGACATTGGTACCATTCGGGGCGACTTCACGGTAGACACCTACGCACACGCGGCGTACGAAGACCGATCAATCCGAAATCTCATCCACTGTTCAGATGTACCAGAGGAGGCTGCGCGAGAAATCGCACTTTGGTTTGATGAGTCAGAACTCATGGACTACGTTACTGCGCAGGAACGTATTATGTACAACACACACTTCGACTCAGTACAGGACTAGGTCTGTACTATATTCGCTTCAAAAACACTCCGACAACGGAGTGTTTTTTTGTATGGGTGTATTGCTATGCAGCAAAGCGGTATGGCGTGATCTCCTTTCTCTCGCCCCAGGTTTTCTTTTTTTGTCTCCTTTCTTCCTCTCCAGCTATCACCTATATTTACGATAGTATATATAGGTGATAGTAGTGTTAATGAGTGTTCTATTTGTCGGTATTCTGGTGCTATACTAGACAGTGGAATCACATTACGTATGTTCCGATTAAATATATATTTAGGGCTGCCTGTAGTCGCACTTGATGCCGAGAATCCGCAAGGAATTTCGAATAGGGCAAGTGGAAAGGGTGCCCACCTGGAGTTTCCAGGAGCATACGGTCGTGGTTCCAAAATATGTTTCTAAATTTCCGTAATCCTAAGGTTTGAAAAATACGAACAGAAAAGATTGTACAATCTTGATACAGACTGAGTCTGTTGAAACATTTTAGAATATTTTGTGGAGTATTTTGCAGACCGACCATACGGAACAAGTTGGACATTCATTTTTTGTGTAAATTTGGAAATATATTTTGTGAAAAAAATCCGCACTGCGGATTTTTTTCGTCTATAAGGAGACTCACTGCGTGATATGATATACAGCGACAATGCTACAGTTACCAACAATTATATTTCTTATCACTTTCTCAATGCTGGCGGCAATTCACTACATTGCACTCGAGCTGTTTTTGTACTGGCGGTATTGGTGGTTTGATATTCCAATGCATTGTATTGGAGGGGCTGTTGTTGCGCTTGGCATTTTTACGCTCTACGACTTGAAGGTATTTACACAGAAGCGATTACGTACCTTGGTACCCGTTTTATGCGGAGTATTGCTTGTTGCACTTTTGTGGGAAGTGTATGAGGTGCTTATTGGTATTCCGATTGAAGATGATTATGTGCTTGATACCAGTATTGATGTGCTCATGGGTCTGTGTGGGGGAGTGCTCGGATATTTTGTGGGAAGTAACATACGAAAAATTTAAATGTAAATAATTATTTATGGCATCAACAGTAGGTTTTTATGGAGGAGTAGGAAATGTAACGGGAGCAAATTTTATGCTCGACACAGGCGAGCATGCCGTTTTGATTGATTGCGGTTTGGTACAAGGAGATAAATTTGCGCAGGAGGTCAATGCAGATCCGTTTACGTACAATCCTGCAGACGTTGATGTGCTCATTGTGACCCATGCACATGCTGATCATATCGGACGTATTCCAAAGCTTGTAAAAGATGGTTTTACAGGGGAAATATACTCAACAGAACCAACCCGTGACTTTGCAAACATCATGCTTCGTGATGCATTAAAAGTGATGCAGTATGAGAAGGAGCGGTATGGTGTAGACGTGCTCTACGGCGAAGGAGATATCGACCAAGCACTTGCGCAATGGAAAGTGGTTTCGTACGAAGAGACTTTTGCAGTGGGAGATATCACCGGACACTTTACTGATGCTGGGCATATCCTCGGTTCAGGTATGGTACACCTTGAGCGCAATGGGAAGAAAATGGTGTTTACCGGAGACATTGGTAACGATCCACAGCCATTGCTTAATCCACCGGTAGTGCCAAAAGACTATGACTACCTTCTTATGGAAAGTGTGTATGGCGATCGGCTGCATGAAGAGGTAGAGGAACGTACTGAGCTGCTAAAACAGCATATTGTCGATACGCAGTCTAAAAACGGTACGCTTATCATCCCTGCGTTTTCACTAGAGCGGACGCAAGGTCTGCTCCTTGAGATAAACAACTTGGTAGAGTCTGGAGCAGTAGAACCTATTCCCGTGTTTCTCGACTCGCCACTTGCAATTGCGGTAACCGAGATGTACCGGAAGTACACAAACTATCTCAAGACCGAAGTGCAGGAGCAGATTGATAGCGGCGATGATATTTTTGATTTTGAAGGGCTGTCGTTCACTCGAAGTATGAAAGACTCACATGACATTCAAAAGGAGAAAGGTGCAAAAATTATTATCGCGGGTAGTGGTATGAGTCACGGTGGACGTATTCGTCGACATGAGAAAAACTACCTTGATGACAAGAATACAACGTTACTCCTTGTGGGGTACCAGGCAGTGGGGAGTCTTGGTCGTTTATTACACGATGGCGCAACTAAAGTGAAGATTGATGACGAGTATGTGAAGGTGCGTGCAAAAGTCGCACGCATTCGTGGGTACTCGGGGCATGCTGATCGTGACCAACTTGTAGGGCTGGTTGCGCGAGGTTGCAACAAAGCAAAGCAGGTGTTTGTCACCATGGGGGAGGAGCGTTCTTCGCTTTTCTTGGTGCAGCGCCTACGTGACTATGTGGGACTCAATGCGGTGGCGCCTTCTCTAAACGAAGAAATAGAAATAGACTTTTAAAGCACTCTATTACTCAATTTCTTTGTCAAAACTACAATTTTGTCAGTCACCGTATAGGCACATACGGCTCGTTCCAAAATTTTGTTTTTCCGCGAACTTGAGTAATAGTGAAGCTTTAAAAGAAGCTGGTGATTGGGAAGCTTTACAAAAGTTACCTAAGAATTCATCAGCTGTAAGATTACACAATCGTTCTAAACTTACAGGACGTCCTAAAGGTTACATGCGTCAGTTTGGTGTTTCTAGGGTTAAGTTTAGAGAAATGGCTTCATATGGTTTAATTCCTGGTGTAACAAAAGCTAGTTGGTAATAAAGTAACAGTTTA
>JAUIFS010000036.1 GCA_030430425.1 bacterium | reverse complement strand
AGCCATTGACGCTCGGAACACTCGCTGCAGTGTTGCTCATTGCATTTTCGGTGAACATTATTGAGTTTGCATGTTCCATAGGTATTCCACAGGCATATACGAAGATACTTGATCTGAATATGTTGAGTTTTGCTGAGCAACAAATGTATATTCTTATCTATACGTTTGGATACATGATTGATGATTTGGTGGTGTTTGCACTTGCTATTTGGGGCTTCTCTAAGCTTGAGGCACATGGACATAAGTATGCCCAACTTTCACTGCTTATTGGTGGGGTGCTCATGGTTTTACTTGGAGCTATACTTGCGTTTAATCCATCGCTACTGGTTTTGTAGTGTAGAATAGTGCTCATATGGAATGGATTCAGATTTTGCTGTGGACGATATACCTCGCAGCCGCATTGTTTGCACTTGTACGTGGAGCAGACATGTTTGTTATTGGAGCAAAACAGGTAGGTGCTTCTCTGGGCATGAGCAAGTTTGCTATTGGTGTTTTGATCGTTGGGTTTGGTACATCATTGCCGGAACTTGCGTCCTCAGTAGCTGCTGCATTGGAAGGATCAACGGAAATTGTAGTTGCCAACGCAGTCGGATCAAACATTACCAATATCCTCCTTGTGGTAGGAGTGCTTGCGGCGCTAGGTGGGCGTGTGGTGATCAAGCGTGACCTTATCAAAACCGAGCTTCCAATTTTCTTCATTGCAAGCACGCACTTTTTGTTTGTGGTTTGGGACGGACTTGTGGACCGGCTTGAAGCGATGCTGTTGTTAGGTACCTTCTGTGCATACATGTGGTACCTCTTTGTAGAAGCACGTGAAGAAGACTCTGTTGAGCTTAAAAAGGCAAGTGGACGTCATGATCGTCTTCAGGCAACGTCCATTGCGTTTATCGTGTTTGGTATCGCCGCGGTTTTACTTGGTGCGCACTATACCGTTGATATGGTAGTACATATTGCTACTGCAATGTCAGTGCCGCTGGGGCTCGTGTCTATCGCTGCTATTGCACTGGGAACTTCTTTGCCGGAGCTTTTTGTCTCACTTAATGCGTTGAAAACAGGAGAAGCAGAACTTGCTATTGGAAACATTTTCGGTTCTAACGCGTTTAATATTTTAATGGTGATTGGCATTCCTGCTTTGATTACGCCACTGATTGCCGATGAAGTGGTTATGGAGCTCGGTGTTCCGGTATTACTTGCTGCCTCACTGATCTTCTTTGTGAATGGTCTGGCAAAACAAATTATGCGCTGGGAAGGGATGATGATGCTTTTATTCTTCTGCTTCTTCCTGATAAAGCTAGTTGATTTTATTTAAAATTTTAACCCCACTATCTCAGTTAACTGAGATAGTGGGTTTTTTGTTTTGTGCTATAGTGCGACCTATGGAATATCCTGAAATACTACTGATAGACAAGCCGTCTGGCATGACATCGTTTGATGTTATTCGAGCGCTGCGCAAGCAATACACCGCAGCAAACAATGGGGAAAAAGCACCGAAGATTGGTCATGCAGGAACACTTGACCCGCTTGCAACGGGTCTTATGGTGCTTGGAACTGGGAAGGGGACGAAAAAACTTACTGAGTTAGTAAAGCTTGATAAAGAATATATTGCTGAAATACGTGTGGGTGAAAAGCGGAGTACTGGGGATCTTGAAGGAGAAGTGCTTGAGCAGGTGGAGGTCGCTGAGCTCGATGAATCGCAAGTACGTGATGAGTTGCGTGGCATGGTTGGTGTGTTGACACTGCCCGTTTCTGCGTATAGTGCTATCAAAAAAGACGGGGTGCCGATGTATAAACGAGCTCGCAAAGCGGAGGAGAAAGGGGAGGTGGTCACAGACGTGCCGATACGCGACATGGAAGTGTTGCAAGCTGAGTTTCTTGCACTTGCATGTCTCGACACGTACTGCGTGGTAACGGTACGGTTTTATGTACGCAGTGGTGTGTATATCCGCTCCCTTGCGGAAGAATTTGGGAAACGCATGGGATATCCAGCAACGCTGCAGCACTTGCGGCGCACGAAGGTGGGGGAGTTTGTGGTTGAAGATGCACGAGCGCTTGAGTAAAAGAAACCGCCAGCACTATTGCGCTGGCGGTTATTTCTCAAGCAGGTCGTGCCACCTTGAGATCATAGGGTGAGACCATTTTGGGTTGGGATCTCCCGGGAAAATGCTCGCGTATCAATTTTGCTGCTTTTTCTTTATGCGCTGGTTCTGGTTTGATCACCAGTGCGCCATTTATATGCTCAGAGACCTCTCCATAGTGCATAATGGAATCCAAAAATTGATCAAAACCTTCGGTATCTTTCAAAAGATCGGTAGTCACCTCTGTGGCATAAAAAACCAATTGAAAACCAGACATAATTCTTCCCCCTGTGCTTTTCAATATATATTATACCACAATATAGTTTTTTGTATAGAGTACAAGCCGCGACGTTAGTCGCGGCTTTTTCTTTTGGGATGATCAAGTATCAGTGCAAATGCTGAACCGATGCGGTAGATAGTGATTTGTAAACCAAGTCCATGCCATACACCGGCGAAGTAGTCTGCAGTTCGATAGTCGTCAGAAATGGAGAAGAGAATCGGGAACAGCTCCGGATCAACTTCCACCTCATCAAAATCGAACTTATGCTTATGCGGTTTCTTGCGCACCAACTTGTTGGAATCCACCGGCAGCAATGGCGGAATCAATTTGATCAAAGTGCTTTTGCAGCAACACGCCGTCGCTTGTTTTGCATTGCCAAACAATACAGTCTGAAGCACGACCGTGCGCATTTTCAATGGTGTACCCAGAAGCCTGTAGCTGCTGTCGCAACCGCACCAGCTCATCAGGGTTGCGGTGCCCGGTGATTTTTAGTTCAAAAGTGTCGTTTTGGACACCTTTGCTTTTGTTTGCGATCACCTCAACAATGGGTGTAGAAAGATCAGTCATTCTTCATGCCTCCTATGCTCGAATGAAACTGTATTTAACCATAAAAGTGTAATAAGTAAATAACCCCTTGCACAAGCTGTGCAAGGGGTTACGTTAGTCAAACGTAAATGCCGATTGTCCTGTAATTCGTTCAAGTGCCTTGTGATTAATTTCTTCAGTTTTCTTTTTCACAAGGTTACTGTCAGGTTCATGCGGTTGTCCGAACATATCAGGAGCGGTCCCATGTTTTTTGAGATACCTTTCACGTTCAGTGGTAACAACTTGGATCGCCATTTTGCGTGCTCTCCAATACTCATGATCACCGTTGTCGTCGGGATCATTTTTGTTGCCTGGACCGTACCGGTAACGACATGTTTTTTTGTAGTCAGTCCACTGATCGACAAGCTCAGCAATCTCGTCAAGGTAACAGTCTCCACTACCCAGGAAACTGAAATGTAAATGTGTCGGCTTAGTGTTGGGATTCTTTTTATTGTGCACATACACAATAGCAAAATACCATCCAACTAACGTCTTTCCACAAAATACACGTTTTGAGCGAGGGAAAGATTTTTCAGTTTCTGTTTCTTGTGTGCTTTCAATATTCACCAGCTATCCTCCAAGTCAATCACTTCATTGTTTTCCTCAGTAACAGGTTCTGCATCGTTTTTACCTCACTGTAAAGATCTTTTTCATATACGTTATACAACAAAAAAGACCAATTGTACAGCAATTGGTCTTTTTACTATCGGAAATTTTCCGAGTAGTCTTTCCATTTTTCTTCTTCAATATAAGCTGCTAGTGCTTTTTCTGCATGACGCTTAAGTCTGTCAAATTCATCTGGATCCTTTTGACCTTCATTGCCTATCATCCTAACGTCACCCACCATTTGATAGTTGACCAAATTTGCTACTACTTCAAAAGTGGTTCCGGCATATGCCGCTCTGATTGTTTTTTGCGAAGCAGGTTCTTTTTCTTTAGAGAGCCAGATGCTGAACTTTGGAGCAAAGGATTCTTGTTGAGGTACACCTTCTAAGCTCATGTTATTCGAAAAGTAATTCTACAACTGTCTTTACATCACCGCCGTCAGCATTGCCTGCAACCTCTTTCATGACTGCGCCAATGAGAATACCCATTTTGCTTTTGTCTTCCACACCAAGCTCTGCTTTTTTAGCTTCGGCAATCGGTTTGATCTCTTCCTGACTCATCATTTGTGGAAGATAACTTTCAAGAACCACGAGCTCTTCTTTCTCAGGTGCAGCCAGTTCGTCGCGTCCTGCTGCTTCGTACTGTGTGATGGACTCTTTACGCTGCTTTGCGGCTCGTTTGATTACCGCGAGCGTCTCTTCGTCGGTAAGCGTATCTTGTGGGGTACGACCGGTTGCAACCATTTCGTTCATAAATGCAGTAAGAAGACCTCGCACAACGCGCAGCTTTACTTCTTCCTTTGCTTTCATTGCTTCTTTGAGCTGGTTTTTGATAGTTTCGTGTAGCGTCATGTTGTTAATTGTTGTCTGAATAATGTTGTATTGTCTTGCTATACCCCGACCCTTACTTTTTCTATGCAGCAAAGCTGCGTGGAAATACCTGATACGGTACACACTACTTAATAAGAGCGGAGTATATTCACATAAAATATCCTACCATACACGTAGGAAAAGTAAGGGTGGGGTATACTACCATTATGTCAAAAAGTTCCCAAGATCCTTTGCTACAGATTGTGCATGCGAAAGAAGTGCAGAATAAAACCTATGCATATCATGCACACGATTACCGTGAAGTGCTTACGGTTGTTGGTTCAACTGATGATGGACTCATTGATCCTGAAGTGCTCAAACGACAAAAGGAATACGGAACAAACACATTTACGCCACAGCAGGAAGTGACTTGGCTCGAGCGTTTTTTTTCACAATTAAAAAGTCCGCTAGCGTTTGTGCTCGTACTCGCATTTTTAGTAACGCTTGCCCTCCAAGAGTACGTAGACGCAGCAGTAATTGCGCTTGCGTTGCTGATTGCGGTAGCGGTGGGTGTGCTGCAAGAAGGGAAGGCATCGCGTGCTTTTGAAATGCTTTCTCGATCGCAAGAACATATTGCGACAGTGTTACGTGCTGGAAAGAAGCGAGAGATTCCTTCTGCAGAGCTGGTTCCTGGAGATGTGGTCATACTGCATGCCGGTATGCAAGTGCCTGCAGATGTGCGCTTAGTGTACGCTAAACAGCTGGCAATTAACGAGGCTGCACTAACCGGAGAATGGGTTGCGGTAAATAAGCATGTCGATGCGGTAGCGGTAGGGACGCCATTCGCTGATCAAACTTCTATGGCATGGATGGGGACATTTGTGTCAGCGGGGCATGGGCGTGGAGTAGTAGTTGCCACAGGAGACAGTACCGCAGTGGGTGCTCTTGCCCAAAGTATGCGTGATGTTGAGGAAGTTGAGACACCACTACAGAGTGAGATGAAAAATATTTCAAACATCATGCTGTATATCATTGGAGCGTTGGTGCTGTTTATTTTTGCAGTAGGACTGTTTCAAGGACAGACACTGCACGACATGCTTCTCATGTCGATTGCGATTGCAGTTGCTTCAGTGCCTGAAGGATTACCTGCTGCAGTAACCATCATTTTGGCGGTGGGTATGGAAGCACTTCTGAAGCGCGGTGGTCTTGTGCGTAACCTGCTTGCAGCAGAGACACTCGGGTCGACCACTTATGTACTTACTGATAAAACAGGAACACTTACACAGGCAGTGATGTCAGTGACCGGTATTTTGGTAGATGAAGGCACCTATGTTTCTTCCGAAAATTTTACCGATAATGAGCAAATACAAAAAACTCTAGATGTTTCTTTGACTGCCGCAGATGCATATACTGAAGAAAAACATGGGGCAAGCGTGGTACATGGTGACTCGGTTGAGATAGCGGTTCTTGAAGCGGCTGCAAGTGTTACAATCTCTGAGTTTGCAAATAGTCTCCGTTCGGAACGCTTTGATTATCTTGCATTTACCTCTGAACAACGCTTTGCTGCTGGGTTGTCTGAGGTGTCTGAAGGTTCATATATGTTGTGTGTAAATGGTGCACCTGAGCATCTTCTGAAGCATGCAACGCGTATGCTGCGTGCAAACGGAAAAGAAGAGGTCCTGCATGATGAGGCGCGGCTACATATTGCCCAAGCTATTGAACAGCACACGCTGCAAGGGAAGCG
>JAUIFS010000003.1 GCA_030430425.1 bacterium | reverse complement strand
ACGAGCAGCTTCGTTAAAGTTTTGGATACCGTATGCTTCGATGTCTCGTTTTGTCGCAAGTCCGAGCTTCTTCTCAATCAAGTTCTCCAGTGGCAAACCATGGCAGTCCCAGCCCCACTTGCGCGGCACGCGGTATCCATTCATCGTCCAAAAACGCGGAATAGCGTCTTTTATCGTCCCCGCAAGAATGTGCCCATAGTGCGGCAATCCGGTTGCAAACGGTGGCCCATCGTAAAAAATAAACTCACCGTTTGGAGCGTCTTGCTCCAATGTTTTATTAAAAATATCGTGCTGTTGCCAAAAGGACAATATCGCCTCTTCACGCAACGCAACGTCACTTTTTTCAGGAGTAGCGTTCTCCTCTTTTTTTGTATTCATATTTTATGATATGTATATCAGACATAGTAATTCCGGCACCTGCCGAAGCAGACGTATCAGGCCTGCCTTTGCATACTAGCACTCGCTATTTATTTTGCAAAGAAAAAGACCACGCACATGCGCAGTCTTTTCGTACTCACCGAAATCGCTTTCGGGATGCATGTAAAAATGATTCACACGCAATCAAACGCCAGACCATTGGTACACCAACGATCCCGCCAAGGAACAAAAACATCAGCAAGAGATGTCCGGTTGCGTACAGCAACCACACAGTAATAACTCCCAACACTCGTCCCCCAACAAGGGGGTCAAGCAGTATCACCACGGCGTCCTTTGGCAAGGAAAGTTGCCGAAAATCCTCAACAGCATCACGCACCGCAAGAAGCAAAAGCATTACGGTTGCAAACGTCAGAAAATCAACTACCCACAGCTGTTCAAACATAGCACTTCTCCCGTTGTTTCTTGTATCTGTGTGTATATGTACCTGAATTAAAATACTTTGTCAAAGAAAAACGGCGCTAAGAGCGCCGTTAGTATGTTTAGTCCTCCACCATCATTCGGTGGTTCTCCATCGTATCCTTCTGCGAGCATTCGTTTAAACTCTAGATGCTGCCACACCTGCCATGCGCCGAGGTCCGCCATAAAAAGCATATCTCGTACATAGGCAATAGTTGTTTCCATGATTATCTCCCTGCCTGTGTGTTGTCAACAATAAGTGTTGGTTTTGCCACAGCACGCTGGTGCTGGTGAAACAATTTTCGCGCGGGTACAGACGTCGTCTTTGTTGCCCGAACTGCAAAGGTTGCGTAGGGGCATCCCTTTGGGACAAATGAAGGCCACTGGAAACAGAGAGACACGTAAAGATATCCTAGCGCAACCCAAGGGATGACCATCACAATACTAGTGAGCTCATACTGCCAGGCACAAAAGCCAGCAACTCCAGCAACGACAACGATGCCACAACGATAACTCGTAACACGCCAACTCTCACTATACACAGACGGCGCATTCAGCGCGAATACCATCCATAGTATGCCGTACCCAGAAGCAATAACTACATTCGAAAACATAGTACAACCCTTTCTCTAAAGATCTCTTTATATTGAAAAATACCATACAAATGCATAGAGTCAATGTCCAGAAAGACCATCAGTCAGAGTGATCATTTTCTACTTCGAGTTCCAGCGATTTGCCCAAAGGCAGAACAAATCGGGAACAAAATTCACAATAGTCGTTACACTCCTTTGCTCATTTCCCGATACCAGTTTGGTAGATTTTCGCTAGGAAGGCTCGAATCTGCCGAAACTGTCCTGTGAACCTTCACAATAGTCGCTTTGCTCCTTTGTTCAGATTACTATCGAGCGATACGAGAAAAATGAATATAACGTTAGTTTATTCATTTCCGAGTGAGTGAAGATAGAAAGAAGTTAAAAAACATCACTGGAACATAGTGATGTTTTTATATTCCTTTTCCCGATACCAGTTCGGTGTATTTTCGCTAGGACCTCAAATACACCTGAACTGTCCTGTGAAAGTTCACAATATGCCCTGCGGCATTTGTTCACTTTACATGCGCTCTGGTGCCTCTATTCCAAGCAACCACAAGCCATTCTTCAAAGTCTGCGCAACTGACTGTGCAACACGTGCTTTATAGGGTGCGTGAGGATCAGACGGATCGGCAATTTTTTCTTGTGCATAGAATGAGTTAAACATACCTGCAAGCTCTGTGAGATACTGTGCAACTTTGTGCGGTGCACGGTGCAGCATCGCTTCTTCTACCACTTCAGGAAATCGATAGAGTATCTTCTCAAGAGCATATGCTTCTTCTGGTGCTGCATCTGTACTAGGCACTATTCCCGCATCAGCAGCTTTTGCAAGCACTGAGCAAATACGCGCATGCGTGTACTGCAAGTACGGACCTGATGCTCCTTCAAAAGAAAGTGCTGCCTCCTTATCAAATACCATATCTTGTAGCATGTTCCCTTTGAGAGTCGCATACTTAATAGCCCCAAGCGCAATTTGCTGTGCTAGCGCTCTGTCCTGCGCAAGCTCGGGTGTTGCGCTTGCAATGCGCTCTTGTGCTGTATCTGTTATTTCTTCAATGAAATCAATTGCTGCAATCACCTCCCCTGTCCGTGAAGACATCTTCCCTGTTGTGAGGCGTACCGTACCGTGACCGATATGTTCTGTCTTCTTTTCCAACTCTGGATATACAAAGCTCATTGCTTTCTTAAGTACCTTAAAGTATGCAACAATTTCATTTGATGTAGAAATAATTGAGTGGTCATATACACCAAGACGATCTTCTTTCATCTGAGCCAATGCAAGCTCTTTTGCTTCATAAGTCGGCAAACCTTCCGAGTTAAGAAAAACTCGAGTATGCAGCCCATACTGCTCTCCCTCAAATACCTTTGCACCGTCACTATCTGAAAAAACCTTTGGATTACCCAACACAAGCTCTTTTCCTTTTGGTCCTGCTTCACTTTCAAAGAAATACTCATCAAAGTGCGTACCAACAATTGCGTAGATAGTTTCGAAGTACGCCAGTGATACTTCACGACCTTTGTCATACAAGGCATTCACTACCTCATCTGAACGTTCGTATATTTTTTTATTTAAAGCTTTGATAGCTGTCTGCGCACGCTCATCTTCTTTATATGCCGTGGCGCCAAGTGCGTAGGCTTTTCCAAGGTCACCAGCGGTAAAATTACTTTCAGGGGTAAGTCCCATTTGTTGCATCCCCCATACTGCATGGGCGACATGCATGCCTACATCACCTTGGTAGCACAGTCGCTTCGTATCAGCACCTGCAAACTCTATAAGCCGAGAAACAGATTCACCTACAGAGTTAGTAAAAAGGTGCCCAACATGAAACTCCTTGAATGGGTTTGGGTCAGTGTACTCAACTACATACTTCTTTCCTGCCAACAATTCACTCTTGCCCCAGTTTGTTCCAGCAGCAATACTTTGCGCAACATGGTCTACAAAAAAACTCCGTGGTGCGTGGACGTTAATAAACCCAGGACCTGCAATAGTTGTTTCAAACTCGTCGAGTTTAGACACAATTTCCTCCGCGAGTTCGCGCGGATTTTTCCCAAGCTGCTTCGATGCAACAAGTGCAACATTACTTGCGTAGTCGCCATGCGAAAGATCGGCTGGATGCTCCACGGTAAAAGGGACGTCGGTAACGCCAAGTTCATCAAGCACTGTTTGTATCTTCTGCTGTATCTGTTCCTTCATATATATGTGTGTGGCTACTATAGCCTTAGCGCTCTTGTGTGACAAGTTCTCGTGGCGCCTGTGTACTGTCGATAACAAACGTCTCGCGACCAAGCACCTGTCCCCTCGTAGTTTCTACCGAACAGCGCCACTTTCCGTCTGTATAGTTTTTTATAAGTGTGTACCCGCGGAACCCGTCACTACGACCACCTGAAATACTATACGGAAGACTTGCATGTTCTTCCCACTCGCCGGTGTCGGGGTTTTTAAACTCCCATACATGCACAATGTCCGTTGCGAGCTTTGTTGGTGCAAATACCTGCGCAAAACAGAATATCTGATCATTTGCTTGTGCATGATAGGTATCGTCTGAGTTTTTAAACGGTTCAAACCAGCGACCCGCTTCGTACTTTAGTTCATAGATACTGTCGCCAATGCGCACGACACTGTGATAAATACCAACGTCTTTCAAAGAAAGCGGTATCGGCGGGATGATATTTGCAAAGTAGAGAAAATTGAATGTGCAGAAAATTGTTCCGAGCGTAAACACAATGGAACGCATTTGCATCGCCATAAAGTTTGGCACAATACGCAGCAACAGCTGCACAAACTGATACATCACAAACAGCGCCAACAATCCACTCCCGACAAACACCCATGGTCCCATCCAACCGGTAAACACTGGGATCACAAGAACGGTGTACGAAAAGAGACCAATAAACAAAATGGCAAGGTTGTAGATCAGACGTGAAGCGCGGTCTTTAATGGTTTCGTTTCCATAAATAGCAAGGAGGATCACCGTCATAAATGGCCACGTCTGCGCCCATGCACCAGAGCGTCCGTAAAAGATGAGCATTCCTGAGAGGAGCCCACCAAACGCAAACTGCACTAACAACGGAGCATATTTCCGTGCAAGCTCACCTTTTCTGCCCTGAATCTTATGTGACGCTGAAGCATAGAGGAGCAACAGCGCAATCATTGCAAGCAGTACATATGATGCAAGAATAAAGTTATCAAACAGCTGATCCACGCGATTAAGCGTAATGTTGTCGATAATAAACCCGAACACAAACGAGAGCGTCATCCAGTGACGCTTTACTTTTGAGAGGGACTTTCGTGGTACACGCGAAGTCTTTTCTTGCGGTGTTTGCTCTGCTTCCATGTGTAGGTATTGTACAAGAGGCATCGAAGAATGTACAAAAGAAAAAGCCCTGTGCGATACGCACAGGGCTGTCGTTCAGCAGACACGGATTGGGGACAAAGGGAAATGTCTACTGAATCACTTCTACTATACGCAGTTTATTAAAAAGCACAAGCGCATGCGCTTGTGCTTTTTAAAAGTTTTCTTCAGCTCTACACAAAAGACTCAGGTACCGGAAACGATGTGCACAACGCTTCAACTTCAGCCTTGAGCGCATCTTTCAGTTGTTGATTATCTTTGTCTTTCAATACCTCAATCATAATCTCTGCAAGTCGTGTTGCCTCAGTTTCTTTCATACCGCGCGTGGTCATTGCTGGCGTACCAAACCGAATACCCGAAGGATCCATGGCGGTGCGTGACTCATCGGCAATCATGTTTTTGTTGAGTGTAATACCGATTTCATCGAGTACTGTTTCTGCCTCTTGCCCGGTTACCCCAAGTGAGCCATAGACGTCTGCAAGCAATAAATGGTTATCCGTTCCGCCACCAAGCAATCGCACCTCTTTTTCAAGAAACACCTTTTCCATTGCTTTTGCATTCTTCAATACTTGCTGACAGTATTCTTTAAACTCAGGACGTAACGCTTCGCCAAATGCAACCGCCTTCCCAGCAATCAGGTTCATATGTGGACCACCCTGTAGTCCTGGGAATACCGCTTTGTTGATCTTCTGTGCAATCTCTTTGTCTTCACGAATAAGAATCATTCCACCACGTGGACCACGCATGGTTTTGTGTGTAGTTGAGGTGATTACATCAAACCCGTAGTCGAACGGATTTTGTACAACGCCGCCTGCAATCAACCCAGCAATATGCGCCATATCTGCAACTGCGTACGCGCCCACCTCTCGTGCTATGTCGACAAACTTCTGATAGTCGAGCTCTCGCGAATATGCTGAAAACCCCGCAAGGATAATTTTTGGCTTGTGCTCTAGTGCAACCTCCCGAAGTTCGTCGTAGTCAATTTCACCAGTATCGACATCCTTCATTTTGTACCGCACGAAGTTGAATACTTTGTTGATACTTGTGGTTGGATGTCCATGGGTGAGATGTCCCCCGTGCGAGAGATCCATACCAAGTACGGTGTCGCCCGGTTCCATAAGCGCAAAGTACATCGCCACGTTTGCAGGTGCACCCGAAAGCGGCTGCACGTTTGCATACGTACACCCAAACAGCTCACAGGCTCGATCAATAGCAAGTTGTTCTACTGCATCAGTGTAGTCCTGTCCTCCATAATACCGGCGCCCGGGGTACCCTTCTGAGTATTTGTTGGTCAGCACAGAGCCGTTCGCTTCGCGAACGGCTCGCGACACATAATTCTCACTTGGAATAAGTTCCAGTCCTGAGGCCTCACGTGCCTCTTCGCCCATAATTGCTTCGTAGATTTCTGCATCTTGTTTCTTTATATAGTTATATTCGTTCATAGGTATATCGTTATCAATTATAAAATCAGTCCGCAACCACGTGCTTCTTCAATAAATCGTTTCATGTGGTCAGATGGATACAACATACGTTTATAAATACTTCAGTACTATAGTATATATCTCTTCGTGGATATCTTCTCGGGTGCGTAGTGCATCACCCTCCATGCACATCACGGACTCCCAACCATCTTGTGTATTTGCAAGATACTGTGCACACGTTGCTGCATGTTCTTGATGCTCTCGGTTTTGCTCAGCTACATCAGCAGTTTTTTTGCCCGTGCTGACCATGTAGTCGAGTAACACCTTGCTCTTTTCAGGTGGCACATCGAGGTACACCGTCAAGTCAGGTCGTGGGCAGCCAAACACGCCATGTTCAATATGGTCGAGCCAACCTACAAAAGCTTCGCGTTCTTGCAAGTCTGCTATTTTTGCACCTTGATGCATCAGGTTTGCACTGACATAGCGGTCAAGGATCACTATTTTACCCTCAGCCAAGAGTGATTCTAGTTCTTTTCTTGATTCAAATCGATCTGCAGCGTAGAGTGTCGCAGCAATTTTTGGGTCAAGCTGCATGAAGTCACCATGTTTTCCATCGAGACATTCTCGAAGCAGTGCACCGAATGCATTTTGTGTGTAGCGTGGGAAATCCATGGTTGCAACGGGAATACCTTCTGCTTGCAATCGCTTCATGAGCAACTCAACCTGTGTTGCCTTCCCCACACTATCTCCTCCCTCAATGACAATTATTTTTGATTGCTGTTCCATACTACTATCGATTATCTCCACTACCACCAAGCACCCCACGATCCATACGTGAATACAGTTTATCGATGTTCATCTGCGCAACATCTGCGAGCGACAGACTGCATTCTGAACACAGCTGTGCTATATACCACAACACGTCCCCAAACTCTTTTACGAGTTCTTGTTTTTGCTCTTCAGAAAGCTGGCTAGGTCGCGCAATACCATTGTCCCGCATATGTTTCTTAAACTTATCTGCCACTTCACCAGCCTCGCCCACAAGCCCGAGTGTTGGGTACGTAAATGTATCTCCCACGTCGGGGTATTTTGCGGTCACGCGTGACTTCTCTTGATATTCTTGAAAATCCATACCAACTCTAGCTATCTTCTAAGTAGTACTAGTGTAGCACTCTGAGGACACGTCAGTTTATTTAGAAAACATATTCTGCATATCGTACAGAGCACAGGTATACTTTTTATTGCATAGTTGTATTCTCCTCTGTCTGTCATATATATGATGTTGTATTATTGATACACATTACTTATCTAAGCAATTGACCTATGCACTACAAACCATACGAAGAACGCACTCCAAACGAACAATACAAAAATCTCCTCAAAGAGATCCTCGAAAAAGGCATTCGCTCTCAGTCACAAGCTGGGACAACCAAAGAAAACCCTGAAGGCACCGACTGCATAACACTCTTAGGCGCAACACCGATGCGCTTTGACCTCAGTAACGGTTTCCCAATGATTACGGAGCGTAGTGTGAAAGGCTTCTGGAAGCAGGCTGTTGGAGAAATCATCGGCTTTGCCAATGGTGCACGCACGCTCGAAGAGCTCGAGTCATACGGGTGTAAGTTTTGGACAAACTTCATCACTCCTGAGAAATGTGCGAAACGAGGACTCGAGCCTGGTGACCTTGGACCTGGTTCGTATGGTGCGGCATTCCATGACTTCCCCACTGCAGAAGGTGACTCATTCAACCAATTCCAAAACATCATCGAACAAATCGCATTTAAGCCACACCTGAAGACCCACTTCATCTCTCCATGGGTCCCACAATACACTATTCGCGGCGAGGGCAAGCAACAAAAAGTGGTGGTATGTCCGTGTCACGGATGGTTACACTTACGAGTACTGAACAACAAACTGCATATGCACATGTACCAACGTTCGGGTGACGTTCCTATTGGTGTTCCGTCAAACATGATGCAGTACGCAGCACTCCTGATGATGCTCAGTAAAGCAACAGGCTACGAACCAGGTGAGTATGTCCACACTATCTCCGACGCACATATATATGTAGATCAGATCGACGCAGTTAAGGAAATCATTGAGCGAGACACACTCCCATTCCCTACCATGCACTTCAATAATGACAGTACCGACTTCTGGAGCTACCGTGTAGAAGACTTCGAGCTTGGTGACGATTACGAACGAGGTGCGCCGATTAAAGACATCCCCGTAGCAATCTAGTATGTCGTTTTCAAAAGCAGGACTTGATCACAACGAAGCGCGGACTGACGAGCAAAAAAAGCTCATGGCGCAGATCGAAGCAGACGGCGTCTGTCCCTTTTGTGCTGAACACTTTGCGAAGTACCACCCAAAACCAATTCTCAAAGAAACTAACAACTGGTTTGTAACCACAAACATGAGTCCGTACGAAGGGACAACGCAACACTTCTTGTTTGTGTACAAGCCAATACACACCAACAATCCCAGCGACGTAACTCCAGAGGCTAGTGCTGAACTCTTTTCACTCGTTTCAGAAATAGTGACTGAGCATAATATACCTGGTGGCGGATTCTTCATGCGCTTTGGTGAAGGTGGGTACAATGGTAGCAGCGTCGAACATCTCCATGCACAGCTTGTTGTTGGAGAGCAGAAGTCCGAAGAAACAGAAGGTTTGAAAGTAAAACTCGGATACAAAAAGAAATAGAAAAAGCCTGCGATTCTCGCAGGCTTTTTTCTTGCTTTTGTGTACGCAATACTGCAGTATGGTGGAAGAAATCAACAAAGGAGGTCCAAATGACCTGTACACTTTCTGAAGAACACCTTTTTTGCCTAGAAGGATGCCGTTCATACAAGCAGTACTACAAAATGCGAAAAGGTTTTGAAGAGGACCATTGCGCTTTCTGCAATCTCGATCGGACATTTAACAAAGTTATTTTTGAAACTGAACATGTGATGGTTTGGAAAGTACCAGAGGAATATCTGAGAGATACTCTTAAGCTGCACGCGCTTATTGTGCCCGTTCGACACGTACGGTTTGAAGCCGACCTCAGCGAGGCGGAAGCTTTAGACATTCATCATGCAAAACAATTTGTTCGCAACGAACTTGGATACACCGGGGGTCTCTCGCATGTTCGTGAAGGCCCTATGAACAAAAATGCTGGAACTGTTGACCATCTGCATATCAATGTTTTTGAAGTGAATGAGACGGGTGAAGTACGCATTCCAGTGTTTAAAGACCCTTCTGGAAGAAGCGACAACAAAATTCGTGCCACGAGATTTTCCGAGCGTTACGAAACTGGTGAAATTCCAACATAAAAACAAGCAGCAGCCGGAGTCGGCTGCTGTTTTCTATGCAATAATACAAGTATGAAAAAAGTGCAGTATAGTTTTGCAACAAATCTTCTTTTCTATTCACGAGTAGTTGCGGGGGCAGTGTTGCTGCTACTCATCATCGTCAGTGCGGGGTTTGTGTTTGTATTGCAATCAAAAGAACTCATGTTTACCAAAACCTCTCAAACAGAAGTCAGCGAAGAAATTCTTCCCTTTCCTGTTGGGGTTAATCCGCAAAACAAAACGATCACTGAACAACATGGAGTTGCTACGTATCTTTCAACACACTTTGCGCAAGAGGAAGCCTCAATAAAAACAAGCTTCCTGCAACGTATTCAAAAAGAACTTCTTGCACTGGCATGGTACCAAAACCTCGCCTCACCACACAGTCGCGTTCTGATGATATACGCAGGACAACGGCAAGAAGAAGTGGTGGATGCTTTTGGAGACATCATGGGATGGGATGATACCCAGCGCGCGGTGTTTGCGCTGAGTGTTTCTATTGCATATCCAGAGTTTCCTGAAGGCGTCTTTGCTCCTGGAAAATATATTGTAGAAAAGAAAGCATCCCCCGAAACAGTTGCAAAACTAGTTACCGATCGCTTTACCGAAAATATCATGCGGCGATACAATGCAGAAGTGGCAAGCAAAGTTCCCGCAGCCCAAGCACTTATCGTTGCGTCTCTATTGCAGCGCGAAGCGTACACATTTGCAGATATGCGTATTATTTCGGGAGTAGTTTGGAACAGACTTTTTAACGACATGAAACTCCAACTTGATGCAACACTGCAATACGCACGAGGATCAGAACCCTATGCAACACGCTGGTGGCCACCGGTTGTTCCTGATGATAAATACATTGACTCACCCTACAACACCTACCAACACAAAGGGCTTCCTCCTACACCGATTGCAAACCCTTCTGCTGCAGCAGTGCTTGCTGCACTTAACCCGCAAGACTCAGACTGTCTTTTTTATTTCCACGATGACCATGGAGACCTCTATTGTTCATCTGACTACGAAGGACATGTAGAAAAACTAAAGAATATCTACGGACGAGGTCAATAAAAAACACCGCATGGATCATGCGGTGTTTTCTTGTGCAAGCACCTTCTGTGCCAGCTGTTGCAACAAGACTGTATCATCAAGATACCGCTCTGGCACTTTCCACCACTTTTTAATAATCACGGGCTGTGATCTATCTTTACGGTCATACGTAAACTGCACAGAATCCTCCTCTGCAAAACATTTCTGTAGCGCCGTATCAGTAACTGTAAAATATAACTCCTCATCCAGGATAACTCCCAGTTGCACCCCATCTACTTTAAAAAGCACTCCGCCAAACAAACGCGTGCACTCAAGGAGACCAACACCCTCCAGCATTTCCTGTATGTATGCTAGATATTCTTCAGAAACTGCCATCTGCTCACTATACAACAAATACAACTTGTCTCATTGCACCTTCTACGATATATTCACAAAAGAGTTAAGGAGGATTAAAAATGACAGATGTTCTCTGGTATCACAACCATGCAATTAATCATGCATGGCTCACACAAGAAGTTCTTGCAACATACCCTTCACACAAAAGCTCTAGAAAGCTTGTTGAAAAAATTGAGACACTCGTACTTGAGTATCTCAAATTCTGGCACCTTATGGTGCAGCGCCCGGAAAAAAGAATCGTGGCGCCAGGACCTATCATTGCTGTACAAGATGTACATAGCAGCAACCGTGAAATATACTTCCAAGATTGCATGCAATACTTCAATACGTATCACTCCAAAAGAGACATGATATGGGGAGGTCTTCCTGACATTGAAGGCACCATCGACACAGTCGATATGTATGCAGAAGTGTACACGCAACAAATGTCAGAACCTTGGTCTGATTTGCTACACGCATACGATTTAAAAAAACAAACACCACACCTGAAGTTGTTATAGGTATATACAAAAGCCCCGCATCCACTGCTGGGCTTTTTTACGTGAGTGAAACTTTGATCACCTCAACATTTGCTTCTTTAAGGAAAACGTCTCCCTCTAGCACTGCATACCCTTTCAGGAAATACACTTTTGCAATACCCGCTTTTGCAATCAGTCGCGCACAGTATGGGCACGGGAAGTCAGTCACAAACAATTCTGCTCCCTCTGTCGCAATCCCCTCTCTTGCTGCTGCTCCAATTGCTGCCACTTCTGCGTGTGCAGCAGTTACATAATTGATATGTACCCCTTTCTTAAATAATGCGCGCGCATCCCCTTCAATGTTGGGTAATTGCTCTTCCGGCATATGCTCGTTATGGGTCACGTATACAACTTTTCCATCTTTCACCAACGCTGCACCTACGCGCCGATACCAATCAGCACTTTTTTCAGCTTCTGCAAGCACGTCATCCCATATCTCTTTTGAAAAACTGTCCATTGAAATAATTTCAGCTGCTTCCGGATGTGACTCCTCTCCGATAGTGTGTTTGTCGCGTCGTACAAATACATTGCGGTACTCAATAACTTTGTCTGTAAAGTACGTTTGCACAATCACTTCACCAATATCTTCTCGTGGTGTCACGATCGTCTCTGCAGAAACAACAGTAGTAGGTGTGAGTATCTCTATATCAAAATTTGTTGTCGCTTCCAATGAAGCTTTCATTGTTTCAACCGGAACTGCACGCAAGCGATCTTTTCGGTTGATGTAGTCAAGCTCTTCATGAGCTTCCAGTATCTCGTCACCAACCAAGTACAATTTCTCTACACTCTCTTGTATGAGCGATTCTAAGAAATCGATATATCCTTTGTGTAGTACAGGAATATACGCAACACCAATTTTTTTATGCATCTTTTTTGATTTGAATTAGTCGTAGCTTGGCGCTTGTGCTTGTTTCTGACTGCGGCTCCATGAGCACAATCTCTTTGCAATACTGCGCCTTCTCGTCCACCTCACCCTCTTTATGCTTTGTCGACTTTGACACTACTAAAATGTCAGGCGAAACCACTTTAATTAGATTGTTACTACCATCATCAAGATGCTTAAGTGTGATCACATCTGCGTGACGCATGTGTGCAAGAATGAGTACACGTTCATTTTCTGGCACCACCGGTCGATCAGGACCCTTCCGCGCTTTCACTTTCTCGTCGCTATCAACTCCAACAATAAGAATGTCACCGAGCTCTTTCGCCTTTTCTAAGTACTGCGCATGTCCAATATGAAAGAGGTCAAACGTTCCTGAGGTAAGTACAATTTTTAAACCTAGGTTTTTCCAATACCCCACCAGCTCCCGTAGCTTTTCATGATCTTCAATATATCGATCTTCAAAAGCGGTTCGGTCTCCAAAAATTCCTGCGTTAATAGCCATATCTATATCGTTATCGTGAATCATAGTATACTGCAGAGGATATGACAAAGAAAGTACCTGTTGTAATCGTTGCTGGGATGAGCAAGCAAACGCGCGCTATTGGTAAAGACAATGGTCTTTTGTGGCATGTGCCGGAAGACCTGAAGCGCTTTAAACAGCTCACCGTCGGGCATCCAATTATCATGGGGAGAAAAACATTTGAGTCCATTCTTGAAATACTCGGCAAACCACTACCGGGACGTACCAATATTGTAGTCACACGGGACGAATCCTACGCCCATGAAGGAGCTATTATTGAACACTCTTTTGTAGATGCGCTTGCCAGAGCACAAGCTGAAGACCCCGAAGAAATACACATTGGTGGTGGTGCAGAACTATACAAACTCGCACTTCCTTATGTCTCAAAACTGCATCTTACTTTTTTCGACGACGACACAGAGGGCGACACGCACTTCCCTATATTTGAAGAAGACTTTGAAGTGGTAACAGAGCATCCTGTAGCTGAACACAACGGACTAAAGTATCAGTGGATAGACTACATACGAAAATAAAAACCTTTCAATCGATTGAAAGGTTTCTATTTTAAAAATCGTTCGTACAACACCCGGAATGTATCGTTCTCGGGTGAAACATATGCAATATCTTTGCGGTTTTCTTCAGTAAACTGCAGACTAGGCACATCGCGTGCAATCACCACTGGCTGGCACTCATCAACTTCACCCATCACAACCGTAGCTGCAGCAGCGAGCCCATCAACGAGATTTGACTGCTCTATTTGTATCTTTCTTCCGAACAAATCCTTTTTACCAACATGATCCACTACTGGCTCAAAACCCCAGAAACCAATTGAGATACCAGACGCTCCGCGACGTAGTGGCTGTGAGTGACTATCAGTAATGACCACACCAACTTTTTCTAGAGCGAAACGATTCTTTATGTACGCATGAATTTCTTTTGCACTTTTAAACGGGGCTTCCGGGAGCATCACAAGATATCCATCAGCATTACTTTCATCAATTCCCGAGGTACCAATAAACGCGTTGGCAACTACAGTTAAAGGTGACTTCCAGTATGCACGTGGAATACAGAGTGTAGCTTCCGCTTCTACAAGCTCCTGTTTATTCACCATTGATGCTTCCACCGTCCTCCCTTCCCCAATAGCAACGATCTTTGAAGAAATGAGCACCACATCCTTCTCTTGAACAGAAGATAAAGACTCGTCAAGTACTGCAAAGAGGTCGTCCTTTGGGAGTTCAACACGTCTGGTTTTCACTGGTATAAGCTGCATAATGGCGCAATGGTAGCACAGAAAAAACGCCCCGGAAAATTCCGGGACGTGTCTACATTATGCATCGACTGAAATAGCATGGTCTTGGAATACCTTCGCCTTGAAGCCTGGATGATAGTCAGGCATCTCAATGATTGCTGACTCGAGCATGTAAAGCTTTCGTGCGCTCATCATATCCAGATCAGCCATTTGACCAAGAACACCTTTCACATGCCACCATTCAACAATATCAGCGTACTCATTCTTGCTGTATGTTTGTTCAAGCTTTGGATCATCACCAAACCCTGCACAGAGCCAATGCACCAGCTTACCGTTGTTGGTGACATCACCGTTGGCATGATGCCGGTCGGTAAATGCGTAGCCAAGGTAGTAAAACTGATCCAGGTTAATCATAAGACCAGCTTTTTCATTCACGATTCGTTGTGCTTCACGCCTCATATCTCCTTGAGGATTTTGAATCCTCCCCTGTGGAGGGATACGCATGTCTTCAGCAGCTTTCCTGGGATGCAGCAGACACATCTCTTTTCCGTTCTTGCGCACACCGATTACAGCAACACTTTTCTGTAGATGCGGATACTTTCTGTTTGCGTCGACCGCAAACTGTGACGAGCTTCCTCCATGAGGAGTAAAAAAACTTTTCTGCTTCTGCAAGCGTGGTGCCATAGAAGACCTTCCTTTCTGTCAAGTGAACAATGCCTGGAATGATTTCCAGTAGCTGTTATACCAAAAAACAAAGCCTCCCGTCAACTAACGAGAGGCTTTGTTTGGATTATGGTCTGTATCGCTTTAACTTCTTACAGAGACTGTGTACCTTTTGGACATATTTCTCCCTCCGGTCGAACCTGCCTCAAAAGCTCGGTAAAGGTCGTTTAGATGACCTTTACCCCCATGCTTTTACACGTACCTTCAATGATCTTGTCAGCTGCTTCAAGTGAAGCTGCATTAAGATCTTGCATCTTCGCTTCAGAAATTTCTCGAATCTGCGCCTTTGTGATTTCCCCTGCTTTTGAAACAAGGTTCTTTCCAGAGCCTTTGTCTTTACCAATAGCCTTCAGGATCATGCGTGATGCTGGAGCTGTCTTACACTCAAACGTAAATGATCGATCGTCATATACTGTAATGATTGTTGGAACCACTTCCCCCATTCGCTCACGTGTCTGGTCGTTGAATTGGTTTACGAATTCACCAATGTTAATACCAGCCTGTCCAAGCACTGGTCCAAGAGGTGGCGCTGGTGTAGCCTTTCCTCCAATTGCTTGTACTTTAATTTTGTTTAATACTTGTTTTGCCATGCTTTTTTGTTTAAAAGTTTGTTATAGATACCCACTAGTCCATAGCTACTGAATATCAATAGAAGCTCGCGTAGAATACAGAATTTTTATCACTTTGGCAAGAGAAAACACCTTATTCCAAAAGCTTCAAAAGAAAGTGACAACGAAATAAAGAACGATGAGGAGCAAAAAAACTACACCCTTCATCACTCTGTCAAAAAAACAAAACCTCATGGTTACACGAGGTTTTGTTTTGCTTCTTGTTGCCTAAAAAGGTTTAAAATTGCTTTAGGTGCGAGGCGCTAGCAAAAAATTTTTCGAGTCGTACTTAGTGGTACGGTGAGAAAAATTTTTCGCACGGCAACGACGCAGATGAAGTGATTTTAAACCTTTTTGACCTGGAGAAAGTCGAGTTCAACGGGTGTCTCCCGCCCAAACATAGACACGAGCACTTTTACCTTACCACTTACCTCATCTACTTCACCAATCTTTCCTTCAAGTTCCTTGAACGGTCCGTCAGTGATCATCACCATATCGTCGATTGCAAGATCTACTTTATGCTTCACCGTCTCATCAGACATGATGTTCATGAGTGCTTCGTACTCTGTTGGCGACAGGGGTACTGGCTGTGTTCCACTTCCAACAAAACCGGTTACGCGCGGCGTGTTTCGTACGACGTACCACGACTCATCATTTACAATCATATCTACCAATACGTATCCTGGATACATCTTCTCTTCTTCAGTGACACGCTTTCCACCCTTAACACGCACCTTCTTTTCTGTTGGTACTACCACGTCGAAAATCTGGTCTTGCATGTTTAAAGACTCCATACGCTGCTTAAGATTTCGTGCTACCGCGTTTTCATACCCTGAGTAGGTGTGAATTGCGTACCAGTGGCGCTCACCACCTGTTTGTTGTTTTTGCATTGACATAATAAAAGTTGTTAGCCAAGTAACTTGTCAAGAATTTGTGTAAAGAGGTAATCAAACGCACCTAAGAAAAGTGCAACGATACCTGACACCGCGATAACAAGCAGTGTATAGACAAACGCCTGTGTTTGTGTTGGCCATGATACATGCTTCATTTCTGCAGCAGTGTCACGGAAGTAGTTTCCTAGTCGACTCATAATGATATAGATATAGTTGGGTAAAATAAAAAGCCCCGCTGGACTTGATACACACAATGATACTCCTGTTTTAAAAAAAGTAAAGTCCGGCGGCACAAAGTGCCGCCGGATAGCAGACATCACAGCTTCTTCATTTTTTGTTCGATGATATGTGCGCATAGAGGATCATCCTCCAGTGCAACTTGCGGGCACTCAGCACCTGGTTCAACAGGTACTGCATCCGGGTCAACTCCTGCAGCGAGCGCAGCATCGTCAATTCGGTTATATACCTCAGGAACTCCGTCTCCTTCAAAATCTCGATGCACACAATTAAAAGCAGAATGATCGGAAGACTCATTAGTCTCCTGAACATCAATATGCTTCTCAAGCAACCTTGCCACTTCCTTTGGCACGGCTTTGGAAACAGTAAGTGTCGTTCGTTTTGTCATTATAGCCTCCAAAGATCATATTATTTTGAAAAATATCATAAAAATAATAAAAAGCAAACATGCAGGACATTGTAATTAATAAAGTAGTAAAATTGCTTAGGATACAAGGCAGACAAGAAAAAAGACCCGAGTGGGGCACGTGCCCAGCGAGGGTCTTTTTTTGCAGTCTAACAAAGTAGACTAAGTAATTTTACTACTTTATTTGATAGGTAATGGTGACGCGAGCAGTAATAGTATCCTCCCCTACTGCAATGTCAGGTGCGAACGCCTCTTCTTCCATATCTCCACCATACGCAGCGTCCATCATCACCGCGCGGCTTTCCATCATCGGCATTGGGTATCGCCCGCCACCATCATTAAAACTCACCACGTCACCCAGTCGCACCTCAAGTTCATCTGCCAGGCGCTCTGCCTTTTCTTTAGCATCTGCAGTTGCAAGGAGACGTGCTTCTTCTTTGAGTGCTTCAATATCATCCACCTCAAACGAGAGTCCGCTCATGTTCGTTGCACCACGCCCCCCAACACCCCCAATAAGTTCTCCGGCTTTTGCAGTATTGCGTACCTTCACTTGTACATTTTGTGTCACCACATATCCTCTCAGCACGCGTTCACTTTCACAACCAAAACCACTTAAGCAATTTTCACGCTCCCATTCATACCGTGGCTGTGCGTTGTATCCTGTAGTTTTAATATCTTTTTCTTCTACACCACCTTCATTCTTAAGATAGCTCATAATGTCATTGATCTTTTCTCCGGAGAGCTTCTGTGCTTCTGCAACGTCTGCAGCCTCAGCCTCTACGGTAAAACGAAATGATCCTATGTCTGGTGTGGCAGTCACTTCCGCTACACCTTCTACATTGATAGTCGTGTAGTTTGGCTCATACGAAATAAGGTTAAGCATGTGTGCCACTGCGCCTGCCACCGCAAGAATTGCCATCACACCAAGTGTTGCAATGATAATCCGCATGTATCGATAAGAAAATAAAGTATCCATAAACTATAGTATAAAATTATTGATTGATAACTGTATTGTATCCCATACACTTCTGTTACTGCAAACACGTACAAACTCTGCAATATCTTCCTCTGAAACCACAAGCTCTTCCGGCTGATCACCAATAAGGAAGTACATGACGGAAGATTCATTCGCAACATGGTCAAGCGAAAGTGCATGCCCAAGCTCATGCGCAAGCACTATACGCAGCTCCTGACTATCGGAAAATGCAAAAATATCAATACGCCCATCTGTACTGTACGTACCTTGGGTAAACTCGCGCTTTTCTCCAAAGGTGTCGTTGTATTCTTCTACTCCTCGGTTGTAAGTCTCCACGATTTTATTTCCTCGTTCACTGATATCATTGATCTCAACCACGAGGGCATTGAGCTCCTCAGAGCGTGCGTTAAGCTGCACACGCTCTGCGTCCAGCTCTTCTTTACGCTCTTGCAAAACCGCGTACTCACTCTCGTCTGCGCCTCCTTGCGCATTGAGTGATCCAACTTGCGCATTATAGGCAGCAAGGTTTGTTTCATACCGCTTTGCCTGTTTGCTGTATTCAATCTGCAACTTGTTATATTCAGTAACAAGGGTTTCATATGCTTCATTTATAGCGTCACTGGCACTCTGTGTTTGGTCGAGCTGTGCTTTAAATGTATCCTCCGCATCTGCTACCGCCTGCCGTTCATCATATATAAAATTAATGGTAAATGGTGCATCAGTTTCGTAGGTAAATAAATTTTGTCCAGTGGCATCTTCCCAGACACTTTCTGCTTCAGCGATTGCAAGTTTTGCTTCATCAAACGAAAGACCGAATTCCTCATCAAGCTGCCCTATGGAGTACGCAAGCGGTGCAGGACACACTGCTTCTGCGACGTAGTAAAAATACCCGCCCGTGAACAGCAGTGTTGCAATCAAACTAACGATAAACCCACTTCGCATGAATACATTCTAGCAATTTGTCACAACAAAAAACAGCACGGCGCCCTTTGGGCGCCGTGCTGTTTTTCAATTGTTCTGCTCCGCATCTCTATTTTTGCAAGAAAATCGCTTGAGATACGAGGCAAGCAAAAAAAATAATTGGAGCGTACTTAGCGGTACGATGGAAATTATTTTTCGCAGCTTAACGAAGTAGACTGGATGATTTTAGAGGGAAATGCTAGTCCCAGTCGAGTGAACCACTGTTCTGATACTCAGTAACCTGTGTTTCAAAAAAGTTCTTTTCTTTTGATACATCGGCTATTTCACTCATCCACGGGAATGGGTTGTCTTTCCCATACTCAGTCTCCATACCGAGTCGCTCAAACCGGCGGTCAGCAATGTGTTCCACATAGTCCTTCACCGTTTGTGGATTGAGTCCAAGGAAGCCGTTAGGCATCGCATCATCTACATAATCCATCTCAAGCTCAACTGCTTTCTTGATCTTTTCCCGAATATCGGCCTGGAATGCATCAGTCCAAATCTCTGGGTTTTCGTCCTTAATGGTATTGATAAGATCGATACCAAATGCAAGGTGAATGGATTCGTCACGGAGAATATACTGGAATTGGTCTCCCACACCTACCATCTTATTTTGTCGCTTCATTGAAAGAATCATGGCAAATCCTGCATAGAAGAAAATACCTTCCATGATCACATAGAACCCAATGAGATCATGTACAAACCGCTGAATATTCTCAATTGAGTCTGTTTTGAAGTTTGGATCAAATACTGACTTCGTGAAATCAACTACAAAATCATCTTTCGCCTTAATTGAAGGAATCGTCTCGTACATGTTGTAGATCTCGTCTGGATCAAGCCCTAGTGAGTCACAACAGTAGATAAATGTATCGGTGTGGATCGCCTCTTCATATGCCTGTCGCAACAAGTACTGCCGTGACTCTGGATTGGTCACGTGGTTGTATACAGCAAGTACCAGGTTGTTTGCGGTAAGCGACTCTGCAGTTGAGAAAAAGCCGAGGTTCCAAAGAATCATACGGCGCTCTTCTTCTGAAAGTGCTCCCTCTCCTGTTTTTTTCCAGAGCTCAATGTCGAGCTGCATTGAAATCTCTTCTGGTACCCAGTTGTTGTTTACTCCTGCTTTGTAGTGTTCACGCGCCCACTTGTACTTCATGGGAAGAATTTTATTTGGGTCGGTTGAACTATTGTTGATGATTCCTGTTTTGTTCATAGTAATGATTCCTTAAACGATTGTAATTATTTTGTGTGGTTATTGTACTCTTGTCTGAAAAAATGCCAAGTGTACACCGTTACCTCCTGCAACCTACAGAGATAGAAAAAGAGGTACCTAGCGGGGACTGCAAGTCGCGTCTCACAATCCCGGATAGATACCTCTTTCTCGTATGTTTACCAGTATACCGTATCCTCAAAGAGTATTACGTGACACCTGTAGAAAACTTAGTTTCCCTTATTAGAGGGACTAAAAACTTTACAAGTTCAGTAGAGATTGTCACTGCATTCGCAGCTGGCAACCTTCTGAAACTCCCAGTTTCAATCTTGTCGATATTTCTTTCTAAGTTTTCAAGAAATACCAGGCAAGGCCCTAAAAAGGTCTCCCAGAACTTTTTAACCTTCACATGACTCACACACTGAGTCTGCTGCGACATGTAGTTTTACTTGCCCTGTTGGTTTTGCAGCGATTTTCTCTGATACCTTTGCAGCGTCGATGTGTGCCTTCTGAATAGGTGATGGCGTTGCCATTGGTGATGGCACTGGCTGGTCTGCAGGTGCATCTGTAGCAACCGCAGGTTCTGCTGGTTGTGTTGATGACTCTTTCTTCTTTCGAATCTGTGTCCCTGAAGTGGCAATAGTTGATTTCTCAACCTGTGACGCTGCAAGTGAGCGGAGATAGTATGTTGTCTTCACCCCCGCTTCCCATGCGTACTGATAAAGATCACTAATGTCTTTACCTGACGTTCCTGAGTAGAAGATGTTGAGTGACTGCGACTGATCGATCCACTTCCCACGTGCAGCAGCTGCCTTCACGAGCCAGCGCATGTCAATCTCAAACGTTTCTTTGTATTTTGCTTTTAACTCAGCAGGAATTTCGGCAATGTTTGCAACTGACCCATCATTGTATTTCAATGCGTCAAGCATATCTTTACTCCACAACCCTTGCTTCTTCAGATCGTTCACCAACGCAGTGTTCACAATAATGAAGTCACCGGAGATATTCGCCTTTACATAGATATTCTTGTAGATAGGTTCAATACCTGGAATCGCACCAGAAATGTTTGCGGTTGTTGCAGTTGGTGCAATTGCCATACAGTTACTGTTGCGCATACCGTACTTCTTAATAGAGTCTCGCACTGCAGACCAGTCGAGTGATTCGCTGGTGTCTACACCGGTACTCATGCCACGGTTTTCCTCAAGGAGCTTAATGGTGTCTACCGGCAGAATGCCGCGATCCCACTTACTTCCTGCGAAGCTTTCGTATGCACCACGCTCGCGTGCAAGGTTACTCGACGCAGCAATTGCTGCATGCGAGATAACCTCCATCGAACGGTCTGCAAACTGCACACATGCTTCAGAGTCGAAGTTAATGTTCATTGCATAGAGTGCGTCTTGGAAGCCTGCAATACCAAGTCCAACAGGACGATGCTTCATGTTTGAGTTTCGCGCCTCTTTTGTTGGATAGAAGTTTATATCGATGACGTTGTCGAGCATACGCATCGCTACTGTTGTTGTTTCTCGCGCAAGTGCTTCATCAAACTTGCCGTCGGTAATGTGCTTATGGAAGTGTACCGATCCCAAGTTACACACTGCAGTTTCTGTCGCTGAGGTATTGAGTGTGATCTCGGTACACAGGTTTGAACTGTGTACCACACCTGCGTGGTCCTGTGGTGAACGCACATTTGAAGGGTCTTTAAACGTGATCCATGGATGCCCTGTTTCAAAGAGCATACCAATGTGCTTCTTCCAAAGATCTACTGCCTTCATCTTTTTGAAGAGTTTGATTTCTCCACGATCTGCCATTTCTTCATACTTTGTATAGAGTTCTTCAAATTCTTTCCCAAACGTTTCGGTAAGTTCAGGTGTTTCGTCTGGTGAGAAAAGTGTCCATTCACCATTTTCCTTCACGCGCTTCATGAATAGGTCAGAAATCCATGCTGCGGTATTCATGTCGTGGGTTCGCCGTCGCTCGTCTCCCGTGTTCTTACGGAGCTCTAGGAAGTCAGGAAAGTCATAGTGCCAGTTTTCCATATAAACACACGTCGCACCACGCCGACGCCCTGAACGGTTGATCGCAACCGTTACATCGTTTGAGATTTTTAGAAATGGAATGGTTCCTTGTGAGGTGATGCCTGCAGTCTTGATCAGCGCACCCGTTGCACGAAGCTTCGTCCATGCAGTCCCAATACCTCCAGCCCACTTAGAGAGCTGTGCATTGTCTCCAAACACTTTGAAGATATGGTTAAGGTCGTCTTCCACCACGTTGAGGTAACATGACGAAAGTTGTGGGTGTGGTGTTCCTGAGTGAAACAGCGTCGGAGTAGATGGCACAAAGCGTAACGTTGACATAATTTCGTAGAACTCAAGCACACGTGCTGTTTTGTCCTCTTCATTGATCGCAAGCCCCATTGCGATACGCATCCACATGTACTGTGGTGTCTCAAGAATATGCCCATCGGCAGCACGTACGAAGTATCGATCATTCAGTGTCTCTGCACCAAGATAGCGAAACAGGTCATCTCGTTCTGGCTTGATCGCTGCACTGATCGCGGTAAGGTCAAATGCTCCCATTTCTTCAGCATACTTCTTGTCGGCAATACCTTGCTTGATATTTCGCACAAACGCGTCTTGATACTTCTTTGTGAAATCAGCAGCGGTGACATCGATATCTTTGATAATTGCTTCTTCATAAATGCGTCCACAGAGCTGTCGCGCAGCTACTTGTGAATACGCAGGATCGAGCTCGATCTTTGAGCGCAGTACGAGTGTCACCAATTTGGTGAGCTCTTTTGTGGTAATACCATCGTACACTTCTCGTTCAATTTGATTCACAACACCATCGAGATCAATGTCTTTTTCAAGATCATGGGTGAATTTTGCAACATAATCGCGAACACTGTCTCGAGAAAACTGCTCTTCGCCGTCTGCAGTCTTGATCATCAAACGATTCTCTTCAATCTCTTTTACTACTTCTTCTTTTCGCTCTTCGGTTTGTTGGAATCGGTAGAGGATGTAGTGCTTTGCAACCACAAAGTATCCACGCTCCATGAGTGTTTCCTCCACAAGGTCTTGTACTTGCTCAACGGTAGGACAAGGACCTTCGGTAATGTTTTCACAGACACCCTCAAGCTTTGCAAAGACGCGATCAGCCATTTGCTGTAGTACATCGTCAGTAACAGGTGTATTCTCCTGCGAAAAAGCTTTTCGCATCGCGACGACGATTTTATTTTGATCAAACGGTACGGTTGTACCATTTCGCTTCGTAATTTCCGTAAACATATTCAATTTTTAGGGGCTACTAAACCACCCGGACTACCTCCAGTCCGTTGCGGCATATGGGAGATCTCTCACAAAAATAATTGTATGGTGTGTTTGTATACAGCTGGCTAAAGCTGTGGCAACTATTTCTAAGAAAGATCATATTGAGGAGTCACTGATATAACCATGTATGGTAATACATGGCGCGAAATATCGCGTGTTCGTCCTCCAAACACACTCGATTTGTGGAGTATCAACGAGTGATATTTAGATAGTAACCCTCCAGCGTGAATTTGTAAAATACCCCTGAAACTATGGATATTGTGGATAAATAATTTATGAATTAACAAAAATACAGTGCAAACTAAGCCTCATATTTCGAAGGTGAGAAAGTGCCAGAGCAAACGCACCTGTGGATAGCAATTTTCTTGTCTCTTGCGCAAGGGTGCCAGTTAATTGTGTAGTGAAAAACTTGCTTTTCTTACAACAAAAATGCATAGTTGCCAATAGAAAGGAGATGTCCCATGAGACCTTTTTCACCTGGAGATACGGTGATCTACCCTGCTCATGGGGTTGGCACCGTTCAATCAATTGAAACAAGTACCGTTAACGGAGCCGTGCAACCAATGTATCGCATCTGGTTTGCGCGACAACAGATGACCGTACACGTACCACTAGACAATCAGTCTCTCCGTGAGATCACCACAAAGAAAGCGATGGAACAGGCGCTGCAAAAACTCATTGCAAATCGCAAGAAAGTGCGTGGGTATCCGCACCAAGTACAGCGCTTCCACAATGCAAAACTCACCAGTGGTGTGATCAGTGAGCTGACACAGCTTGTGTGCAACCTATTCGTCCCTGAGGGAGAGGAGCGATCGTACGCCAACCTACAGCTTGCTGAAGAAGCAACCGCACGTTTGGTTGACGAGCTTTCTCTTATTATGGAGCTTCCCGACTCGACAGTATATGGATTGGTTGAAGAGGCGCTCACCACAAAAAAGCTTCCACCGGAGCTGAAAAGGCTGTGACGAAACGTCACAGCCTTTCTTTATTACGCCTACAGTGTGCCTATCGGCGAAGGTTGTCGCGAATCTCTCGTAGCAGCTTCACTTCTTCTGAAGGTTCTTCAGGAGTATCGTCTGTAGCCTCATCTTCCTTCCCTACTTCTTGCATTTTATTGAGTGCCTTCACTACCATGAAGATAACAAACGCAACAATAACAAAGTCTACAACAGCTTGGATGAACACGCCGTAGGTGATCATCGCATCACCTACCTGGTAGGTCATACCAGCAAAACTCACTCCTCCCAGGAGCACACCCACCAATGGCATGATGATGTTCTCAACAAGAGAAGAAACAATCTTCCCAAATGCAGCTCCAATAACTACTGCTACGGCGAGATCGATCACGTTTCCTTTTACCGCAAACGCTTTGAACTCTTCGATAAATCCTTTCATAAAAATATGCAAATTATTATATAAATAAATTTATTTGAGTATACTACAAAAAATCGCTCTCTAGAGCGACATAATAACTTTTTATGCTGTCAAGATACCGCTTAAGCGGATACATTTAAAGAATAAACTTAGCAAGATAAAAACCAACACCACATCCTAACAGAAATGTGAGGAATATCGCTGCTTGTAGTCCTTCGCCTTGCATCTACAATATTGTAGCGCATTCACACAAGAAAATACTCGACATTTGTACTAAAAATAGGTATAAATATGCGCACACGGTATTTTATATACTGCTGTATGGCGACTATAGTATAACGGTTAGTGCTCCGGTTTGTGGTACCGGAAGTTCGGGTTCGATTCCCGGTAGTCGCCCAAAGCAAAATCCCCTTTCGGGGATTTTTGCGTATGGGGCGGCTAAAGAAGCAAACTGCTTTGCTTCTGTCCGGGAATCGAAAGACGGAATGATGCGGCCTTGCCGCGAATGAGTCGGGGTCGAGAACACTTAGTAGATTTGGAGTCGAAGACGAACCAATATACTTAGTGATTCGTGACCGAACTTCCCAGTAGCCGCCCAGCATTTTGAAGTAAGTATCATAAGGGTTTTCTAGATACCATACCGAGAAGGTAGAACTGGTATACTTTTAGTATGCAAAAGTACGTCGCACTTCTTCGTGGAATCAACGTTGGCGGTAACAATAAGATAGAAATGGCTAGACTCAAAATTTGCTTTGAGTCACTTGGGTACACCAATGTCGCTACCTATATAAATTCAGGGAATGTAATCTTTGAAACTAAGAAAAGTGACACCACGAAGATAGCTAATGAGATTGAAAGAGCCATCAAGAAAAATTTTGAACTTGATATCCCTGTTGTGCTCCGTGGCAAAAAAAGCATAGATAAGGTAAATAAGGAGATACCAGCCGACTGGATCAACGACAAAGAATACAAGACCGATGTTATGTTTCTTTGGAACAGTTTTGCAAACCGAGGTACGCTCAAGAAAATTGTTACAAATCCCAAGGTAGACACACTGCTCTATATTGACGGTGCAGTGGTCTGGCATTTGAAAAAGAAAGATTATGGAAAAAGCAAGATGAACGACATAATTGGTACAGAGATTTATAAGAATATGACAGTTCGTAATGTAAACACTGTTCGAAAGTTAAACAACCTTATGCAGTAATGGGATAAAGACAGTCGTATCATTCCTCTCTTCAAAAACAGTTCGAACGTCCTCTACGACGTCGCCCTGAATGCAGAAACTCCTTCGGGAGTTTTTTGCATTTGGGCGACTACTGGGCGCAACTTTTCTCTGAAAAGCGTTGCGCGAATCGAAAAGCTTTTGAGATAGATTGTGAGCATAGCGAAACAATCTAGCCAAAAGGTGTACAGTTCATGTAATGAAAGATTACCCCGGTAGTCGCCCAACATTTTGAAGTATATTTATAGCGCTCTCACAGCTACCCTAATGGGAAGCTCGAACTGATATACTCTTATCATGTCTGAAACAGAAAAAATTAACCAATTGCGAAGTCAACTTGTGACCTTATACCAACAACATCAGGATGGACTGTTGTTTCATGGATGGCATCACATCACTTTTGTTACAAACAAAAGCATTGTATTTGCTAAGGAATTGGGAGCGAACGAGTTTCTCGTTCAGTCGGCCGCTTTGGTACATGATTTGAATTACATTGTCGAATCTAACTCTAAACCAGAAGCAGGGAAAGGTCTGCGAGAGGAGATTCTTTCAAAAGCTGGTTACTCATCAGAAGAAATAGAGAAAATTGAAAAAATCATAATGGACGAATGCACGACTAATCGACATGGTGATATTTCTCTAGAGTCAAAAGCATTGAGTGATGCTGATACTCTTTTTAAAGCATTGCCAGTGACTCCGATATTATTTGCCAGTAAGTATATTGAGGAGAACAACGTAGATGTTGCTAAACTTGCCCATAAAATATGTGATGAACAAACACACCTTATGGAAAGTGGAATATATTTCTACACTGATAAAGCAAAGCAGTCGTACCTAAAATGGGCAAAGGTTAACCTTGAACTATGGAGTAACGTAGAGGAGTGTTTGAAAGATGAAGACGTAAGAGAAATGCTTGAGATTGCTGAATCATCAGAAGTAATTTAGTTAGATAAAACTGGAATGTAAACAGTTTCATCCTGTAATTACTCAAACACAGTTCGAACATCTCTATACAGAGACTGTTCAGGTTGTCGCTGCAGGCGCAGCTGGCAACCTCTTGCAAAAGTGCCCCGCACTTTCTCAATCTACGACGTCGCCCCGATAAAAAGTTATAGGCCCAAGACTTTTTTGAGCTCAATATCAATACTTTTTAAAACTGGTGGTGCCAGCACCCCTAACTCACCGAGTATGATTTTTGCTTCCAAAGTGGCAATTTTAGAACAAACTATTTTAGACTTGGTTTTTATGCCATTTTCTTGATCTGGAACGACTTGGACAATATGTCTCCCTTTTAATTTTAACTGTGAAGTGATAAACAAAAGTACAACGTCAGACCCAACCTTTCCATCAGAAACAATCACCGCTGGTCGCACTTTGCTACCTGACAAATCGGTAAACGGAAAAGGGACCAACACAATAGTCCCTTTCTTATACATATCGTTTCTTTAAATCATTTACTGAATATGTCTCTGGTTCATTCTCTAAAAACGAAAAGCTCTCTGAATAGGTGTTCACGTTTGTAATATCATTTAATTCGCTGTTGTACTCAGCAGGAAATTTTATGAGGAGCACTTCTGGACGATTACGACGCCCTATTGCAAACACATCCCCCGTATCCCTCACAGCATTAATAAGCTGTGCGATTTGTTTACGAGCATTGGTAGTAGTGATAGTTTTCATACCTATATTGTACATATTGTACAAAATTAAGCAAATGTATTCTTCTTCACCATACCCACCGACCCAATGGAACCACTTTCTCCCTCATCACCTGAAACAAACCCTGGCGTCGCTTAGCTAAGCAAGACACAATTCTTCAAATTGGCTCCACTCGAGAGACAGTACGTGTCCAAAACACACGGACCCCTTCTGGGGTCTTTTGTGTTTTGGGTGACTAAGAAAGCGTATAGCTTTCGTCCGGAATCGAACGGCGGACTGATGTGAGGAATATATCACACAGTCCTATAAGTGCCAGTACAAACAAAAAAACCGCCATTTCTGATCATTAAAATCATCAAAATATTCATTCTCCCTCCTCTGTTGACATTATATTATATTTCAGTATTGTTCGACTAGAACTTAAACGGTCTTTCTCACGAAAGTTCATTGAGCACCTCACATCTGACAAGGAGACTTCGCGATGTCCAGTAACAAAAATACTCAAAGATCATCACTCGTTGCCCTTATGCACCTTTTAGTTGCTCTGGGATCTGCAGTTGTTATTTTTACTCCTACGGGTTCAAGCTTGGCTACAGCAGGATTTGTTATTATTGTTTGGTATGTAATACCGTTCCTTTTTTGGTTTATTCATACTGAGCCAGCAGCACAACGCCACGGGAGGGACGCTTTTAATTTTACGTTCTTGTACGGGCTTCTTGCGCCGATAATCTACTGGGTTGCAGTACTCTTAATCATTGGAGAGAGTTTTGGCACTCACTTTGCTAGTCAAATAGCGGCAAATTTTCTGCATGAAAGCGCGTTTACTACCATTAGGGCGCTCATAGAACTCTTGCGACAGCAACAGCCTGACAACTCGCAGTGGTTATGGTTTGTCGCGCTCCCTGGGTTAATCTATTGTGTGCTGTTGATTCTGCAGCCATTAAATGCTGCCTACCACGCCGCTCGTGATATGCGTGGAAGTGCGTACTAAAAACAAATATTCTGCAACTACACCTCGCAATGAAGATACTGTATATCAAACAATGCGAGGTGTTTTCTTTTCCCTACCAGATGTTCAAAATTGAAAAATTTTCTACCTACAATGCTACACTAAAAAGAATGGATCAATACACTTGGTATCAAACACTCATAAAGCCTGCGTGGGCACCACCAGCATGGCTTTTTGGACCAGTATGGGGTGTGCTGTACGCTATCATAGCCGTTTCTTTTGGGTACGTTTTCTATTTATATTTTAAAGGGACCATTCCCTTTGTAGTACTACTCCCTTTTATCCTTAATCTGTTATGTAATTTTGCGTTTACACCCCTGCAGTTTGGACTCCAAAATAATACACTTGCGGCAATAGATATATGCTTGGTGTTAGCAACACTGCTTTGGGCACTGTATGTAATATATCCCTATGTTCCTTTCGTGACGTACATAAACATACCGTATGTAGCATGGGTATCCTTTGCAACGGTGCTTCAACTAACAATCACGTATCTTAATATATAGCTATGACACTCATACAACGTACCTATCTCTACCTCATAACTATTCCCGTCTTTTTTATTATCGATATGCTCTGGCTGGGTCTCATTGCTAACAAGTTCTACCAATCACAACTTGGTTTCTTGCTGGGACCAGTGAACTGGGCGGCAGCAATTATTTTTTACCTCTTATACATCGTTGGTATCATCATCTTTGCGGTGCAACCTGCGCTCGAAGCACAATCGTTCATGAAAGCGGTGCTCTGGGGAGCACTGTTTGGATTCTTTGCATACGCAACCTACGACCTAACCAATCTTGCAACAATACGAAACTGGCCACTGTTACTCACACTTGTCGATATCGTCTGGGGTACCGTACTCACTGCTACCGTTGCTGCCATCAGTTATCTACTCGGCACGATACTATTTTCGTAACATATACCAAAACCCACGTACCTAAGCGGCAAAAATGGACGCAATTGCGTCCATTTTTGCCGCTTAGGTACGTGGAATAGTTTAGTGTTACGGTGTTTGCATATCTGCAGGCAATGCAAACCCTTCAGGCATACCAGGCATGTTTTGCATCATAGCCTGCATATCAAGAAACTCAATGTCACTCGGCGGCACAAACATTGATGGAACTGGTCGCCATGCATCACACTCATACTCTACACCTGCTTCCAGATCAACCGCACTCCCCTGCTGAGTATCAGCAAAATCATGTACCGACTCGTCCATCTCAGTCGTATCATTTGCAATAACGACTGCCATCTCACCTGCTGGTGTACCGCCCCATATGTATGATTTATCTGCAAGACCAATCATGTTTGAGACAAAGGTTACCCCGTCTGTTTCTGTCTCAGCTTCAACACGGTACATACCGTCGCCGTAGTAGAATGTTCCGTTAGAGACTGATCCTTCTGCAGTGGAAGAAAAAGTACATGTGATATTTTCACCTCGTTGCATAAGCGACCGGAATGAACCACTGCCGCTGTTCTGTTCTGAAAGAGATTCCTGTGCTGTATTGTTTGCGACATCTCCACCAGAAGTGTCTGATGACTGCATTAGCATATACCCTCCGCCAAGTACCACTACTGCCACCCCTATTAGTACTACTATTTTTGTATTCATATTATTTTTTTACACTTCTTCAGCTGCAGACCAGTCTTTCTCAAACTGTTCCATCCACTGTTTTTTTGCTTCGTCTGAAGCGCCAGTAATAACACTATGATGATTTTTCATATAGTGCTCGTAGAGAATATCAAGAATCTCTTCGCGTGTTTCTGCTTGAAACGAGCTCTCACAGTCGTAGCATGTGATTGTTTTCATACTGAATTGTTATCTGCTAAATACGCTGCAACTTCATCCAGAAGCTGCTTCGCGATGTCATGAGTTAATAATACTCTTGCCTCGGCAAATGTACACCACTTCGCTTCATGGATTTCATCAATTTGTATTTGAAACTCTGCAGTAGAAATAACGCCCAAATAATAGACAACTTTTTTTTCTATACTCTGACCATCATGTATAAAGGTGTACTCTTGTGTGAACGTTACATCTTTCTTAAAAATATCAGGAACAAGCCCTGTCTCTTCACGCAACTCACGTAACGCTGTCTCTTCATGACTTTCCCCTTCTTCTGGGTGTCCTTTTGGGAAGGTCCAAAAGAGAGATCCTCTTCGTGGTATTTGATGTATAAGAAACACTTTCCATGCATCTCCTACCTTTTGAACAGGCACCACACCGAATGAATAGTCATTAATTGTTTCCATGTTTGTAGTATAGCAAAAGAAAAAGTTCGAGGCTGAACCTCGAACTTTTTCTTTTGGTGCCCAGGACTGGAGTTGAACCAGCAAGACCGAAGTCATACGCCCCTCAAGCGTACGCGTTTACCAATTTCGCCACCTGGGCATCTCTATCCTTCAGAGTCCCGTCATTTTAAAGATTTTTTCAGCTTTTGCAAACTTTCTTGAGAGGTGTGGTAGATCATCGTCATAAAACATAGCATCAAAAAGTTTTTTTGAATCTTTTCGCGCATAACGTAGCTGCATTGCTCGTACATTTTCTTGAATATGTCCAGTAGTGCCAATTCTTCTATTAATTTCTTTTTGCAACCATTGCAAAAACTCCAAACTTCCACTTGCAAAAGCAATACTAACAACATAGCTGTTTTTCCAACGTTTATCTTCTGAACAATATATTGTTCCGTCTCCATCCCATTCACCGCGTACAAAATCAAAAAAGTATTTACCTGGTACATCAACTTTTTGTATTATTTTAGACTTATTGGGTGACAGACCTCTGTCTACGAGCCACTGATAAAACAATACGTCACCAAACTGAACTCTGTAGTACAAAACATTATTCTTGTGCGTACTACGTTTAGAACCAATTTTTATCTCTTCTATCCCAAGGCAGCTTCTGTAAGTCTCTAATTGAGCAATATCCTTTGAAGTGAAATCAATATGGCGTCCATTTTTTGATAAAGAGCCGTCAGCAGTAATGAGACCCAGTGCATATGCTAACTCTGGTCGCCACATTGTATCTACCCTTCCCTTTGGTTTTGGGCCACGCTTTCCCACACCTCTACTATATCATGTCTACCAATTAATATATCCTTTTGCAGATAAACAAAAAACGCATCGGTATGCCGATGCGTTTTTTGTGTAAGAAAGTTAGTCTTTCTTTTCTTCTTCAGATGCCTCTTCTGCAGCTTCTTCAGTCGCAGTTTCTTCAGGAGTGTCCTCAGCAGGAGTCTCTTCTTCAGATACTTCAGCTTCTGGTGCGTCTTCTGTAGCTGTTTCAGCTTCAGCCTTTGCTGCTTCTGCTTCTTCAGCCTTCTTTGCTTCCTCAGCAGCCTTTGCTGCTTCTTCCTCAGCTTTAGCAGCTGCTTCAGCTGCTTCTGCTTCAGCCTTAACTGCAGCTTCTGCTTCAGACTCAGAAGCAATAGATACAAGTCGCATACGACGCATCTGTCGCTTGATTTGTCGCGCTACCTTCTCTCGGATGAAGTAGAGCTTCGCTCGTCGAACCTTTGCTCGCTTCACAATCTCGATTTTATCGATATTTGGTGAGTACAGTGGGAAGATTTTCTCCACTCCTACTCCACTCGCTACCTTTCGTACGGTAAACGTAGCTCCTGCTTCGTTTCCGTGTTTTCGCGCAAGTACCACACCTTCAAAAACTTGAATACGTGTCTTACCTTTATCTTGAATTTTCTGGTGTACGCGTACCGTGTCACCCGCACGAATGCCGATGCTCTTTCGATCTTCCATATTTACGGGAGAGACCGCTACACCTGTTGTTACTGTGTTCATAATAATTATTTCTTTATTAAATGCTTAAGAAGCCGCAATAAAACGTGCCCTAATCTACCACAACAGTTTAAAAAAAGGAAGTCCCTGCAACATTATTCCCCTACTTCTTCTGCAATTTTTTCCGCGGCCTCCTCAAAGCATAGCGGAAGTGGTGCGATAAAGCGTTCTTCCGAACCGTCTGGAAGGAGTAGCTCAAGTGTGTGGGCATGCAGTGCCATACGCTTGAGGTCAAGGTTGTTAGACTTTTCCATCAAATAATCTGCATAGAGCACATCTCCCACAACCGGACGATCAATGGCACGCAAATGTACGCGAATCTGATGCGTCCGTCCGGTGCGTGGCTTTAGTTTCATATATGAGAAATCTTCATCGTTGTATCTCCCCTGCCCAATACATTCCCAGTCAGTAGCAGCTTCACGCAAGTTTCCTTTTGCCCCCTGTGACGCAAGACGCTTTCTAAAGTCCTTTGGACTCCGACCAATCGGCTTGTCTATGGTTCCCCACCGTTCACGCACCGGACCATACACAAACGCACGATATTCTTTCTTTGCGAACCGGTCATGGAACTGACGTTTTAAGTGTGCAAACGATGCTTGCGTTTTGGCAAGCACAAGCACCCCTGAAGTTTCTGTATCGAGGCGATGCACCACTCCTGACCGCTCAAGCGGTTCTCCTTTATTATTGTTTTGTGGTTCCCCTACTCCCTTTGCCTCGGGACACCTCTCCAAAAACCAATCAACAACCGTGACTCCTTCATGATGACCGTCAGGATGCACCATAATTCCTGCAGGCTTATTAATCACCAACACAGCATCATTTTCAAAAAGGATCTCGATCTCAATGTCTTCTTTTTTTTCTTTTCCAAAACCAAACATAGTTCTTCTCATATATGAATAATCGAAAATTCAGTAAATACTTTTTTGGGTGACTGCCATTCCACTGATACACTCGCAACCTCTGCACGTAATGAACCTTCGTGCAGATACTCAACATATTCTTTAAGCATGTCTGGTGTTCCTTGTGCACACACGAGTACAGAGCCATCGGCAGCATTCTTGACCCAACCACACAATCCAAGTGTATCAGCAGAGTCTTGTGCGTACGCACGGTATGCAACTCCCTGTACGTTTCCCGTAATAACACAATTCATTTCCATCATAGTGAACGTAGTATACCGTGCAATATGTATTCGTCCATGAAACCTATTGATTTTTTTTTAAAAAACGATACTATGTTGCGTACCTGAATACAGATATTTTGTATTTAGATAATCGTTCGCGCGATTAGCTCAGTTGTAGAGGTGAGGAGGTATGGGATATCTTTGAACCATTTACACATGGGAATGCGCAAACGACATTTATACCAAATAGCGAGTATGTAAGACATTACACACTACGCGCGATTAGCTCAGTTGGTAGAGCAGCGCATTTACACTGCGAAGGTCGGGAGTTCAAGTCTCTCATCGCGCACAAAAAGAAGACGCCCTCCGGGGCGTTTTTCTTTTTGTGCGCGATGAAGTAACAGTGCAAAGGCACTGTTACGGGAGACTTGAAAAGCTTTTGCGGAATTTCTGGAGGAACGAACAGAAATACCCAAAAGGTGTACCGGTCCTGTAACGAGAAAGTCTCTCATCGAGGGCAGGCACTTTTTTTATTTTATAAAAACCCACCATCCTCCCCTCACTACGTAAGTTTTTTATACAACGTGCCGGTTAATGCTAAAACCAACAAACCTGCTGATAACACGGTCACTGGATTTTCTGAAAAAAAGGCAATCTCATCAATAACTTTTTCAAATCCATAAAATGTAGCAACAAGTCCAAAAGTAGTGAGAAGTGCAAAAACAACAGGGAAACGTGTGAACGCGGTATCTCTCATGCGCTTTGCTTTCCCTGTTAGAGAACCTCCCATTTCTTCCAATTTGCTGATCTCTGTTTCTACCCGTAGTTTTTGTTCTTGTATTGTGCTCATACCTTTCAGTATACCAATTACACACTTAGTTTATACATTCATTTCAAAATATATATAAAAATTCTAGCAATATTTCCTATGCTTATACAAAACAATTATAAAAACGAGCGAAACGCTCAACAACGCCAAAGCATTAACAAAAATTAAGATAGTGTCTTGTATAACAAAGACTGCATACAAAAAAGCAACAATAGAAGTATACGTCCACAACGTCCAGCTTGGGAGAGAGAAATTTTTAGGCTTTTCCTTGATTGCTTTTAGTTTAATAATTTGCGGCACATAAGCCACGATTACTATTGCTGCATTGAGCAAATATAGACCTGAAATTAAATCAATCATAATTGGAATTATACACTGCCATTATTTTAAAATAAGTGACTATTGTAACTCAGTACACGTTTCGGAAGCAGATTATAAACTCATCATAAAAGAACCGTAGCCTAGGCTACGGTTCTTTTAATTAAACAGGATCGTTAGTCATTACTTTGTCACCAACTTATAGAGGAAGATAAGTACCACCGCGCCGATTGCTGCGGTAATAATTTCTCCTACAACTCCCCACGGCAGCATAACACCCAGTTGACCCAGACCCCATCCACCAACAAAACCTCCTACAATACCGAGCACGATTGTCAGTACGAGGCTCGCATTGATATTCATGAGCATACTCGCAAGCCACCCAGCGGCTGCTCCAACGAGCACGAAATAAACTAATTCCATATATATGTGAAATTATCTTGTAATCTACTTTTATTGTACTCCTATTTATAGGTCCTGAGATACTTATCCACATCACACCACATTTTCCTCTAGTGTATAGGGGTATAGTGAAATAAGGTCACCACAACATGGTGACAGAAAGGAGCACCTTGTGTCTCGTGAAAAACAAAACATGGTGAAACGCGCCATTGCAGCTGCTCACCACTTTCTCGGACGCTGTCCTTGGCAACCGCCGAGCAAAAAATTGATTACCGATTTTGCATCAGTGTAGCAAGAACGGTATCACACACAACATAGAGCGCGCCCAACATCTTCAATCATATTCATTTTTTAAAATTTGAGATTGTCTGGGCCGCTTTTTTGTTTTCTATATTTAAATAATTTGCTATTGTATGACGATCCTTCTGTAAGAAACTTTTGTTTCCACTAACGTTTCAACAAAATTTCTTTCAGGAACATTATTCGAAAAATAAATAGAGACACATTTCTGCTTATTTTCTCACTTGCCCCTGTAGTTTAATGGATAAAACAGGAGACTTCTAAGCTTTAGATGGGGGTTCGATTCCTCCCGGGGGCACCGATTTAAAAAGTTGTCAGCTTCTTGCTGGCAGCTTTTTAAATTGGTCCACGGAATCGAAAAGGTTGCCTAGCATTTTCCAAAGAAAATGGTGACAACCTGTACTGAAGCTGTAAATAAATTTCTTTCTTCACTCACTCAAAAATGTAAATAAATTTCCATTTTGCTCGTATCGTTTAAAAGTAAGCTTCGATTCCTCCCGGGGGCACGAGTACAAAAATGAGCACTCCTCGGTGTGCCATTTTTGTTTGTGCCCGCAGAAAAAAGGTGCTAATGCACCTTTTGAGGAATCGAACCGTCGGAGCGATGTGAGTTTACGAACAAGCGAGACGTGTCCCGCGGTTCTTAATGAGGAAGTATGACGAATTTAGAAACCGTCAGGATCATTCCTCCCGGGGCACCTTATGTAAAAACCAGACTTCGTGTCCGGTTTTTACTATAAACCTTACTACGAGCTCCCTTATTCAAACAACAACTCCCCTCCTTCTTGTGTTTCTAGTTCTGCATCTATTACATCTTCAGTTTCTATAACTGATTCATCTGTCTCAGCTTCCGACACCATATCTTGTGCTGTAGTGCTACCAACAGTCTCCTCAAGCGTAACTGGGGTCACAGGTGCCGGCTCCATGTATGTCAGATCTTCGTATATCGTATTCCGTTCTCGAAATAAAGTAAGCACGTTCTGTACTGCAACATCGTTGTACTGTGGGACTTGTTGTAGTGCAACTTCTTCAAGTGCCTCTATGTCTCGATACTGTACATATGCCTGCGCAGCTAAAACACCTCCGACGAATATAACAGTCAGAAACATCATCACGCCGAGCACCCACTCTCGGCGTGGATGCATCAAACGACGATCGGGATACCCTTTCCCCTTTTTAAACACATGCTCTGACATTGCTATGATACTTTTTTTATCAATCATACGTTGTTGAGACTTACCACTAATTCAATGACTGCGTCTATGTCTTCTTCCTGAGTAGCACCCTTCTCAGTAATTACAATACTTGTGACGGTACTATGATACGGCACTGTTTCAAAGATGCGGATCATGTCACGCACATTTTTGTCTGTGCCCCGTAAGGCAAATGTGACCACCAGTGTATCAAACTGTGTATCTGTCACTTCTTCTTCAAGACGATCTGTGCTTAGTTCTACCTGCTTGGCTTTTGCAATCTCCTCAACCTCTGCTAAAAAATCAATCGTTTCAGAACGTTTGAGTATATAGGTATGTAACTCCTCTCGATCTTCTTGTGTTGCAGCAATCAATCGAGAAAGTTCTGAGTATTTTTGTTCACGGTCGGTGTACTCAGCAACTGTTTTTATATACGCAAGCAGCTCCCCTCCACGATGCGCTATATGACGGTGTATAAAGAACGAAAAACCAATACAAAGCACCAGCAGCACACTTGCAATAATAAAATATAATTTTGTTTTTTTAGTAATGTGCATATTGATTATATTTCATCAGCTTGTACTCTCACGGTAATCGCAAAAGAGGCGTCTTTGTCTTTTGCTAGGTTTGAAATTGGCAACTCAGCACTTGCAAACAGAGAAGCCGCTTCGATCATGTCTCGAAACGATGCGAGTTCTTCTCGTGTTGCAGCAATACCCTGCACACGCACGGTTTCAATATAGCCTTCATCATTTCGCTGCGACGAAATTTCTTCTATAACCACCGCAGTCCCTGCAATACGCTCTAACGCATCAATAATCTCTGAAAATGACTGCGTATCAGCTCCTTGTAGAAGTTGCTGTGCAGTTGCATTGGTTTGAGTGAGTGTAGACTGAATTTCTTTATAGGAACTATCATTTTGCACTGCTCTTTGATATGTCTCTTCATATGCAGCTATTTGTGATTGAATCAGTACATATACCGGAATATACAGTAACGCGACAATGCCCATTGCAGTTATGCAGAGGAAAAACCATACTGTAACAACACGTATCCAGTACTCGTGTTTCACTTCCTTTCGTGCATGTGGAGGGATGAGATTAATCATAATGTTTACATAAATGGTGCCAATGCAAGCCCTACCGCAGTAGCGTATCCGTAGGAATATCGACGTGAAATTTCTGGCACATGCCTATCAAACGAAAAAGCATTCTGCCAGATATCTGCGCGCTGCGCAGACACACCGAGCATTTCTGTAAAATACTCCGGGAGACCTTTCATATTGACACTCCCACCACACAAAATAATTGAGCCTATCTGCCGCGCTCCTCTTGAAGCATCACGCATATTCCAATAATTCATACGCGTATTTATTTCATCAATAATAGCTGACATGGTCGGCAATAGTGCATCGTGCACATCAGAACTTTCCACAGCACGAACAAGTCCTTGTGTGTTTTTAAGTTCTGTTAGTTCAGACTCGGCTTTATCGCCAATCTGACGCCGTAGCGCAGCTGAGAGATCTGCCCCACCAATATCTATTGTTGAGGTGTACATAAGTGCACCTTGGTACACAATGCCGATACCTGTTCGAGTTTTCCCAAAATCAACAA
>JAUIFS010000035.1 GCA_030430425.1 bacterium | reverse complement strand
TGCACGCCATCCGCGCAGCAACCAACTTTGAGCGTTTGTTTGCAACAGGGGTTGCCATACTTTTTGTGAGTCACTTCTTTGTGCATATCGGTATGAACATAGGACTCCTGCCGGTAACCGGAACCACCGTGCCATTTTTAAGCTACGGCGGTACACACCTCATGACAGAGTTTCTCGGTATTGGGATAGTGATGGCAATGAGTCGCTATGCAAAGAGTAACTATGACAAAAGCGAACTAACAATTCTTGAAGAATAGTTAGTACAGTGCGAGTGTCTCCATACACATTGTGTCTAAATCGAAGTAATCAACTACATGTGTATGCAGTGCTTGTCCGTAGGTTTGTCTTTGTGCCATGTCCGTTAGAGTAGCAAGGTGTTGTTGCAACATACGAGTGTCGGTAGGATCACAGAGAAGACCGGTGACGTCGTGCTCGATTACTTCGGAGATACCACCAACATTGCTTGCAACCACAGCAAGATTTGCTACACCTGCTTCAAGCAGTGCATAGGGAAGCCCCTCTTTATATGAAGGGAGCACCATGACATCGAATGCGGCGAGATATGTTCGTGCATTACTCACATATCCTGCAAAGTGTATGTGCGATGAAGCACCCAGTTTTTGCACGAGCGTGGTGAGCTCTTCCTGAAGCTCCCCGACACCAATAATTGTATAAAAGAGTTTTTGTGGATGTGTGTTGTTATGTGCCGCAATGGCTTTGATTGCACTGCAGATGTTTTTATTGTGTGTGAGCTCAGCAATACTAACGACCCAGATGTCATCAATGTGCTGTTTTTGTACTTCAGCACTAAAAAGGGCAGCCCGTGCATCAAGTCGGGTTTTTCGGGCAAATGCTTCCACGGCAGTGTGTATACAAATACACTTTCGGTGTATACCGATCATAGCTCTAGGGCGGAGATCATTTTTAGTTACCACGATAACCGTATGCACACACAATGCGGTTACGTACGAGCCTATCCATGCCATTGCCCTCCATGTACGAGCACGACTTTCATGGAACGGCCACCCATGAGCAGTGAAGATTCTGTTGGGTACTCGGCATACAATAGCGATAAGTGATCCGAGCACTCCTGCTTTTGAGCTGTTGAGATGTACCGTATCAGGCTTAAAGGATGTGTATATCTTTCGTAAGGTAAGAAGTGCGGCAAGCTCTTTGAGTGGCTTAATGTCACGCTGAAACTGTGGCACGGGGATGTGTTCGATGTCTGCGGTGTGTAGTTTTTCTACGAGAAGACCTGAAGGAGCACACGCCACTGCTACAGTATGTCCTGCATCTTTTGCTGCGCAGGCAAGTTCAAAAACATAGCGTTGGGCTCCGCCAAAATTTCCCTTTGTTATCACATACAGTATTCGTTTTTGAGTGTCATTTTTCATATTCGTATACATGGTGTGTCGAAACATGGAAATTTTGCCGGTCCTCCTACGTTTGGTTCGCTTCGCTCACATCGACGTTCTCTCGCTACGCTCAAGACCGGAGTATATGAGAAGCAGTTCTCACATACCCCAAAATTTCCCTTTGTTATCACATACAGTATTCGTTTTTGAGTTTCATTTTTCATATTCGTATACATGGTGTGTCGAAACATGGAAATTTTGCCGGTCCTCCTACGACCTGCTCCGCATCGGTCGTTGCCTGTGACACCGGAAGAAACGAGAAGCAGTTCTCGTTTCTTCCAAAATTTCCCTTTGTTATCACATACAGTATTCGTTTCTTATGCAGGGATATTAGTATAGTACTACAGAGCACCATAAAAAGTGTTGACTGCTTGCGGTTTTGGGCGAATTTTGTAGGATAAGCACATTAATTATGGAAGAGCGCGTACGAGAATTGCTTATTTTGATCAGTGGCGACTGTGCGGTGTTTATCGTGTCTTTGTACCTCACGCTTACCTTACGCTATCTTGCGTGGCCTGACAGCGGTCTCTTACAGGCGCACATGGGTCCCTTCTTTATTTTGGCTATCGTATGGATTTTTGTATTTTACATTGTCGGTCTCTATGGAAAACATACTGCATTCCTGAAAAAAATGCTCCTACGAAGAATGATACATACACAGATCATCAATGTGCTCATTGCGCTATTTTTGTTTGTGGTGTTGCCGTTTGGGATCGCGCCAAAGACAAATCTTTTTATTTATCTCCTTATTTCACTCGGGCTTCTCTCGGTGTGGCGTCTGCGCATTTTTCCATACTTCTCGGTTAAGACACGCCATAAAGCAATCATCATCGCAGATGGTGCTGAGGCAATAGAACTGGTTGATGAGATAAACAACAACGACCGGTACAGTTACTCATTTGTACGCATTGTTGATAAAAAAACTGCTTCAGAAACTGAAAATTTTGAGCACAAACTTCTGACCCTTATAGAACGCGAAAATATAAAGATCATTGTCGCCGATCCAAGCAGTCCATACACAGAAAATATTCTGCCTTCAATTTTTGACCTCGCCTTCTTAAAGTTTGAGTTTGTCTTTTTAGACTTCTACAAAGTATATGAAGAAACGTTCGACAAAGTACCATATGGCGCGTTGCGGTACGATTGGTTTATTGCCAACGTCTCGCAGTCAAAAAATCTTATCTACAACTTCACCAAACGAGTTATCGATATCGTGTTTGCGATTATACTGCTTCTTCCGAGTGCGGTGCTGTTTCCGTTTGTTGCACTTGCAATTAAGCTTGAAGATAAGGGTGCACTATTTTATACAACAGAGCGTGTGGGGCAGTACAACCGCCCGATACACATTTATAAACTGCGTACTAAAAACGGTTCTGACACCGGTGATGCTGCACTTGCCAGCACGTTGGTAGATACAAAGGTAGGTGTATTTTTGCGGAAGACACGGATTGACGAACTTCCGCAGCTTATCAATGTATTACGTGGCGACCTGTCGTTTATTGGTCCACGACCAGAGATGCCCGCACTTGCGCAAGTGTACAGTGAAAAAGTGCGCTACTACAATGCTCGCCACTTCATTAAGCCAGGGCTCTCAGGGTGGGCGCAAATCAATAACTACGATGTCCCACGCGGCGGGGTAGATGTAGCGCGTACCATTGAAAAGCTCTCGTACGACTTGTTTTACCTGAAGCGGCATTCACTGGTGCTCGATATGCAGATTGCAGCAAAGACCATCGCAACCATCCTGATGCGCACAGGCACGTAAGTGTATCGTTTTTACCCGAAGAGAGGTTGTACAAGATATGAAGAGAATACTAATTACAGGAGGTGCAGGTTTTATAGGTTCACATTGTGTGGATGTGTTTCTCAGTGCTGGGTATGAGGTAGGGGTGTTTGATCTTAAAACAAGAGCAGAGGCGGTAAATGTGCAGCATGTGCTTGATCAGATTACATACATTCAAGGAGATATTCGTGATATACGGCAATTACAGAATGTGATGGAGATGTATGACTGCGTACTGCATCTTGCTGCCATTGTTTCTGTCCCTGAGTCCTTTGCACATCCAGAAGAAACACACGAGACAAATGTCACCGGGACACTCAATGTGTTTCAGGCAGCATATCAACAGGGGATCAAACGTGTGGTCTATGCTTCTTCTGCAGCAGTGTATGGTGATACACAAGTCGTACCCACTTCTGAAGACGAGCCGTGTGTACCACTCTCACCGTATGCGCTGCATAAAGTAGTTAATGAATCATATGGAGCGCTGTATGCTTCGCAATTTGGTTTGCAAAACATTGGTCTTCGGTTTTTCAATGTGTTTGGCTCTCGACAAGATCCTTCTTCGCCGTACTCGGGAGTAATCTCTATATTCACTAAGCGTCTACAGGAACAGCAACAATTGTGTATTTATGGAGACGGGGAGGCAACCCGTGACTTTGTGCATGTGTATGACGTCGCACTGTCGTGTAAAGCTGCTATTGAGTCTGACACGACAGAATCATTTATTGCTAACGTAGGGACAGGGAAGGCGGTGAGTATTAACCGTCTTGTACAAACGCTCGGAACATTCTTTAATGCAACCGTCCCTGTGGTACATGAGCCACCTCGTGAGGGAGATATTGTACATAGTTGTAGTGATCCGTCTCGTGCCGCTACAAAATTGCACTGGAATGCAAAAGTTTCATTTACAGACGGTCTGTCTGAAACCATTGGTGCGTAGTTGTTGCCGCATACTAGAACATGCCCCGAAACGGGGCATGTTCTTGCATAATTACAGGCTAGTGCTATAACACTAAGAGCTACGGTAAACCTCAATTGGAGTTAGACCCACTGGCATATGACTATCGGCTTGTAAGCTATCGGTCATACATGAAGGAGACTGTTATGGGAGAAGCTACTCTCGGGGTCAAATTGGCAGCACAGCTGCAGGTTGCTGTAGAGCGCAATAATATCAAAGACATGGCGGATATTGATTGGCTCACGCAGGGAGATAATATCCGCACAGTGCGGAAGTTGCGTACTGCAAAGACAGTGCGGATAACGAGTTATTTAAAGGCGCCTCTGTATGCGATGCTTACTCAGGCACAGTCAGTGAGACTGGCTGATCGCCCTCATGTGCATATTCAGGAGGGGTTGACTGAACGATTTGATGCTGTAGAAGCAGAGCGTGAACTCTGTCCACAGCTGATCGAGTGTTGTGATGTGTTTAGTAAGGTGAGGCACCGGGATGTTACGAATGATTATGAACACCCAGATTGCTATAAGTTTGCAGACATTGCTGCTGTAGATTGTGCTATAGGGCGGATGATCGACGCTGGCGTGTTTCGTACAACTTATGAGGCAATATGTTTTGTTTCTGGTGATCCAGAGAGTAATAACACGGAGTATGCGATTAAGGTGGTGCATGACAGTAGAGCATTAGGGCTTTCAATTTCACGGGTCCGCATGGATAGCGGTAAAAACAATTTGTTTACAACGTTCTTTCGACCTGTGGCCACAATGGTTTAAATAAGCCGTATTAAGATATTCCTGCTCAAGTTTATTATTTGAGCAGGTTTTTTTATTTGAGACCAGAAAATGCCCCTGCAGGGGCATTTTCTGGTATACTACCGCGCATGATCGTTAAGGGGCGCGCTATTGCAAATACACTGTATGCAGAACTTCGCAATGAAGTATCACACCTTTCACCTGCACCACATCTTACTGTTTTTACCTGTGCCCCCAACTTTGAAACACAGAAGTATCTCGCATTAAAGAAAGAAAAGGCTGAAGAAGTAGGTATCGGGGTAAATATCATTGAGTTACCCGACACCCTTACCACTGAAGAGGTGGTGCAGTCAGTCGCACATGCATGCATGCAAACAGAGGGTATTATTGTGCAGTTACCGCTTCCAGACCACATTGATACCGATGTGGTGCTCGCGGCAATACCAAAAAGTTTCGATGTAGATGGTATGCACTACGACGGGACTAGTCAGACCATTATTTCTCCAGTTGCCGCAGCAGTAGCTGAAATTGCGCGCGTGCACGATGTGTTGCTTGCTTCACAACATGTGGTAGTGCTCGGGCATGGGCGCCTGGTAGGGAAGCCGGCAGCACTCTGGGCACAAAAGCAAGGCGCAAAAGTAACCGTACTTACCAAAGAGTCAACAGACGTGCACGACATGATTGCACAGGCTGATGTGTTGATCCTGGGCGCGGGACAGGCGCATATGGTGCAGCCAGACATGATCAAAGAAGGGGTGATGATCTTCGATGCGGCAACTTCAGAAGTTGGTGGTGAGCTTGCGGGCGATGCACATCCGGACTGTGCACAGAAAGCATCACTCTACACGCCGGTACCTGGAGGTATTGGACCCATTACGGTCGCGATGTTATTGAAAAATGTTGTAGCGCAAATGTCGCGTTACGAATAGAGAAGTGCTACCATAACAAAGATTTATGACAAAAAATAATTCCAAAGAGAAGGGGGGTTCCGAAACGTTTATCAGTAGATTCCATGCAGTTTCGGTACTGGTATTGATAGCCATTATTGGTTTTTTTGTGTATAGCAATACCGTGCATGACCACGCAAAGTATCCGTTTAAGCTTGGTCTTGACCTCGCAGGCGGTTCACACCTTGTGTATGAGGCAGATGTATCAAAGATTGCTCCTGAGGAAGTTGGAGACCTGATGAATGTACTGCGTGATGTCATCGAGCGCCGTGTCAACATCTTTGGAGTATCCGAACCGATTGTACAGGTTGAGCGAAGTAGTTTTGTGTCCGAAAACCAAGTTGAGCGGCTTGTTGTGGAGCTTCCTGGGGTAACTGACGTATCGCAAGCAGTGGAAGAGATTGGGAAGACACCGTTGTTGGAATTTCGCCTGATTGATCAAAACGCACTTGCACAACAAGCGTCAACAACAGCCTCAGGAACGCCAGTGTATCCAGAGGACTTTGATCCATTCATCGACACCGGACTCACCGGACGCTATCTGTCCAGCGCAGCACTTGAGTTTGCGGGAGGTAGTGGGGGACAGCTCTCTAACGAACCGATTGTGTCGATCGTGTTTAATGCCGAAGGAGCAGAATTATTTGAAACCATTACACGCAACCATACCGGTGAGAATCTCGCGAT
>JAUIFS010000034.1 GCA_030430425.1 bacterium | reverse complement strand
GTGAACAGGTTCGCGATGTACTCATAGAGCTTGGCTTTTCAGAAGTAATTACTTCATCATTCCGTAAGAAAGACAAGATCAAACTGCGAAATGCACTTGCGTCTGATAAAGGGTGTCTGCGATCATCACTTACAAAGAATATTGCTGAAGCACTTGATAAAAACGTTGGATTTGTCGATTTGCTCGGTGCGCAAGATACACGAGTATTCGAAATCGGCACGGTTTTTTACAAAACTGAAGATGGAATTGCTGAACATGTAGCACTTGCGTTTGGTGTGCGTACAAGGCAGACAGGCTACAATCCAAAGGACGATAAGATTCTCGAAGAGGTTATTGCTGTGCTTGAGGGAAAGCTTGGTGTACAACTTGCCGTTACTATTGAAAAGGGAGTTGCAGAAACAAACTTCACTGAAGTATTTACTGGATTACCGGTGCCAGAAAAATATGATCATGTAGAGGTTGGTGAGGAAATTGTCTACAAGCCGTTTTCTACCTTCCAACACATGACACGAGATATTGCATTTTGGGTATCAGAAGGAACAGAGGTGGCAGAAGCGCAAGCGGTACTTGATGCAGCCACAGGAGACTTGCGAGTACGCACCACCCATGTGGATGAGTTTACCAAGGATGGGCGCACCTCACTGGCGTTTCGTATGGTGTTCCAAGCTCCAGACAGAACCCTAACTGATGACGAGGTAAATGCTGAGATGGATAAGGTCTACAAAGCAGCGGAAGATAACGGCTGGGAAACTAGATAGCGAAAAGGGTGGGCGAGAAGTGTTGAGAACACTTTGCAAGAGGTGCCTGCTGCGAAAGCTGTGGCAACCTGAACAGCTTTCGTAGAAAGTTGCAAGACCTCACTTGTTATTTTCTTCAGGAAAGAGCGACAAAGTGTACCCTTCCTGAAGGGAGCGTGATAGGTAATCATTGTGGAGTACGAAAAAAAGTGAGTACCGTCGGGTGCTCACTTTTGCTTTTTGAAGACTTAGTCCGTAAAAGGTCCAATATCGACATCACGTTCATCATCGTGGTCAGTTGGTGGTGGCGATCGGTACTCTTTTTCAGAAGCTTTTTTCGAAGACTTTTTATTTTCTTGGGTGGTACCAAGATCCCTTGGCATAACGAATCCCTCCTTTTCTTGGTACGCATGCTCTCATTTCACGATACACATGATATGTTTTACTGAATACACGGCAATGTGTATAACTAGTTAAAACGATTCCATAAAACTGTCAGTTATCAACCTCAGAAATCGTATAAAAGTGGTATAATAGAGCTCTATTATTGTTTATTTTACCTAATTCCTTACTATGCCGGAAAAGAAGTCTGCACCGAAAAAAGCCACAAAAAAATCTACAAAATCAAAAGGATATGACGCTTCGTCAATCTCCGTTCTTGAAGGTCTAGAGCCAGTACGGAAGCGTCCCGGCATGTATATTGGGTCAACGGGTCCTGAAGGTCTCCATCACATGATTTGGGAGATTTTTGACAACGCACGCGACGAAGCCATGGGCGGCTTTGCAAATCGTGTTGAGGTTACACTCCTTCCTGATAACTACATTCGTGTGGTGGACAACGGACGGGGTATTCCGGTTGATATCCATAAGCAAACGAAGGTATCTGCACTTGAGACCATTATGTGTACGCTTCATGCTGGCGGTAAGTTTGGAGGTGATGAGTCTGGGTACAAGGTTTCTGGAGGGCTTCATGGTGTAGGGGTGTCGGTGGTAAATGCGCTTTCTACACATACTCGTGTTGATGTGCACAAAGATGGTTTCCACTACATGCAGGAATACAGCATCGGAAAAGCAAAAGCAAAAGTAAAGAAGCTTGGAAAAACGAAGTTTCAAGGATCTATTGTTGCATTCCAAGCTGATCCGACTATTTTCCCTGAAATCGAGTACAACTGGAAAAAGGTAGTAACGCACTTGCGGCAGCAGGCGTATCTGGTAAAGGGCATGCACTTAACCGTAATCGACGCACGTGAAAGTACAGAGAAGCTTGATACAAAATCAATTGCTGATGAAGTGTATATTTCTGACATGAAACTTGAGGTTCCGAAAATGACCTTCTACTTTGAAGGCGGGCTGAAATCACTTGTTGCATTTAACAATCAGTATCAAAAACCGGTACATAAAAACATTTTCTACGTTGAGAAAACTGAGATCGATGAGTCAGTACTCGCGGTAGAGGTTGCACTGCAGTACGTGGACGATATTTCTCCACGCATCTCTGCGTTTGCAAACAATATCTACAACCCAGAACACGGGACGCATATTACTGGTTTTAAAACAGCGCTCACGCGAACACTTAACAACTACGCAAAGAAAAACAACCTGCTGAAGGACAAAGATGGTTCTTTTACTGGGGATGATGTGCTCGAAGGGATTACTGCTGTGGTGTCGGTGAAAATGCCTGAAATTCAGTTTGAAGGACAGACAAAAGGAAAGCTTGGTTCAGTTGAAGCGCGTGGAGCAGTTGAGTCTGTCTTCGGTGAGGCGTTTAACGCCTTCCTTGAAGAAAATCCAGACGATGGAAAAGCAATGGTGAATAAAGTGATCATTGCGGTGCGTGCACGTAAGGCAGCAAAGGCTGCAAAAGATTCTGTGTTGCGTAAGGGGGCGCTTGAGGGCATGTCGCTACCAGGGAAGTTGGCTGACTGTCAGTCGAAGTCTGCAGAAGACTCAGAGCTGTTTATTGTAGAGGGAGACTCTGCGGGGGGATCAGCAAAAATGGGACGTGATCGAAAAACACAGGCAATCCTTCCACTTCGAGGAAAAATCCTTAACGTTGAGCGCGCACGTATTGATAAAATGCTTGGCTCAGAGCAGATCAAAAACCTCGTAATTGCGCTCGGGACTGCCATTGGAGATGTGTTTGACGTATCGAAGCTTCGGTATCATAAAATCATCATTGCGACTGATGCGGACGTTGATGGAGCGCATATTCGTACGTTGCTACTTACGCTTTTCTTCCGGTACTTCCGTCCGTTGATCGATGAAGGGTATCTCTATATCGCGCAGCCGCCACTGTATAAGATCCAAAAAGGGAAGGAGACTTGGTATGCGTATACTGATGCGGAAAAGTTTGAGATTGTGGGTGAAGAAGAGTCGCAAGCTGGAGAGGAAGGGGAAGAGGGTGATGAGACCGAAGAAGCAGTAACTAAGAAATCAAAGTATCGTGTACAGCGATACAAGGGACTTGGTGAAATGAACGCTGAAGAGCTTGGTGAAACAACAATGGATAAAGCACATCGGATTCTCAAGCAGGTAACGATCGAGGATGCGCAAGAGGCTGACAAGGTGTTCGATATCCTTATGGGTACTGATGTACCTTCGCGGAAGTCGTTTATTCAGGCTAATGCGCAGAACGCAACCATCGATATTTAGGAAAATAAGGCGCAGCAAGGCTGCAATTATATTTTCCTTATGCAGGTGCTCAGTACTTTTGACCTCTAAGGGAGAAAGTGCGTTTGCGCCCTGTCTAAGATGTTGTCTCGGTATCTATCTGAAGATTCAGGTAAATACTTTTGGTTAAAAATGGAACACAAAACCTTCCATTCGAATGGAAGGTTTTGTGTTGTTTGCATAAACCGTTCCGTTATCATTAATGATAACGGAAGAGGTGAGATGTTTAATCTTGGGAATAGTCCATTTAAATGGGCTCATATATATAAAGAAAGCGGGTGATTATTCGCTCGGTTTTTTGAGTTTCTTTTTCTGGGTCTGAATCTTCGAGAGGTTGTCAGTTCGTGAGCTTGCGTGCAATTTTCCGGTTTCTGATTCTTGAGAGTGTTGCAGCCATTTGCTGTTTCCCTGTGTATTCTGTTCCATTTTTACTTGGGAAAAAACAAACCCCGCGCGAGCGTTAGCTCGCGCGGGGTTTGTTGTGCGTACGTCTTTACTACGTAACAGACGTTTGTCCAGCGATTTTCTCAAGGGAGAAAAAATCGGGATCAAAATTCAGTATATGGTCTTCAACCATTACTTCATTTTATTTTACTACCTCAACAGCCCATGAGAATGAGTTGTTGCTTTTGTTCACGTCGTTCTTTGCAGTTACTTCTGCACCAAATTTTTCAGTACCAAGCTGTGTCAGTCCTTCAAAACCAATAGTGATGATAGCCTTTTCGTTTGGCTTTAGCGCATCTTGGTCTCCAGCATCGTATTCAATGCCTGATGGAAGCTCTGCTTCGTATGACCAGTCTGACGCAGTCTTTGTTCCAATATTTTTCACTTCAAACTGGAATGCACCTTGTTCGTCACGATCAATCGTTGCAGTGCGTCGGAATGTCTTTCCGTCGAGTTCACCAACTCCAAGATAGGTGACCTGTAGGTCGATCTTCCCGTTAGGGTCAGATGTTGGGATTGCGTAAATGATTTCTTCAACTGTTGTTGGGGTACCAGCAGTAGCGCCTGTGTTTCCTGAGTTGTTTGAAGATGTTGATTCACCAGCAACTGAACCTACTTGTGTAATTTCAGGTACTTCAGTTTCTGTAGCTTCTTCCTCCTCAGTGTCTGCAATTGCAGCGCTGGTAGGGATGCTTGCGTTCACAATAGTCACCTTAGAACGAGTAGTGAATGCTTCACCATCTTCATCGTTTGGTGTATAGGTAACAGCGTATGCGATATCAGTAAACCGCTGTTTTTCAGAAGTTACCATAATATCCAGTGATGTTGCATCTTCAAGGAAGAGTTTTTCACCACAGTCGAGTGATACGATTTCTCCTTGTGCGTTTCGCACATCAAGTGCTGCACCATCAGTACATTCGTACATAAAGGTATATGCACCCGGACGATTCATTTCAGTCCATGACACGGTGAATGCTTCACCAGTGTTCACGACACTATTTTTTGTTGCCACGGTAAGAGATTGGTCTTCATTGTAGTTGTAGACACCGTCAGCAATAGAAGCAAGTGAGCTAAATGCTGAAGGGATAACACTTACAATCTGTACCGCAAGCCATACTGCAAAAAGGATCGCAGCGATAAAACCAATGATGGCAAGTGTCTTTGTTACTGAATCCTTTTCTTCTTGTGTAACGTTGTTCATAAATAATATAAATAATTTGTAGTAAAGATGTACTGTAGCTGTCGCATGCTACTCATAGTGTAATGCGAAATCCCCCTTGTACATAGTGACAAAGAGGGAAGAGCAATATATAAGTGTGAGGACAGTGTTCTACCTATGCAGAACAGTACGATGATATAATAGCACATATCAATGATACTGTCAACACATACTATTGACTTTTAATAAAAACAGTGTATTATACGCAGCATTAATTTTATGTTTATGGATATATACCAATCATTCAAAACACTCTATCGAGAAATTGCAGAGCGAAAAACTGCATTTTTTATCGTGTTTTTCTTTGTGGTGCTCATTTCGTATGCGATTCTCTTTGTGATCGACTTTATTCCTGAACCTGTTGCGGAAACAGAAACTACTGAAAAAACAGCAGTGGCTATTGTTGAACCAGAATTGGTACCTCGAGAGGAAGTTGTTGAGCCAGTTGTAGAGGACGTTGTGGTAGACCCGTTGCCAGTGTCAATCTACTTCGATACGCTCGATAAGGAGGTTCCAGTGTTAAACCCTGCATCGCGTTCTATTGTTGACTTAGACGAGGCACTTCTTTCTGGAGCGGTGCGTCACCCAGATTCTGCCACCTTCTCAGAAGACGGAAATATCTTTATTTTGGCTCATTCGAGCTATTTGCCGAATGTGTTAAACAAGAACTTTCAGGCATTTAATGGTATTCAGTCACTTACCTGGGGAGATACGATTCGTCTAGAGTCGGGTGACACTGAGTATGTGTACCGTGTACAAAAGGTGTATGAAGCAAAAGCTTCAGAGGTTTTCGTTCCTGATACACCAGGGGAGGCGAAACTGACGCTTGCTACCTGCAACAGTTTTGGCTCAAAAGATGACCGGTATATGGTTGAAGCAGACCTTGTTTCAAGTCGTACGATACAGTAAATGGCTAAAAATAAAGGTTTAAGACCACCAATAGGCGATACACGCTATTGACAATATTCCAATAGTATGCTATTATTTATCTATAGTAGAGGAAAGAACTTTTAAATATATAGACCACAATATTGACAAAAGTCAATACATATGATACACTATATATAATAGTATAAAGTTCGTTTGCGGCACGGCACCGTACCGTTCACTCCATTATTTCAACGAGAAATTGCAAGTATAGCGTCTACAAACCATGGTTTGCAGACGCTACGCTCGCAGAGCGTTTTGGTATGTGCCTTCGGGCATATAGCTAAACGTCCTGATGGACGTTCTTTACATAAACTCCGCAGATGCGGAAAAGGCTTAGGAGGCCAACATGAAACAGATTATTAAAGCTTTTGCGATCGCGCTTTGTCTGACGATTAGCACTTCTTTTGTGGAAGTGCCGCAAACTTTCTCAGGAATCCTTGGAGCTGCTCCGGCGGTCGCTGAGAGGTGTGTGATCAAAAAGATCGGAGATGCTTGTGATACGCAGGTTATCCAAGCTTCAAAACCTGATTACTTGGGCAAAAAGGCACCTACTCCCAAGAATATGGTTTGTCTGACAGC
>JAUIFS010000033.1 GCA_030430425.1 bacterium | reverse complement strand
TCCAACTCCTGACACGGTTCTTGTTTCACCATACGACCGCACCATTCAGACATTTGAAGGTGCTGTTGCAGGCGGGTTTGAAATTGGAGATGCAAACATCGTATATGATGACCGCATACGTGAGCAAGAACATGGTCTTGTTATTCTCCATAGTGACAAGTATGTTTTCCAAACCTTTTACCCTGAACAGCGCCAGCTGTATGAGCGGACTGGAAGATACTGGTATCAGCACCCTCAAGGTGAGTCTGTACCGAATGTGCGTGACCGTCTGCGGTCTCTCCTGAACACACTTACTCGTGACTACGCAGGCAAACATGTAGTGATGTTTACGCATCACCTCACTATCCTTGCAATGCGAAGTATCATCGAGAGACTCACACCGGAAGAGTTTATATACTTGGACAACCATGAAACTCCCGTCAATCTTGGTGTCACTATGTACAAGCAAAATCCAAACGCAGGCGAAAACGGTAAGCTCGAGCTCACATTTTACAACAAATGCCTTTGGAAATAACTGCAACCGCCGTCACAGTGTGTGACGGCGGTTTTTCTTGCTATACTCTTCCGTATCATGCAAGAACAAGAGTATGGAGACTACCGACCAACAGTGCACGTAAAGCGATCGAGCGCTGGACTTGGACTTTTTGCTGGTGAAGACATTGCAAAAGATGACTTAATCATCGAATACACGGGTGACCGTATCGATGCTGAGGAAGCAGACAAACGTGGAGGGCGGTATCTGTTTGAAGTTACTGATACCTTAGTTATCGATGGCTCTGACCGAAAGCATACCGCTCGGTACATCAACCATGCCTGCAAACCAAACGCAGAAGCGGAACACGAAACCACTGAAGATCGCATCTATGTCCGCGCAGCTAAAAATATAAAAGAAGGTGAAGAGATCACCATCACCTACGGACAGACGTACATTGACGACATCATCAAGCCAGCGGGATGCAAGTGTGCAACCTGTCTGCAGAAGAAAAAACCAGCATCGTAGATGCTGGTTTTTTCTTCTTAGAATGATTCTGCAGTGCGAACTATTTCGCCCGACTCATCGGTCTTGATGACTGCAATTTTGGCAGGGCTATCAGTGGTGCTTATAACACTCTCGCAATTAATACAGTCTTCGTTTTTCTGGTTATCAAGGTGTATCCCCAGAAGTTCGAGGTTACTCATGAGCAATGAACGCACTTGTGGGTTTCGCTCTGAAGCAGTTGCGGTAAGCACGACCGCGTCGACACCCCCCATCTGTACCACGTGCGAGGCGATCCACGCATGCGCCTGATGTACAAACATATCGAGTGCAAGCTGTGCGTCAACATCTTTCTGTGCTGCACGCTCAAGCACGAGGCGCATATCGCGTACTCCAGCAACTCCTTGAAAACCTGACTTCTTATACAGGTAGTCATACAGCTCTGAAACTTTCATTTTTTTCTTCTGCATAAGTGTTGCGAGCACACCAGCAGTAACGTCACCACCTCGTGAACCCATGATCATTCCACTTGCGGGTGTATAGCCCATAGAAGTTGCAACACTCTTGCCGTCAAGCAGCGCAGCGACACTTACCCCTCCTCCTACATGACACACAATGGTTCGCTTTGGTACTTCATCAAAAAATTCTTCTAGTCGACGTGCAACAGAAGCAAACGAAAGACCATGGTAGCCAAATCGTTTTATATCAAAGCGTGCTGCATCGGTGCGATCAATACTAATTGAGCTGACATGCTCTGGAATAGTGGTATGAAATGCAGTATCAGAAACACCTACAATCGTTGCGTGTGAGAGCTCTGAAAGACATGCTTGTATCTCTTGTATCAGCCCCGGAATATGCAATGGCGCAACGTCCTGTACTGATTCTAGTGCTGCAACATATGCCTCATCAATCAGTTTATGTTCTGTAAAGTATGTCCCTGGGGCAACTACGCGCACTGCAACTTTCTGCAGGTCTTGCACTGTTGTAATTTCTGCATTCTCAGTAAGATAGGTAAGTGTATATGCAACAGAGTTTGCAAACTGTGAAGCAGTTATGGGTTCTTCAGAAAGTTTCACTCCTCCCTTAGTGACACTCACGGCAAAACCCTCACCTGTTTCTTCAAAAAAAAGCACAACGCTCAACACACCATCGGTGTAGAGCGCATACTTTCGTGACGTGCTGCCGGGGTTTACTACGAGCGTTTTCGCCATACCCAGTCTGTTATTTCTTCAGGGTCCGTCCCCTTCTCAACAATAAACGCACGGTGGTCAGCTAGTTTTTCTTCATACTTCTTCACCAGTTCGTTCTTTTCCTTTACTGTGATCAGCCCTTGTGCTTCAGCAACCTCAAATGCTTCTATAGCAAGTGAGTAGCGATCAACTTTATTGCGCACCATCATGTCAAACGGTGTGGTAGTAGAGCCAGACTCTTGATAGCCGTGCACTGCCACACGGTCCCCACTCACGCCATAGTCGAACAGTACTTGTTTGATTGTCTGTGGGTACCCATGGAAGTTAATCAGCACCGGCTTGTCGGGGGTAAAGTAGTAGTCGATATCGTGACGAAGTACTTGGCATCCTGTGTGCCCCATGCCTAGTGCTGAGAGTGAGGTGATATTTACAAACCGGAGACGCATCTCTGGGATCTCTGCATGAATAACATTGAGTGCTGCAAGTGTTTCTTCTGTAAGGTAGTCTCCTACCGCTGAGAACACCATGTGCGGGTCTTCATCACTTGCGAAATCCCAGATATTGATTCCTTCACGCAAGTCTTCTTCAGCTTGCCGAACCGTTCGCCAACACGGAAGTGGTCGCTTACCACACACCAGCACGTTGATTTCTTTCTTAGAAGCAAGCATTTGCCGCATGACTACCAACGCAGTATTTGCGTCTGCGGGAAAGTAGACGTTTGTGAAGCATCCTTGCCGTTGCAAAACACCATCGATAAAGCCTGGGTTCTGGTGTGAGAATCCATTGTGTTCCTGACGCCATCCTGATGAAGTAAGAATGTAGTTCAAAGACGGTACATCTCCGCGCCATTTTACGTCCCGTGCGATGTGCAAGAACTTCGCATACTGGTCAGTCATACTTGCAACGATCTGCATAAACGCTTCGTATGATGGGAAAATAGCATGTCGTCCCGTAAGGACATACCCTTGCATGAGTCCTTGCAGACTATGCTCTGAAAGCATTTCCATAACACGACCATCCCATGCCATGTCCTTATCCCACTCTCGATGCGGCCACACAAACGCGCGCTTTGTTACTTGGAAGACTGCCCCGAGTTTGTTTGAGTACGTTTCATCCGGTGACATAATACGGAAATTTCGGTCTGCTTCACTTGCCGCCATAACGTCGCGCAGATACTCACCTACACGCTCCATCGGACTTACTTCCCCACAGTTTGCATCATCAATCTGACATGTTGTGGTGTAGGCAAGATCTTGCACCTCAGGAAGCTGCAGTGGTTTGTACCCCGGCTCACCGCCCATGGTGTGTGGGTTGTCTCCCATACGACGATCAGGACGTGGGATGAGTCCTTCGATGTCAGCATCAAACGTTTCTCCATCAAACAACTCTTCAAACTTATATGAACGCAGCCATTCCTCAAGCTGTTTTAGTTGCTCTGGATTTTTTCGTGCATCGCCCGCAATCACCTGGTGCGAGTAGTGATTATCCTCCACACGATCCTCTCCAATGTACTTAATAGAGTTCCACCCTTTTGGAGTACGGAGAATGATCATTGGCCATCGTGGTGTCTCCGTGAGTGTACCTTCACGTGCACAATGTTGCGTAAAGCGAATTGCGTCAACTGCAATATCGAGGATATGTGCCATGCGCGCATGCACATCCTCTTCTACGTATGCATCTACTATATGTGGCTCATACCCATACCCCCGGAAGAGGTCAAGCAGCTCCTGATCACTCATACGTCCGAAGAACGTCGGACCGGAAATTTTATAGCCGTTGAGATGCAGAATGGGAAGAACTGCACCATTGGTTGCCGGATCGATCAGTTTATTGAGGTGCCACGCAGTAGCAGTGGGGCCGGTCTCAGCTTCGCCATCTCCCACCAAACATGCAGTAATGAGGTCTGGGTTGTCCAGAATAGAACCAAATGAAGTTGCAAGAGAATACCCAAGCTCACCTCCTTCAAGAATCACTCCTGGTGCCTCTGGGTTTGAGTGACTTGGAAAACCATAGGGCCAACTAAAGTTCTTCGCCATGTGTGCTACTCCGTCAGCACTACGCGGTACTTCTGGGTAGTACTTAGACAATGAACCCTCCATGAAGAGGTTTGCCTGTACTGCAGGAAAACCGTGTCCTGGTCCAAGCACAAACATCATGTTGAGATCCTTCTCAATGATCGCCCGATTTAAGTGTGCGTATGTAAAATTAATCCCCGGACATGTCCCCCAGTGACCAAGCAGCCGTTCTTTAATATGTTCTGGCTGTAGCGGTTCCTCTAATAAAAAATTATCCTTTAAATAAATCTGTGCGGCAGACAAATAATCGGCGGCACGAACGAACTTCGAAAGTACTTCACTCATGCGTACATTGTACAACAAACACAGCTATACATCCTGTGTATAGCTGCATATATTTCTATATATTTTCCTCTGAAGTGTTTGTACTTTCCTCTTCTGCTGGAGGTTCTTCTGGAGGTTCTTCTGCGGTTTCTTCTATGACTTCAGGCTGGGGATCGTCCTCGCTCTCTTCCATCACCACTGCTTCTGTCGAGCTTGCTGTTGGGTCGGTACTTGTTGCAGTGTTTTCAGTAGTACTTGCTGTCGCTGCAGGCTCTGGTTCTACTGTCTCAACCGGTACTCCCGATGCAACCAAACCACCGTCTCGTGACTTGGAACGTTGCTCCTGGTCATTGAGCGAGTTAATCGCATTTTGCTCTTCTACTGAAGCCCCTTCACGTACGTCTCCCGCTGCTTCAGAAAGAACAATCTCTCCTTCGCTGAAAAAAGCAATCGTAATGGGCACAATGAGAATCAGTGCACAGACTAGAGCACCGCTATAAAAAACTATCTTTTGTGATTTCTCAGTGGATTTTACTGTTGCAATGGGTGTTGGCGCTTTTCTCGTGCGTGTGGCAGTAACCTTTTTTGCAGCAGTTTTAGCAGCAACCTTTCGAGTGGTTTTTCGTGTTGCTTTCTTGGTAGCTTTTCGTGTTGCTTTTTTACGAACTGGTTCCTCTGACATGGTCAAAAAGTTTTCTGGTTCATTGTAGCATTTTATGCATGGTGTACGAGCGGCAACTGTTTAATACACTACAGGAATCTCAAAAATAGCTTTTGTTTTGTTTGTTTTTGCTTGATTGAACGCGTCGCACATGGTACATTTTTCAATACCAATATTAGTGTATTGTCTGGAAATAATTAGGGTTATTTCCATATCGCACTCACCCCGAAGTGCCGGTGCAGACGCACCATTTATCACATAAGATCAACTTACTTGAGAAAACAAAAGAAACGTTATATCCCAAAAGACCGAACCCGCATTAACAACGCTATTCGTGCTGCAGAACTGCGCGTGGTTGGTCCTGATGGAGAAAACTTAGGTGTTCTTTCGCTTGCAGAAGCGCTCAAGGCTGCGGATGACGCAAAGCTTGACCTTATTGAAATCTCACCAAAAGCAAAACCACCAGTGGCAAAGATTATCGACTTCGGACAGTATCGCTACGAAACGAAGCGAAAAGCCAGTGAAGTGAAAGCGAAGTCGCACGTTACCGAAACAAAGAGCGTACAGGTGAAGATCGGAACCGGAGAACACGACCAGCAACTCAAAGCAAAGCGGGCTGCAGAATGGCTCAACGAAGGACATCGTGTAAAAGTAGACCTCTTTCTCTGGGGACGGTACAAATACATGGAACCCAACTTCCTCAAAGAACGACTTGAGCGATTCCTAAAGATTATCCCTGCTGAATACAAACTTGCAGACGAGATCAAGAAGAGCCCGAAGGGATTCACCTGCACCATCGAACGGCTTGGAAAGAGCGTGAAAGGACCTCGCATTATTGAAGAAGAGAAAATAGCAGAAAAACCTGAAGAAAAGGAAGAAAAAGAAGTTGCAAAATCAAAGAAAAAATCACTTGATGAACTACTGGACATCGAAGGAGGACTCATCTAAATACGGGTGGACTTTTCATTCAAAATAAGTTATATTTTGCGCACTTTGCCACACCCTTTTTGGCAAACCTGTTCAAACCAAAAACTGCCTGAATTCAAAAAATTGGAGGCAGTTCGAGGCAGACGAAGAAAATTTGATGAGTGCGACAACTGGTCGAGGGAAGAAAATTTTCAAAGTCTAACAAAGAAATGACCCAATTTTTTGAATTCATACTATGAAAACAAATAAATCTTATACTAAGCGATTGAAAGTGACGAAGAACGGTAAGATCATCGCGCGAAAGCCAGGTCAAAACCACTTCAATGCACGTCAAACAGGACAACAGCGCCAGAACCGAAAGCGAACACAGCAGCTTTCACTATCTAAGCGCATCACTCGACGCTTTCTACCAAAATCAGGTGCGTAGCCACCCATTACTAGTAACATCCTAACAATACATATATGGCACGAGTAAAAGGAGGAAAAATGGCGACAAAGCGCCGAAAGTATATCCTCCAACAAACAAAAGGATATCGTTTTGGACGATCAACAAAAGTTGCAGCCGCACGTGAAGCAATCTATCACGCAAACCTGCATGCATTTGATCACCGAAAAGACAAAAAGGGAGACTTCCGACGACTTTGGATCACCCGCATCAACGCGGCACTACGTCCATTCGACATGAAGTACAGTCGCTTTATAAAGGCACTCTCTGACAAGAACATCAAGATCGATCGAAAGATTCTTGCAGACCTTGCAATGAATCACCCTGACGATTTCAAACGAGTAGTAGAAGCAACTAAGTAGCTACTTCCCTACAAACAAAAGCCCGGCGCATAGCGCCGGGCTTTTGCTTATTCATGCACAATCTTACTTTTACCACACACCACATGAAAATGCAGATGCGGGGTGTTCTGATATTTACCAACGTTAGTAATAATGCGAGCACCATACTCATCAAGATAATCTTGCGTGTACTCTCGGAGAACATCCCGCGCAACAGTCAGTAACTCAGAAATTACGCATTGGATACGCAGCTT
>JAUIFS010000032.1 GCA_030430425.1 bacterium | reverse complement strand
CGAGGGCTACATGAAGCAAAAGGCTAACTATGAAAAACACACGCTTTGTCTATTTTGGAGGTGAACCTATAGGAGTACCAGTACTGGAAGAACTCAAGGGTGCAGATACACTGCCGTCACTCATTGTCTGCAACCCCGACCGACCAGTCGGTCGCAAGCAAGTACTCACCGCCCCACCCGTAAAAGTATGGGCAGAAAAAAACAACATCGAAGTATGGCAGCCAGAGTCATTTGCAGACCGGGAAGCAATCACAGAAAAACTTAAGGACTACGACTTGTTTGTGGTGGTCGCGTACAACAAAATACTCCCAAAATGGCTCATTGATTTGCCCGAGTATACAACCCTTAACGTGCACCCCTCTCTCCTGCCACTCTTACGCGGTGCAAGCCCTATCCGTTCAGCAATACTCAATGACATGCGTGACCAGGTTGGGGTGTCCATCATGCAACTGGACGAAAAGATGGACCACGGTCCAATTCTCACACAAATGACCATGGACATACACGAAGCAAACTGGCCAGTGCGCGGAACACAACTCGATGAAGCGTTGGCACACCTCGGTGGCTCGCTTCTTGCAGACACACTTCCAAAATGGATTGCGGGAGAAATCACCCTCACTGAGCAGTTTCATAACGCAGCCACCTATTGTCCCCGACTCGACCGATCTATGGGGGAATTAACCATAGACCCACATAATCTACCCACAGGCAAAGAAGCATACCAAGCGCTGTTAAAAATACGTGCCTTTGATGGATTCCCCGGCACCTTCTTTATGCACAATAAAAAGCGCGTTAAGGTGCTCAATGCTTCCATCGATTCCAACGATACGCTTAGTATTGATATGGTACTTCCTGAAGGAAAAAACAAGCAATCCTTCGAGCAGTACCTACAGTCACTTTAGCTAGACAAACAGCTCAACGAAATACTTTTCATGGGCTGTTTTTTGTAGTCGCTGTATCTGCTGTGCTTCGGTGTAGTATGTTTTACTCATACCTCGACGCAATTTATCAGCAGCGCGAGCAACCGCACGCGAGAAATGACGCTCGTGTGCAATCGCATAGTACTTCTCACCTTCTGCAGTCTGCAGACGTGCAAGCACTGAGTATACATTGTTACCCCATCCTCTGTATATTTTACGAACAATCACTTCACACACTGCACCACGACCACCATTGCACAAGCGGGTCACGGGAGCCATGTTTGTAATTATTTGTTTCTGCCGTTCACTAGTAAGCTCTACGTTTATCACTTTTGTGTTGATCTTTGGATACAACATACGTAATAAACTTATTCTTCTAATGAAACGAGACGATATGTTGCGGAGGTGCAGTCAAGATCATATCGAGACGCTTGTATATCTAGTATCTCATACAGAATGCATCAAAACCAAAAACACCATACAATATATTATTGTCAAAAAATCGCATGAGTACTCATGCGATTTTTTTTGCTATTCTCAAAACTTCAGCATATTTTTGATAGCACGTCCGCCACGTTTGACCATGGTCTCACGCTTCTTCCCTGCACGACGCATTTCTTTATCGAGTTCATTACGTACCTCATCAATTGCTTCTTCAAAGCTCATCTCTGTTGCTTCAGCACGATACAACTTCCCTCCTACATAGAGATTTGCTTCAACACGATGCACCGGTCCCGACTGCTGTACCGTTACCTTCTCAAACTCAACCTGACATTTTGTATCGGTCTCACCCCCAATAAACTTTTCAAGGGAATGCATCTTTTGCTCCATCAGGTCCTGTAATGCCCCTTCTAGTTCCGTGTTTGTTGCTTTAAATTGAATCATTGGAAATGCCATAGTATGTTTATATTTAGATTAATATTGCTAAAAGTAATTATTATTCGCAACTTTCGCACACATTATTGCTAAACTGAGTCGTTCCTGTCTTCTTCTTATAGTGCTCTTCAAGGTATGCAATTATGTCCCCTGACTCATACATCTGAACGCCACGATCTTCATCTACCAAGTATGGAACCATGCGCTTCCCTCCCTTTTCAATCAATTCATCTACCAGTGCTTCATCGGACGCAATATCTTTTAGGTTCATCTGTACTCCCATGTTTTCTGCTTCGCCAAGCACACGCTGGCAAAATGGGCACGAAGCTTTGTAATAAAGTGTAAGCATACTCTTTTTTGTTATCTGCTAACCTCCTCTAGTATACTACGTTTTGAAGAACTCGTTAATTTCAAAAATTGTGGTACTGTAGCACCAGACTAACGTACTAAACGGAGGAATCATGTAATGTTCAGACTGAAGTTCCTTATAGGATGCCTTATCATATGCTCCATCGCAATTGATAACGGTTTCTATTATCTTACCGATCAACGTAACGCACATATACCCAATGGAGGTATCATCCACAGCTCCCGCAACGAGATCATACTCAATCGAGGATATCTGGATGAATATCTAGTTGCAGCTCTGAAACCAGGTCACACACTACGTATTACAAATACCCCAGGAGGTAGTTTCAAAGCACAACAAAAATTGCGAAACTATGATGTCATTATTGACGGACATTGCGCCAGTGCATGTGTCTGGCTTCTGATAACAAGTAGTCGCGCTTGCTTCACCACAAACACCCAATTTTATTTCCATGCGTGGCACAAAACGTACACAATATTATTCAGAAGTGTACAAATGCGCACTTTTGCACACATTGAAAATCTTGACCAAGACATGACTCGAACATACATCAATCTTGTTCGTGAACCAATACGGAGTAAAATTGCAAAACTGGTGAACACAAGCGAAGCGCTCCCTGTTCCTTACACGATGTTTGCATATGTTTATCCTGAAAAAAGGTGTTAAAAAAACCCAGCACAAAAGTGCTGGGTTTTTGCATCCCACACACCTATACAAACTAAGTATTGAAATGTCATAATTTTCTGCTACTGTGCATACAGAATAAAGGAGTACGGAAAATGGCTGCAAAGCTAAACTTCAAAGAGTCGCATGCGTTACTGATTGAAACGTTCCCAAGCGATGCCTTCATGGAAAAGTACTTTGGTGAAGATCCAGTGATTGAAGGGTTTGACCATATTACGTTCTATCGGGATTTGTTTGAGATGACACTTCATACCGGTCCACGACATTGGATGCGGACCTGCTGCAAAAGTGGTGACCTTGCTGCTATCTATCTTTTTAAGGATGGCGCTTGCACACCACAAACACGCGAAAACCTGCAGGAAAAACTTGATCTTCCACCTGAGGCAGATGCTGAGCTGTGCACTGAGTTCATCCAACACTACGCAGAAGGACACCTAGTTTCTGATTGCTGGTGGCGATGGAAAGCTACTGAAGATTCAATCTGGATGGAAGTTATTCCAGAGAAAATTGCCGAAGGGTATCCCAAGCGAAGAACGCTCAGTGAACTGTTTCCACAAAAGTGAAGAGCCACATACGTCACCTCGTGAACAGTTTCAACCGCTGTTGTTGCAGTTCAACTTGGTGATGACTTTGATCTTGAACATAGCGTTTAATCTGATGTTCATTCGCTCCAATCGTTGAAACAAAGTACCCGCGTTGCCAAAGTGGACCTTTGGGAAACTTTTTAGTTTTCTTCTTGAGCCACGTGGATGTTTTTCCTTTCAGTATCTGCATTATGTATGCCACAGAATACTTTGGTGGGATGGTGATGTATAAGTGAATATGTTCATCTCCAATATGCCATGCGTGTATGTGACAGTGTTTCCACTTTGCGATGTATTTGAACTGTCGTTTCAGTTCTTGTTTAATATACTTGTCCTGAAGTACCGGACCGCGGTACTTTGGACACCACACTATGTGGTAGTCACATACCCATGTTGCATGTGCTTGTTGATAGAGTCGTCGTGACATGGGTAGTTAAATAACCTAGGTTGATAATATTCGACCTAGGTTATTTTACGAGGGTTTCACCTTTACACGCACGCACCGGCTGAAGCCGGTGGTTTACGGGGGTGAACCAAAAGCCTGACAATACGTCAGGCTTTTTCTATTACAGACCTTGAAGTGCCAACCCACTCGCATACACAAAGATAAGTATTGAAATGTCATAATTTTTCTGTACAATAGCCTTACTCGGTTAGAAATAATTGAGCACAATCGAATATTCCGCGGTAAGCAAAAGCTTTCCGCGTTCATTCAGAGAAATGATGTGAGAGTAAACTCTCCCGTCATCCTCTTCATTCCGCGGTAGCTCAGCGGTAGAGTGAGAAATGACTCAATGTCATTTCGCAAGAGGTTGCCAGCTCGTAAGAGCGACAACCTGAACAGCTTCTGTAAGCATAGCTTGCTTGAACTGCACTCGGGGATTAAATGTAAGCAAGCTTCCATTTATACCCTCGTTTGTTCAAGTAAGAAGTCCGGCTCAGCCGGATGCGATACAGTTCACTATTACTTACGAGTCATGTGGAGTACATACAATTAAATATATTCCGCGGTAGCTCAGCGGTAGAGCATCCGGCTGTAAACGTGAAATCATGTTTCAAAAATAGCAGCCTTATCGAGTAATCGATATTGCAAATGAGGTGAATTGCTGGAAATCCTAACGATTCGGTCGAGGACAATCAGCAGCCAAGCTTAAGAGAAATCTTTTGAAGGTTCAGAGACTATCCCATATGGGAGTAGCCCTGACACAGTCAGGTCGAAGCGCCTCACGTCCCACGCACTGATGTGCAGGACGATGATATAGTCCGCCCCTTGGAGAAATCCTTGGATACGTGTAACCGGCAGGTCATAGGTTCGAATCCTATCCGCGGAGCCAATAAAATCTTAAGTCACACCCTTGGTGTGGCTTTTGATTTTAAGGCTCCGCGGATAGGATTCGAAAACCTTGCCTGATATTTTCTGACGTAGGAAGAAAAATATCGACAAGGTGTACTGATCGTGTAAGCAGAGCTTGCTTGAACTGCACTCGCAATGTAAATGAAAGTAAACTTTCGTTTACCTGCTCGTTTGTTCAAGTAACGATTGAAATTCCTATCCGCGGAGCAATAGAAAAAATAATCTACGTTGCTACTGAGATATAACAATTTCTTCTCTCCCTGCCATTGAACTTTTAATAATTATGACATCACCATTTTTTTGTTGCACGTCAATGATGTTAGATTCACACATACGTGCACTATATATTAATTTATTTGTACTCACTTCAACCACTTCATCGTAACCACACAGAGGATTGCTGTCAGCAAATGATCTGACTTCATATAATCCATTACCATATACATTTACATAAGATGGACTGCTGGAAAGTTTTTTTTGAATTATAAAAGGATATACCGCAAAGGCAATCAACAAAAAAATTAATGCAATCAAGATTCGTTTTTTGGTCATAAATATATTGTATCAGAGCAACGACACTCTAGATTTTTCTATTTTATCTTTAGAAGACAGGATGGCTTTTTGTTCAATTTCTGTATAATTTAAATTATGACAATTATTAAAACAGTGCAAGCTGGGAATCCAATCATTCACACTAGATCAATAGATGTGACTGACTTTTCTTCAGAAGAAACAAAGCGAGTCATTACTGATCTAATTGATACTATGCGAGCTGAAGATCTGGTTGGAATGGCAGCTCCACAGATTGGTGAAAACGTACGAATTTTTGTTACTGAAGTTCGTGAGACTGTGTATCGTAAAGAAGGCGTGGATAAGCTACGCATCTTCATTAACCCAAAAGTGGTTAATGTTTCTGAAAAGCTTGTTTCAGGTTACGAAGGTTGTGGCAGTGTTGCGTCAGCACAATTCTTTGGACCAGTTGAAAGACCTGAAGAAATTACCGTAGAAGCTGTGGACGAGAACGGTGCCACGTTCAAACATACGGCAGATAGTCTTCTTGCTCGTGTGATACAGCACGAAATTGATCATTTGGACGGCATACTTTTCCACGAGAAGATCTCTGATATGAAGAAAGTGATGAGTAAAGAAGAATACGTTAAGACTCGAGGTAAATAATTATGAAACTATACAGATTTAGTCCAATAAAGAATGAAGATGAGCTACAGCAAGCTGTTGAGCATATTCACTTTGAGTCGTATAAACTTTGCAAAATAAGTTTTGGTGAATATTTACCTAACTCAGGCAACATTGGTATTTTTTGTCATTACCAAGATGAATATGAGTATCTTACAGGAGTTCGTGAGAAATTGACTGAATCGTCTGAAAACTTCAATCAGAAGTACTTTAAACTACATAATCCAATAGTAATTCCTGCTAAAAACGATATTCCTGAAACCGCTTATGATTTTTTATATATTCGACAGCCAGATCCATATCGACATCACGTAGGTGACCTAGATTTTTACTTACCAGAAGAGGAATACTTTGATTTAAAGAAAGAAATGGAAAACGGTAAGGAAGTACCAGGTGCTCGATTATTTCCAAGTCCTCGACTGGAAATGATTGAGATGTTTGATCCAGACTGTGACGTACTCGCTTACGTAAGTACAGCTAAGATGGCTGATATTGTTAAAACTACTAAGAGTGAAGCTTAATTATGAATATTAGAAACTACAATCCAGAAACTGACTATCAGGGTATTGAAGCTCTTTTGAATGCTGAAGGTACATTTGGAGGTCAGTTTGACGAAGCTAGAGATACCAAAGAGCGGCTTGATGTTTTAGAGGCATCAAAGCCTGGAAGTATCCTAGTTGCTGAGGACGAAGGGAAAATTGTAGGGACGGTGACACTGTTTGAAGATGGTCGTTCTGCTTGGTTGTACCGCTTTGCGGTCCAACAAGAAAATGAGTCTGAGATTACAGAACTCTTAAATGAGAAGGCACTTGAAACAATGAAAGATCTTGGACATACTCAGGTTCTGGTTTATGCACCCCAAGGAGATGAGCATTTTGAGGATCGCTACACATCCCTTGGTTTCAACAAAGGAAATGACTTTACAGCGTACTGGCAAGATATTGTATGAACCAACTACCCGTAACAAAATGGTTCAGCGAACTAAAAAGAATTTGGCTTGAGAAGGACATTTCTGCCCTGAAAGAGATTGTTGCTGATGAGTTTGATTATTACGAAGATCCATATCTACCTCCAATTAAAACTTTGGAGGAACTACAATCAGCTTGGCAAGAGATTAATGACCAGGACATCAAAGAACTAGACATTCAGGTTCTTATTGATGGTCAAATAGAAGGTTCAGGTATGTATCACTTTATTTACTCTGATCCAGCAGGAGTTCAGCACGAATCAAGAGGTTCATATTACCTAAAGCTCAATTCTGAAGGAAAAGCTACAGAGTTCAGACAATGGTGGACAATACAAGAATAAACTATGATTTCTAGCTTTCTTTTATCTCAAATACTGATTGGAATTGCATTCATTTTTGATTTGTCTTCTTTTCAGTTCAAGAACAGAAAGCATATCCTGATTTGCTTTACGATAGCTGCTTCACTTATTTCAGCCCACTTCTTCCTGCTTGGAGAATACACAGCAGGTTCTGTAGTCGCCTTAAGTGCTGTTCGTTTCATCGTCAGTATCTTCACGACTGATAAACGAATGTTGTGGCTATTCCTAGTCCTGATTCTTATCGCAGGAGCAGTCACGTTTGATGGTTTTGAGGATGTTTTGTCTGTCTCAGCGATGCTACTT
>JAUIFS010000031.1 GCA_030430425.1 bacterium | reverse complement strand
ACAATATATGTATAACTACAGGGCTATTTTTGTAAGTGGCTCTTGCACATAAATAGTAGCTTTGTTGTCTTCAAAAAATAACAATGCTTTTTTAAAATTGACCGTCTTTTGTTCTCCTTCGGGCATACCCACGGTAAGTGGCCCTTCTTGCAAGAGTGACATAAACCGCGCATGATCAGGTAAAATATCAAACAAACCCTCACTATTTTCAGCGGTTATCGATGTCACCGCACCTTCAAACAGCTGTGCGACTGGTGATTGTATACGTAATACTAATGTGGCACTCATGATGCAGAAAGTAAGCCAGCTGAAACAAGATCGCCAATGTATAAAAACTTCTCTGGAGGCACTTGATCGAGCTTCCCATCAAGAATAGCGCGTACGTCTCGCACTACGTCCGCACGAGGAACTTTTGTTCCTTTTCGACCTGTTTCTACTTCCGTAATGATAAATGATTGTGTCATGTAATTCAGCAATTTCTTTGCCCGCATGTACCGTTTTTGATTTTCAATCGAAAGCTCTTCCTCTCCCACAATAGACACAATACGGGAGAGCTGTTTGTATTGGTTAAGTGTTTCAATTGCTTCTGTTGCTGCATGATAGTGATCCTCGCCGACTGTTTTCGGATTGAGTGCTGTGGACATTGATCGAAACGGATCCACTGCAGGATACCGTCCTTCATAGGTAAGTTCTCGTGAAAGGATTGCAACTGCATCCATGTGGGGCATGGTTGCTGACACAGCTGGGTTACCAAACTCGTCGGCAGGTACGTACACCGTTTGTACTGACGTTACCGATGCATCCGTCGTTGAATACAGTCGGTTTTCAAACTCAGCAATTTCTGACTGTAGTGTTGGTTGGTATCCAAACTCAGACGGCAATTGTCCAAGCAATGTCGACAACTCACTCCCTGCTTGCAAAAAACGAAATACGTTATCTACGAAGAACAACACATCTTGTTTTTCATGATCACGAAAATACTCCACAAGTGTCGCAGCCGTTGCGGCAGTGATTGCACGCACTGCTGCGTTTTTGTTAATGTGTCCAAACACCAGTGCCGTTCGGTCAATAACATTATGTTCGGTAAGTGAGCTCCATAGGTCGTGTCCTTCACGAATACGTTCACCGATACCTGCAAACACCGACACACCAGAACCATCGTATACAACGTTACGTAAGATTTCTTCCTGTAGTGTTGTTTTCCCTACTCCTGCACCTCCAACAAGTGCCATCTTTCCACCCTTCAAAAGGGGCACAAAGAAGTCAATTGTTTTAATACCCGTTTCCTGCACCACACTTGGGCGTACAATCGTCCCCCCTACCGTTGTCCCTTGGTCACGATAAATTCCTTTTGTCTGCGTGTCATCTAAAGGTCCTGCACCATCGATTGGTTCCCCATAGAGGTCAACCACCCGACCAAGCACTGACTTTCCAACTGGTACGGTAATACGCGAACCCGTTGAAACAATTTTTACGCCACGTGCGATAGTGTCCACTTCTGACAGCAACAGACAAAAGAGTGTGTGCGTACCCTCATACGCATATGCCTCAAGACGTACCTGTGTATTATCTTCAGACGTGAGCAACTCTCGCAATGGCGGTTGGTATGTTCCATCGCATTCAATACGAACAATCTGTCCAAGTACTCCACGTACACGACCAACATACATATCTTCTGTTTTTGTTATGACACTACTCATAATGCATTGTCGTTACGAAAACCGGTAAATGTTTCAAGCAACCGCATACTTTGCATTGTACTAATTTCTTTGTGAATAACACGGCGTTCATCAACAAGCATTTCCTCAGTCCGCTCCCGCGCACGCTGCATTTTCATAAGTCGTGCACCAGTAAGTGCCAGACGTGTTTCAAGCACAATACGTTCAAACAACACCAAGCGTATTTGTGTTTTAAAGAAATCAAGCATTGCGGGTATGTCTGGTTCAAAGAGGTACTCTAACGGTGCCTGTGTGGGTGTATCAGAAAGATCAGGAGCATGGGTAACGTCCGTCACCACGGCATTTTGTTGAAATGCATTGACGTATGTTGGGTGAACTACTTCTACCTCTGCGTAGTGCGAAAGTTTTTCTACTACGGTGTGAATCTCCTGCGGAGTCGGTTCGTCTTTTGCAAACGACACATGCGCAGAAATAGAGAGCTTTCCTGATCGCTCAACAATTTGCTGTCCAGTATTCCCTATAATAAAGCAATCAGCGGTAGTGTCAGCAGCGTGTAACTCGATGAGTGTTGCAATAACGTCATCATTAAGCGTTCCATAGAAACGACGATTTGAAGTAAGCGCAACAAGCACTCGTTTTTTTTCGGTGTCTGGTATTGCAATGTCCTTCTCTGCAGCGTAGGTGTGTAGCAACTGCATGAGCGCGTGCAGTTCAAGAAAATACTTTTCGTTTGCTTCATATGCAGTACGAATAGCTTGCAACTTAGTAGCACTAATATCGCGCAACATGGTGGTTACAAACTGAGCAGTCTCCGTGCTCGCCAACTCCTCTCGTAGTTCGTTTATTGCTGACATATTCTTTCTAGTGTAGGTAACTGTGCCTCTAGTAATTGCATAAATTCATCGTACACAACCGTTTGCAACGCTTGCTTGCGCAGCGCTTCAAATGCAGGATCCCAGCTTAATTTCTCAAGCAGCATTTCTTTATGTGTTGTAACAAATGAGCTATCCCTCCCATCAAAAAACGTTGTGAACACCAGTGCCAACAAGAGCACCTGACTTTCTGGGAGCACGGACCTGTAGGGAGCCTGATGGATCAGCGCTTCTACAATTTCCCCACGTCGCAAAATATCCTTCGTGTGCTCATTAAGATCTGCACTAAACTGCGCGTACTCAATCTGCTGTCGATAGCTTCCCAGAAGGATTTGTATTTTTGTCGTTAGCTGTTTCTGCATCGTCTCTTGCGCCTGTCGTCCTACACGGGTTACAGACTCTTCAATGCTAATAGATGGATAGATTCCCTCCGCACGTAACGAGGGAGAAAATGAAAAGTGCCCATCCGTACACGCCATCAGGTTTGTCGGAATGAGGTCTGAAAAATTCTTTAGGTCTGTTTGCACCACGGGTAGTGACGTGATCGATCCGCCCCCTAGTTTTTCATTAAAGTGTCCTGAACGTTCCATGAGGTGTGCGTGCTGATAAAAAATATCTCCTGGATACGATTCGTTACTTGGCAATCGCCCTTCAAGCAAACCAATCTCACGTAGGTATTTTGCATGAGCATCGAGATCGTCAAGAATCACCAACACGTCTTCTCCTTGCGAACGATAGTATTCAGCAAGCAAATACGCAACCGATGGTGCAAGCGCAATGAGCGATGCCGGTTCATCTGACAGCGCAGCAATCACAATCGTCTTCCCTTTATCCTCACCTGCTAAAATGGTGTCCGTCACCTTCCGTAACCCAGCCACCGGTTTCCCGAGTACCGCATAAATACACACCGTACCTTTTGCTTTTTGTGCCAAAACCGTTTCCGTAAGAAACGTTGTTTTTCCACTACGCATCGGACCAAATAAAAGTTGTCGCTGCCCTTTGGCAATCGGTACCAATAGATCAGCAACGGTCACTCCAGTAGCGAGCTGCTCATGAATTGGTACACGTTCTTCAATCCCTGGAGCGTCCAACTCAAGTTGCAATGGTACCGTTCCTGGCTGCAACGAACCCTTACCATCTACGGGTACGCCGAGCGTATTGATGATGCGCCCAAAAAGCTGATCGCCACAAGAATACATAAAATCACCTGCAAGGTATCGATACCGATCACCAACACCTGCAACTGACGTAAGCGCAAGTGCCGATACATGATCATCCGCAAGCGATCGCACGATTGCAAGATTACCTGCGTCGTCAGTGAGCAGATCATTTACCTTTGCTGAGGGTAAACCATCTATCGAAAGAAGGTATCGTTTTGTGTGTGTGACAAAACCAACCTCATGTTCTCGCTGGTTACTTTTCATATGCCGATAATAGTTCTGTTACCACACCGCGCTGTTCATGCATGCGGCTCTTCAGGGAGAATTCATGGTACACGTCATGCCACACAAAACCACATCCACCCACCACTTCTGGTTCAATATGCATATCGAGCACAATGTGCGGATCACAGTGCTCACGACACCATTCTCCCACAACAGCGAGCTCAGCGTCAGCAAATGGTACCGGTACATACAAGGTCAATACCGGCAAGGATTCTATTGTTTTTTGCAGTGCAATAATTTTCTCACTTACAGTAGACTGCGAAAATGATTCATACACTTCAGCGCCCCAGGCAATAACTGCGTCAACATCAGAAGATGCCTGTAAGGATTGTAGATGTGCTACGCAGCGATCAGTAACAGGTCCTGTTTCATCGGAAAATAAAACAGTCTCAAGACACTCGCGTAAAATACCGACCCGTCGTGACATGTCTCCTACGGTGTAGGTATTTTTCTGTATAAGATCGAGTACTCCCTGAACATCATGGATCATAAGATATGTTTCGACTTAGCTTCTTCCAACGCCTCTCGTGCCAATGACGTATGCTCTGTTACCGGTAGTTTCGTATGGAGCACCTTCATTGCAACCGCTTCCACCAATTGCTCAATATGCGCATCAACGAGTTTCTTTCGTGATGCTTCGTATTTATCGATATGTGCATCAGCGACACTTTGTAATGAATCAAGGTGTTTCTCGAGTTTTTCCTCACCTTTCTTTTCTGCACGCTCCAACTGCACCTGAATCTTCTTTCCTGCTTCATCAATACTCTGCTGCAAACCTTCCATGGTTCCCTGTGCTTTCTTCTGTGCCTCTTCAGCCATTTGTGCCATGTGCTTACTGGTTCCTGCAACACTATCAAGAATTTTTTTCTGTTCCCCTTTAATGATTCCATCTGCAGAGGCGATTACTTTTTCCAACGCCTGCACCTGCACATCAGAAGCTTTATGCAGTGCCTGTCCGATACTATCAGTTTGAATTGCAATTACTTCTCGATACTTTTTGTGGATCTCCGCTGCTTGGTTGGTGTAGCCTGAGATCGCCTTGTGTCCCTCCTTTTCTGCATCTGCAATAATTTCTCGTGCACGTTTCTTTGCTGCTGAAACAATTGACTCAGCATCGTATTCGGCTTTTTTCATTGCATACTCGTAGGCAGGAAGCGTCAGCTTGCTCATCTGCGACGTAGTGCGAATATGCATAATAAGCACCACGATTGCCGCGATAAGCACTCCTACAAAAACACCAATTAAAATTTCAAGACCAAGGAACTCAATATTCATATATAGGTAATAGTACCGCATGCATAAGCCGATAAACAAGCATATCTACTCACAGGCGCTGCCGCTACACTGGGAGCACAAGAATAGCGATAGCGACAAAAATAACAATCGCGCACAAAAATACCGCGAAAAGAATATTTGCAAACGACAGCGTCATGATAGATCGTTTTGCGCGTGGATTCCTTCCCACTGAAGCAATCCCTTGTGAGAACGCAGCACGGAAGCTGTACAGCACGAAAAACAAAGCTCCCACAACAAGTAACGTCGCAATACTGCCTCGTATGATAGACGGTGTCTTCTGTGCAGTGTCTGTCTGTGCCTTCTGACGCAATGCATATGCAGCCTTTGCACGCTCTACTCCCACTTCTGCTTGTATGACACCTTTTTCAGAACCGTCGTTTGAAACAAACGGCTCAAGTGCTATGGCAAATACGTGCTCGTCCTCGTCACCTGCACGCATAGCCACTCCTGGCTGAGCAGCAGTTACTAGGAAATCACCACGCTGTATTGCGCCGTTGGTGTTTTGCACCTGCACATACGCAATGCCAGAGGTCACCACCGGCACCTCTCCATCGCCTTGTGAAAACACAAGCGATGGACGCTGTGCAGTTACGCCAAAAACCTCAGCATCGGAAGGCATACTCGAGATTTCATACACACCAGCTGCTTCGCGCGCAACCACCACCATTCCCTCGGTCACAGAATTCACTCCTGCAATAGTCACACTTGTGGCAACAGGCAACGTTTCCGCATGTGCATAGGTACAAAAACCTGCTCCTGCACAAACGATACTAGTGATTGAAAAAAATAATATAGACCGAAACACGATATATGTATTGTATCGCACTTGTTGCAACACCGTATTGTTTCTTAACAGGCGCTGTGCATTTATATTGCTCCACCTCCTCCTGAACCGCCTCCTGAAGACTGGTGATACACACGTACCTGTAGTTCGTCTATACGCACGGTGTTTGACGATGGGTTACCCGTAACGCGTACTGCAAAATGTACATTACTGAACTCAGACGGGCTCCATGTGCGACCCCACGTATCGGCAGCAGCACCAAGCGTTACCACCGCATCGGTAGTAGCCAACGTCGGCGTTGTTTTTGATGCAGTCCAACTGGCTCCACCGTCCCATGACAGTTGTACGCCGATGTCTCCTGCAGCAGTTGTTCCCGACACCTCCATCTTAACGGCAATTCCTTGTATTGCATTGGAACCCGGAACCACAAAGTCATATTCTGTAAAGTCGTGTGTCTGTCCAACAGCATCAGTTGCATAGGTTCCATCAGTGCCATCGTAACTATTTTCTGGTGTAGTCCACGACCCACTACTGGTAGACGCATGACTAAAGTTTGGATCATTTCCAATTTCCTCTCCTGCTGCAACTTCTCCTCCAGACACGACCCCGTCACCGTCTACCACAGCCGGACCAATATAGCTTCCCGCACTTCCTGCTTTGCGACGGTGTGTCACTGAGAATGCACTTCCCTCCATAACCGCAGTAGTAGACACGTCTGTAGCAAAGAGTTGCATGGTAACTTGTGCCCCACGTTTAATATTATTTGTATCACCTACCACCAGATACGCATCTATACCAGCAACCGTAAAGTCTGTTGCGAAGGTTATGTCTCCCGTACTTCCTGAGAGGGTTACTACTCCTGTACTGACAAGTGTGTCGGTACCCGAATCATATGATCCATTTTAATTCACATCTGTATATAGGTCTACATTAAGTAGTTCCGCATCAGTTACGTTCTGTGCACCTGTAAGTGTAAGTGCAACATTGGTAACCAGTGCACTCTCTGTTGCTGTTGCTAACCTAAATGCAAACAACTCAATATCAGTTTCATCTCCCAAGTTAAATACATTAGAAGTCTGACCTTGCGGATGATTACTGAGCGTCAGTGTACTCACCGCAGGAGTACTCGTGCTGTAGAAATCGGTTGTTGTTGCCTGGTTGTAGAATTCCGCCTTAATCCATGCAGCTGAGCGTTCGACATTTGCAAGACGCAGTTCGTCCATGCGACCATCAATCGGATTACTGCCTAAAGCACCATTCCCAAACCACATATCATACGTAGAATCATCTAATGTACCGCCGGTTCCAGATGAACCACTGAGTTCAGTACTGTCGGCATACAAAGTCATCCCTGAAGTACCATCTACCCCATCCCACGATGTACATAGATATTTCCATCCTTCCTGAGTATATCCGTGTTGTGCCCAATCACCATATGCGGAATAGAGTCCCAGCGAACCACTCGCCAAATAAAAGTTCATACCATTTCCGCCGTTGGTTGATTTATCTACAAGTATTGGATACGTCACAGGTTTTGTATCTTCTTCATACCAGGTACACATAGTCATACCTGTAGAAGAACCAAAGTTATCAAGCAACGGATCACTTCCGATATTTACATAACTATTTGCACTGTTATCAAAATTGTACGCCATTCCGCCAAGCTTTCCTGATACACGATCAGCAGTAACCATATTGCTCCCACCGGTTCCATTGAGATTGTTTACCGTTGAGTCAATTACCGTTCCTGACGG
>JAUIFS010000030.1 GCA_030430425.1 bacterium | reverse complement strand
GAAGGTTTGGATATTTAGCTTGTGCCATGTGAATGAATGTCTGAGTAAAGTCTATTCCTGTGTAGTGGGTAAATGGTAGGAAGAGCTTCAAAGAAGGGTAGCGCAATCCGTTTGCACAGCCTATATCAAGTAACTCACCGTTTTCTGGTTGGTATTTCAGAAAATAATCTCTAAAAATCTTTATTTGATCGTCGAGAAAGTGCGCGTCACGTCCGGCTAGATACGTTTGGGCATTCCGCTCGTAGAATGCTTTAGTTCTTTGCTGGGAGAGATCCATCGAGGTCTCCTTTCATTTAAAAAACAACTACAAGCTACTGTAGTTGTTTTTTAAAAGTTTGCAAGTGATTCGAGTTTGCTGAGTATTGTTTTCTAAGATACATATAATCCAGAATTATTTTAGATATGAGAAACAACAAAGCCGCGGTGCAAGACGTACGTAGTGGTACGGTGCGTGCCGCGGCTGCAGTTGTGCCGAAATAGATGAGATGATTCTGGATTATTTGGCTTTGAGGTGGACGTAAATGTCCTCTAGTGCTCGCACCGCATCTCCCGCTGAGATGTTGTTTTGATGGTACTTGATGTTTGTACAGTCGCCTGCAGCCCAGATGCCTGTAACGCTTGTTTTTTGCGTCCATGGGTCGATTTCAATACGCCCATACTCATCGCGTTCGAGCGCGCTTTGGAGGAAGTCTGTGTTTGGAATCATTCCGATTTCCACAAAGATACCGGTAACATCGAGATGTTGTTCATTTCCTTCAGTGTCAGTGTATGAAAGTCCTTTTACAAACTGATCGCCGGACACTTTTGTTGTTGACGCATTAAGGATACCGGTCATGTTTTCGTGTGAGAGTACTTTTTCAACAGTTACTGGGTCAGCTTTGTACCGGTCGCTTCGCTGAAGCAGGGTAACACTTTTAGCATATGCAAGAAGTTGTGCTGCGGTTTCAAATGCAGCGTTACCGCCACCAATAACTGCAACGTCTTGTCCCGCAAACATCGGTCCGTCACAGGTTGCACAGTAAGTGAGGCCTTTGTGTTCAAAGTCTTCTGCGCCAGGAGTGGGGAGGTGGCGTCGCTTTGAACCTGTGGCTACAAGTACTGCTTGTGCGTCTGCGGTGTCGCCGCTGTCGAAGGTAACTGTAAAAGTTCCATCGCTCTTCTTTTCTACATTTGTTACCAAAGTGTTTTCCTTGATTGCAACAAACTCTCCAGCGTACGCACGAAGATGATCTTCCATGCTCTTTGCGAGGTCTGCTCCTGAAATAGAAGGGGTACCGATCCAGTTTTGGATATCAGGAGAAACAATACTTTGTCCGCCCCATTCTTTAGTTACAAAAAGTGTTTTTAGCTGTTTTCGTGATGCGTAAACACCTGCTGCTGTTCCACCAGGTCCACCACCGATGATAATCAAGTCGTACATGTCTGAATATATATCTTTAAAATTAATTTCCACTAGGATACCATGGTGTGCTTGACCTGTATACCCCTAGGGGGTATGATGGGGTGTATTCAATATATATATGAAAAAAATAACAGATAGATTGCATCGTATTCAAGGGCAGATCGCAAGTATAGAAACATCCATTGAGAACGAAGTAGTATGTAGCGACGTTATTCCGCAGCTACTTGCAGTGAAAGGGGCGGTGCATGCGGTTGTCCAGGTGTACCTAGAGGATGCACTTGAGAACTGTATCGATGAAGCAGATACAGAAAAATTAAAAAAGGTTATTAAAACATTCATTAAGAATTCATAGCGTGTATGTACAGCACATTACAGAAAAAAGGTTTTTTTACATATGGAAAAATAATTCCAGGACTTATCATTCATGGAAAAGTAGCGCCGTATCCAGTGCTTAACGAGCGGGCAATTCGCGCAGGGGCAGGGATCATGTTTGTCTTAGGGCTCTTTGCTTTCTTTCAAGTATTTTACTTACGGGAATTTTTATTTATTCAAATCTTTGTAGCAATTTTCTTTTTTGATTTTCTCATGAAGGTTGTGGTGGGAACAAAGTTCTCACCAATTTCAACGATTGCAAACTTTATTGTGCGCAAGCAAGCTCCTGAATACGTGGGGGCTATACAGAAACGCTTTGCTTGGGCAATAGGACTGACACTTTCTGGAACAATGATGGTACTTTTGTATGGCTTTGGAGTACAAGGGCTTCCAAACCTTATCATCTGTGGGACATGTTTGACGTTTATGTTTCTTGAGACTAGTTTTGGTATTTGTGTTGGCTGCAAGATATATAATTTCTTGCTTGATAAAGGAGTACTTGCACAGCCTGAATACAAGCCGGCATGTCCGGGGAATGTGTGTTCGATAGAGTAAAAAAAATCACCCGCAGCCATTGGCTGCGGGTGGTTTTTGTTTATTTTTGAATGCCGGAACAGGTTACAAATCACTAACTATAACTGTTCACTACGCTCCAGTTCTAGTAAGTGCTCGTGACCTCGGCTCGCTGCTTCGACGTGCCAGGGAAGGTGCTCCTCAGATCGCTGCGCGCGGCAGTGCAGTATTTTTGCTAGTCAAAGCTAAATTACTTTAGCTTTGAACGACGGAGAAAGACCGGTACCGACACAGGTCACTAAATAAAATAACCCCGTATGGGGTTATTTTACTAAGTGCCTGTCGTCACGGCTCGCGATTCATCGCCCTAGGAAGGGGCGATTCATAACGCTCCGCCTTGCGGTTCCGTCAAAGCTTACTTAAGCTTTGACCTTCTTAAGAAGGCCGGAACCGCACCCCAATCCTCATCGTCTTCTTCATCAATTGGGTCTACTGGTCGCGGTTCGGTGTTTACCTTTGACTGCACTGGTTCAGATGACCGTGCTGGCTCTGCAGCGGGAACTGGTTCGTTTCCAGTATCTTCTTTCTTTCGTGGTGAAGAAAGTGAGTTGAAGATGCGACCACGACTTTCTTCTTCCTGTTCAACTTCTGGTTCTGGGCTACGTCCCATGGGAGTACGTACAACGGTTGAACCTCCTTGTGCATGTTCTCCTTCTTCAGGGAAGCCGGTTGCGATTACTGTCACCTTAAGTTCATTCTTCTTAATTTTTTCGTCACGGATTGCTCCAAAGATAACCTTTGCATGTGGGTCAATTGACTCAGTAATCACACGTGCGGCGTCTTGGATCTCGAGCATTCCCAAGTCATCACCTCCAGCAATGGCAAAGAGCACACCTTTGGCTCCTGTGATAGAAACTTCAAGTAGGGGAGAGTTGATAGCTCCTTGTGCTGCTTCTTCTGCACGCTTCTCTCCAGAAGACATACCAATACCCATAAGTGCTGATCCTGCATTTTCCATAACAGAACGGATGTCAGCAAAGTCAACGTTAATGATACCAGGCATGGTGATGAGGTCAGAAATTCCTTCTACCGCTTGTTTGAGAATATCGTCACACATACCGAACGCATTCTTCACCGTGGTTTCTTTGTCCACGATAGCAAGCAGACGATCGTTTGGAATGGTGATCAGTGCGTCCACTTCTTTCTTAAGTTCTTCGATACCTTGCATGGCAAGACGCATGCGTTCCTGTCCTTCAAAGAGGAATGGTTTGGTAACGACACCAACGGTAAGTGCACCACTTTCTCGTGCAATTTTTGCAACGACAGGTGCAGCTCCAGTACCGGTTCCTCCACCCATACCTCCGGTGATGAAGATCATGTCGGTACCTTTCAGAGAGTTTGCGACTTCCTCGCGTGTTTCTTCCGCTGCCTTTCGTCCCATCTCAGGGTTACCACCAGCTCCAAGACCTCGTGTAAGGTTTTTTCCGATATGGATCTTTTTCTTGGCTAGAGAATTGTGTAGATCTTGTGCATCACTGTTGATTGCGATGAACTCAACACCTTTGATTTTGTTGGCTATCATGTGGTTCACGGCGTTGTTTCCTGAACCTCCCACACCGATTACTCGGATGCGTGCAAATGACTCTACGTCTGACTTAATCTGTTCCATATATAATCTTTAATACCTCAAACCTGACCCCACCTTATAGGCGCTGCATGCTTTGTCGGTGCCGCTTCATCCTTTCAGACGGTGCGCAACAAAGTATGATGAAATGATTTTGATCATTTCACACCCTAAAATAGGTTTTCTAATATGTTCACCATCATACACGCATCAAAACTATCTGTCACCATATTGACAAAACTCTCTTTCGTGTGTTTCACAAAAGAGAGTTTTTATGGTCATTGATAAGTATTTTAAGGAAGGAATTGACTGAGCCACTGGATGACGGTGTGTTTGGTGTGCTTTGCAATGCCGATAGGACTGTCATCTTCTTCGTCGTTTGCTCCCCACATACACAGTCCGTAGGACACTGCCCATGACGCATCGCGAATCTTGCCGTTCTGTCCTGGGTCAAGCGTTGCAATACGTGACGGGAGCTTTAATGAAGCGCGTGCGAGGTCTTGAATGGTTGCGATCCCTGAGCCGCCACCAGTGATAATGATACCTGCAGGAAGTAGCCCGTCTCGCTTGATTTTTTTGAGGTGTGCATCAATAAGTTCAAAAATGTCAGTGAGTCGCGCTGCAATGATCTCGTCGAGCTTGCGCTTTGAATAGTTGGTGCTACTCATACCACCACGTTTGATTTTCTCAGCTTCTTCAAGAGGTATCTTCAAGCCAAGCGCGATGTCGTTAGTGATGTCGTTTGAGCCAATAGGGAAGACTTTCAGTGAAATAGGTGTGCTGTTTTCAAACACTACAATAGACACTGTTTCTGCACCGATGTTTGCAAGCACACAGCCGGCACGCTTTTGCGCTTTGGTAAGCATCACAAAGCTTGCTGCGAGCGATGATGCCATAATGTCTTCAACAGCGATCCCAGTGCTTTCAATAGCATTTACCAGGTCATTGAGGTGCTGTTCAAACGTCGTTATAAAAAGGGAATCAACCTCAAGTTTGGTGCCGTGCATGCCTTGTGGTTTTCCGAGTACAACCTCACCATCAACATGGTAGGTGAGTGGAATAGCGTGAAGCACCTTACGGTTTGGAATATTCTCAAGGATACGTTCTTCGCTGTCTTGCATTGCTTTCTCGAGGTCGACATGTGTAATCTCAGAGTCTGCACGCGTGGTGATCACTTCACCACGTGAAGTGATTTCATCAATGCCAATGCCGCCCATGGCGACATACGCACGCTTCACTTCGACACCTGCTGCTTTCTCTGCTTGCGCTACTGCACTTCGGACACTGCGTACTACATCTGTTTCGTTGATGATGTATCCATTGCGTAATCCGCGGCTCTCTGCGTACCCGGTACCGATAATCTGCGGTAAGACACGATCATCCTTTGACTTGGGCACACGAACAATTACCACTTTAACTTGGTAGGTTCCAACATCAATTCCTGTGATAATTCTATCTGACATATGCGCTTAGCGGAGGTTATATTTTTTACAATACTTCATCTCTGCTGTATCCATTGTATCACCATGGTCAAGTCCTTTAAGATGCAAGCATCCGTGGATAAATAAAAAGCCGATATATCCCTTTGGAGTCATGTCGAACTTCTTTGCTTCTTTTTTTGCAATGGTTGGTGTGATGTAAATCTCACCAGTAGTACTGTCCAGAGGAAAAGAAAGCACGTTTGGTGTGTATGTTTTTTTGCGATACGCTTGATTTAGCCTTTGGGCACGCGTACCCCCAACAAACGCGAGTGAAAGACAGTATCGCTTCCCAAGAATATCGTTCTTGATGTCTTCATAGGGGAGTTTTGGATAGCTTTTTGCTGTTGCAGTTATGGTAAATGTGTCCATATTGGCACTAGTATACCATCATGAGCACTAAAAAAACCGCCTGTAGAGCGGTTTTTTTAGGATAAGTTATCGTCGTCGACCAGTTCGTTCTTGAATCTTTCCGAGTTTTAACTGCATCTCGTACTCAGCTTTTTTGTTGAGCTTTTTAAGGCGACCTGCCTTACGTACGTTTTCGCTTTTAACGCGAGCGAAGTAGCGGTTCTTTCGCATTCGAGGAATGATTCCTGAACCCTGAACTCGCTTTGTGAAGCGACGGATTACGTTTGCGCTACTTTCGTTATTATTCTTTTCTACTTGGACGTTTGTTGCCATATGTGCGCGAAAGAATAGCATGTTGCGTCAGCGAGTGCAAGCTTTATTTTGTTGCATTTTATACGCTATTTTGATTAGATATGAACAGATTTGTCTCAGGAGGAAGATTGTATGGATATTCGTAAAAAATGGGCGTTTTACCGATCTGTTCGAAAAATCAACTGCATTCGATTCGGTCTCTCAAATGCGCTGTTCAAAAAGGGCATCCCATTAAAAATAATGGGACATCAAAGAATGGTTTGTCTTTCTGATGGTTTGGGACCAAGGTATGAAGTGAAGGCAACTGTTGATGGCTGCAGGTGTAAAAAAGGTGCCGATGTAGACAGCGATGGTTTACTTGTGCGGGGTGAGTGGTGCACATGTACTTGTGCTGTGTCGTCGCAAAGCATTCGTAAGGTAAGTATGAATAACCAAGTGCTTGTTATGATTGATGCTTTGACACTCGATCTTCCATTTGGTTGGTCTGTACAGGATAAAAATTATGTTCCAGGAGCTTTTTATTGTGACCATACGCCTGTGAAGCGATATGGAGTTATGCGTGCTGGTCCCGTTTATTCAATGTGTAAACAGCAGTTATTTGTGTTGCGGGCAGGTATGTCAATTTTGGTTGCTGATCACATGCGACGTGGTTCTGTTTTTGAAAATCGCGTGGTGACATTGTGTGCACATGGACATCCGAACGGTAGTGGTGTTACCTCGCTCTCTGCGCGCTGCCCAACTACGCTAGAGAAAAGGCAGTTCCTAGAAGAGCAGGCTCTGCTCGCTGTGGATCGTGAACGTGCAATTGATATCTATAATCCGCATGGATAAATAAAAAAGCCGCGACGGTAGTCGCGGCTTTTTATTATGTGGTGCCACTCGGAACTTTTGGTGAACGCTTAAGCTTGGTGAGGAGCGCGTCGGTTGAAATTTGTTCTTGGGTGCGTGCGGACATGTTGCGAAGGATAACTCCATCTTCAACAAATTCTTTTTGTCCGATAATGATCGTGTATTCAACTTCTCGCTTTTCTGCGTCTCGCAGTTGTGTTGAAAGTGAATCGCTTGCGAGATTTTGGTGTACATTGATTCCTGCTTTACGCAGTTCGTCTACAAGTATGAGGCTTTTGATCTTTGGTCCAAAGCCAAGCTGTACCACATACACTGAAGGTGTAGAAAGCTTTACCCGCGGTACACGTGCAGGAGCTTTTTTGTTGTGTAGTACAACTACTGCTCCTGCAGCAGGAATTTGTCGTTTTGTATTTTGGTATACAAATTCGTTATAGCGTCCGCCGCGAACGGTGAGAGGTTGTTCAGAAAGACGTCCGCCATCGTCATCAAGGAGATCGATAGAGAAAAGAGCGTCAGAATAGCATTCATGATGTCCAATAAGTTTTGGATCTATTTCATATTGTGTGTCAGCCATGTCGAGATACTCGATGATCTCCCGGAAGTGTTTTCGGCTTGCATCGGTAAGGTATTCAAGCGGGTTTGGTGTCTTGTATGCAAGGTCATGCTCTTTTTCGATAAGGTGTGCTAGTGCGGTAAGCGTGTGTTCCTTCATTAGTTCACGTGCAGCTTCAGGCATCTCGTCCATGCGTTTTTTGAGATAGTTTGTAAGCTCTCGTATATACCGTACTGAAGAGTCGCGGTCGCCAAGAGAGTTTATGCGAACAGAGTGGTTGGTATACCCAAGGTCGTTCACGAGTGCTTTACTCGCCTGAATAAGAATCGCTTCAGCAATACTTTTTTCAACATTGTACACCTGCAATGAGAGCGCTGCTTCGCCAGAACGCGGTACTTGCTCTACGGTATAAAAAAGAATAGGATCTTCAATTTCGTGGAGCTTTGCGTCACAGAAGGTGTTCATACCGCAGGTAAGCATTCCATATAGTGCATCGTTACGTCGGAGTTGTGCGGTTGCAGTATGGTCAAGTTTTTTACTGCAACTTTTGCACTGGGGGTGTTTTTTGAGCTCATCAACACTCTTGAAGCCAAAATATTCGGCGGTACTTGTTGCTTGTTTTAGAAAATCTGTTGCAGTAATGTCCATAATGATAGGTGTTAATTGCTACTAACGTCGCTTATGTTGCTTCCCGCCAATACTTCCGCACCTGGGAATAGGTCAAGCTCAGTGAAGGGGAAGAGGCGAAGAAAGGCACGACCGATAATATTTTCCCGCTGGAGTACTCCCCAGGTGCGGGAGTCGGAACTTTTG
>JAUIFS010000029.1 GCA_030430425.1 bacterium | reverse complement strand
TTTGGTACGCTTTATGCACATAGAGATGCAGATTATATTGCGGTATCGTATCTTGGAGAAGCAACCACCCTTACCACAGGCACGTACTCTTTTTATCTCATAGAAGAAGAACTCATACTGACAAAAACATTTTCTGAAAAACTTTTTGCAATTATTACCCCAATTGCACACGCTGCTGCAGGAAACTACACACGTATTACATTTGAGGTTACTGAACCAGAGCCAGAGCCAGTAATCGACGAGCTGATTCTTCAGTATGCTCCCGTCTTATACTTCCACCCTAGAGAAGAGTATTTCCCGATGGATGTTGAGCATTTTGTAGAAGCTAGCGCGCTGTGGAGCAAAGATGGTGCTGATACACAGTTGTATTCTTCAAGCTCATTAACGTTTGAGGAGTTTGAAAACATTATAGACTCCGGAGTCGATACAAGCGATATGTATCTTGCGTTTAGTGATCCAAACAATGCAAAGTCTATGGAAGTTGGTGCTGCGCATGCTGTGTACGCAAAAACAAATAGTGCTCCCGTAACATACTACCGACGTATGGTTGATAGTGGATTCACTGTGCTTCAGTACTGGTACTTCTATGCAATGAATAACTGGGGCGAGGTATCTGATGATATTTTTACTAATAACCATGAGGGAGATTGGGAGTCTATATTTGTTTTTTTGGATGATGAAGATCCTAAATACGTAGCGTATTCAGCACACCATAATGACGGAAAAAATGAAGTACTAAATCCTCTGCAGTATAGTTCTGTGCGGCGTGAATGGGGAGGTGACGAGGTTGTAAAAGATGGAGACCAGGTTATTTCATTAGTAGCGCAAGGATCACATGCAAATTATCCGAACAACAATGGAGGAGAACACAATACTGGGTTAGGTGTAGACAGGACATCAATAGATGGAGATCATTTGATGATAGATACTTTTAGTGATATTGATGGAGAAGATGTCGTCTGGGATGAGTATCAAGGAAAGTGGGGAGCAGATCAAGTTGATATACTGAATAGTGATAGTGGTCCTTTTGGTCCGAAATATTCTGCGGTTAGTGGTCATAATCGTTTTGAAAACCCTGTTCAATGGGCTGGTATTGATAAAATTGTCAGAACAACTCTCGATACAGAAACACTTGAGGTGCTATTTCCTGAGCAAGAGATATCTGTTGTATTTGATATTGTTATCCCAGAAGGGACAACAATAGAATTGTCTCCGCACAATGAGGTGGTAACTTTTGGTTTATTGCCAAACGATTCGGAAGTGCTTCCGCATTTTTGGGATATTCAAACCACACTCCCTGAAAATATTTTTTCGGCACAGCTAACACTTCCTTATGATCTTGATGAAGTAGAAGACCGCGGCTATACTGAGTCAAATATTGTGGGGGCATACTATGACCCTACGTTAAATACGTGGACGTATTTCCCGGCAACTTTCGATAGTACGACACAAACAGCAACGTTTAACATCACACACTTTTCACGGTACGCACTTGCTTTGGTTGCATTAGAAGGTGGGGAAGAAACAGGAACTTCAACAGAGCCTGTTCTCGTACAAAAGAAGAAGACACGAAGTTATGGAACTCGGATTGTCCGTCAAAAAACTCTAGTTCCAGAAGTGTTAGGGTCTGCAACTTCGTCTATTCCAATTGGAGAACTTTCAAAACTAGTGAATGCGTTTGAAGAATTAGCGCTTATGTATTCGGATATGGACGCAACTCAGCGAGAAACAGTTCAAAAAATCTGGGTGAGTATTGACGCTCTTTTAAGGACATTACGAAAGTGAGCCGATGAGTAGTACTGAGGTAATCATTCCGGTTATATATAGTATTGAGAGAAGAATGGGGTAACGCAAAAGGACAGTTTGCTTTTGAAATGTTTTGTATCCTAAGAATAGTATTGATAAGAAATATATTGATGAGCCTATATATCCGCCATACTTAGTAAATAAATCAAATAAAATAAATCTAAATAAAGTTGCTCCATAGGATATGGTTACTATGGAATATACATTGTTTAAATTACTTAAAAGTTTACTCCAAGATCCATGCATTGCGTATAGAGCAAATACTGTTGAAAAAACAAAAAAGATAAAAAATATAACTGCCCAGAATTTTCTTTTCTTATAAAATGAAAGAGATGTTGATTGTAGGTGTTGTGAGTCTGTTTTCATATAGTTTTATAGTACTAGAGGATTTCATATTGTACCTGGAGTTATAAACAAAAGATCTCTGCAACTTATTGATCTTTTTTCTGGTAGTATAAAGCGAATTATGACAACGCAGCAGCAAAAAACAATCGTATTTCACCGGACTTACAAAATGATCACGTAGTATGGATACGCAAATACATGAAAAAAAGAAATTAGTGCTTGTGACGGGTGGGGCTGGTTTTGTCGGGTCGCACTTGTGCGAGCGGCTGGTTAAAGAGGGCAATCGTGTTATTTCACTCGATAACTATTTTACCGGCACCCCCGAAAACCATATTGAAGGTGTTACATACCGCACTGGGCACACAAAAGACATAGAAGCGTTAGTGCCAGAGACACCCGACCTCGTCTTCCACTTGGGTGAGTATGCACGTACCGAAAAAAGTTTTGAAGACATAGAGCTCGTGTGGGACCTAAACAAGTCGGGTACCTTTGCGGTACTTGAGTTTTGTCGCAGAAAAGACTGCAAGCTTGTATACGCGGGAAGTTCAACAAAATTTGCTGACAACGGTGAAGGGCGTGACCAAAGCCCGTACGCATGGACAAAGGCGACCAACACGGAGCTCGTACAAAATTACGCAACGTGGTTTGGTCTGCAATACGCTATTACCTATTTCTATAATGTATACGGTCCCCGAGAAATGTCTGGCCCGTATGGAACACTCGTGCGGATCTTCACTGAGCTACACCGCAACGGACAACCGCTCACGATCACTGCGCCAGGAACACAGACACGTAACTTCACACACGTCGCAGATATTGTAAATGGACTCATCTTGGTTGGAGAGAAAGGGCAGGGAGATGGGTACGGTATTGGTGCAGATGTTTCGCACTCTGTATTGGAAGTCGCACACATGTTTGGGGGAGAAACACTCATGATGCCAGAACGAAAGGGAAACCGACTTACCTCAGGGGTAGAAAACACCCGCACCAAAGCACTCGGGTGGCAAAGTAAGCATACCTTGACCGCTTGGGTGACGAAGGTAAAAGAGGAAATTGGTGAAGTGCACCATGCAGAAAAGCGGGTGCAGGTATTTTCGACGACGTTTTTCCCACACGCTGGCGCTGCAGAACATGCATTGTGTGACCTTATGCGAGCGATGCCAAACGTACACTTCGACGTGATCACCACTAAATTTTCAAAAGACACCATGGGAGATAGCTGCGATATTCCAAACGTATCGTTGTATCGCGTGGGGTATGGGTATCGTTTCGACAAGTACTTGCTGCCGTTTATGGGTGCGCGCGTAGCGCGCACCCTGCAAACGGAGCATACGTACATGTTCCGCTGGGCGTTGTTTGCAAGCTATGGTGCGCTTGCAGCACTCTTTACCCGCAAGACAAAAAAACTGCCGTTACTCATCACCTTGGCTGACCAAAAGCTTGGAAATATCCGTTGGTACGTACGTCTTGTGTTGAAGGCAGTACTAGGGAAAGCAGACCAAGTATACGCAACCGACACCCGCGAAGCACAAAAGGCCATTTCACTTTCAAAACGCACGACACTCATCCGCTCTATTGGGTCGGGAGACGCGTTTGCCAACCAGGTGCGCTTTGCATACTCAAATATGCTGCTAAAGCGTGTGGCTGAGAAAACTATCGACAAGTAGCACATTTGTGGTATTTTTCTTGTAGATAGAAAATCCTGGACAAAGGAGGCAGCAATGCCAAAAAAATTCGTGTTAGTTCACGGCTGCCATCTGGATGTTCCAAACTGGGAGGCTGTGATTTGGGGTGACCCAATGAATGGTATTTACGGACGTGTTCCTACAGCACTACGTATCTGTGATGGTGGTGGAGATATGGTGCTACAAATTGGCGCCGGAGGCTCTGCATTTGAGGGTCTCTCCGAAGGGGAATGGACGCTTAAGTACTTGCAGGCACACCTTGAAGAGGTGCGACATCTTCTGCATTCAAGCGCGGCGTTTTGGGAAACGTATCTGCGGAACAGTATCTTTTTGGAAACAGAGGCATCAAATACCCCCGCAGAGATTCTTGCTGCGTTTACGTATTGTATACATGCAGGTATCCAAGAGGTTGTGCTTGTATCTTCGCCAGAGCACATTATGCGTTGTTTGCGTGATGCGCTGCAGCTACGCGAAGAACATGATGTGTTTCAGCACATCCGCGTGTGTGCACAAGCATCAGACGTGTCTGTTGCGGGGACAAACGCTTCCGATGTGGTGATCATTGAGCCTCCTCACAAAGGTGGTCTGCTCAAAACGGACATACACCAGCAAGCTAAACGACTCATTCCCTTCATGAAAAGCAAGATTGCGTCTGACTTTTGTTTTGAACTCGACGCGTTCTTAACAGAGCAAGAAAAAAAGCTGTAACAAAAGGCCGCACTACCGTGCGGCCTTTTTTATTGACTTCATAAAATTGTATGGTATTTTTGTCATAGTTAGAGAAACAAGAATAAGGAGGCATACCATGCCTGCGTTCCGAATTGACAACATACAGCTTGCTCATGATGAAGAAGCAAAACGAAACTGGTCACACACACCATGGGGGATGGACGGTGGCACATTTGGCAAAATTGTTGATGTCGCCATATGTGACGAAAATGGACATTTCCTCTTCAATAAAGCCGTCGTCGAAGAAGGTAATCACGTGATTACTTTGACGTATGGTGTGGATGTTCAGAGCAACATCCCAAAGTTAGCCCTCGTCAAAGAACAGCGAGATACTGCAGCAGAACTTGATGGCAAGGATGCTCCACTTTTTTGGGGTCCGCCACGTGGGTATGCAGAGCAGACTGACGAAGGTCTTGTTGCGGCTGGTTGTCGTGAGGCTGGTGAAGAGTCAGGAGCTCGTGTTCTTGCAGGTACGCCATGGGTTGTTGCAACGGATACGATTCCCAATGAAACCATCGTGCGTTCTCGGAGTCCTTGGGTTGCAGTGCCTGTTGATATGGCAAAAATCTCAAGGATTCGTCAGGATTATGGAGAAAAAATTTTCAAGGCGGAATTCTTCTCTGTACCTCAAATGGAAGATATGATTCGTGTCGGACAATTCGAAGGTGCATCAACAAGAAGTTGGTGTCTTGCAACGGCGGTGCTGTACTTCAAGTTGTTCGTTGTTCCAAAAATCGTTGAATGATCAAAAGGCCGCACTACCGTGCGGCCTTTTTTCTTTTATGCTACAGTTTTTCCATGACAAAAAAGAAAATACTCATTTTCTCCATGGGGTACTACCCAAAACATATCGGAGGAGCAGAAGTAGCACTTAAAGAAATCACCGACCGACTTCCTTCAGAGAAGTTTGAGTTTCACTTAGTGTGCAACCGGTACGACAGCACCCTTCCCAAAGAAGAACAGATAGGCAACGTGATGGTACACCGCATTGGTCTCGCGACAAAAAACCCCAGCATGGCTGACTTGCGCAAGCTGCCGCTACACCTGAACAAACTTTTCTTTCAATTCTGCGCATACTACAAAGCGAAGCAACTCCATAAGCAATACCACTTCGATGGCATCTGGGCGATGATGGCGCACAGCTGCGGCGTGCCTGCGGGAATGTTTAAGAAAAAGTTTCCCGACGTACAGTACGTACTGACCTTGCAAGAGGGCGACCCTCCTGAATATATCGAAAAAAAGATGCGCATCTTCGGCAAGAAGTTTGATGCAGCATTTACCACTGCTGACATGGTACAAGTTATTTCCACTTTCTTAGGCACATGGGCGAAGCAAAAAGGTTTTGCCGGAGAGCCGGTGCTCGTACCAAACGCAGTGAACATCGCTCATTTCACGCAAACCTATGCTCCAGCGGAGATCGCAGCTGCACAGAAAGAACTCGGAAAGAAAGAAGGCGACGTATTTCTTGTGACGACTTCACGTCTCGTACATAAAAACGGTATTGATGACGTTGTGCGCGCAATGGCACAGCTTCCACAGCACGTACACTTTGTGGTGTATGGCACCGGTCCCGATGAGGCTATGTTGCGCGCACTGATTGCAGAGCTTGGTCTACAAAAGCGCGTGCATCTGCTTGGATACATAGACCACGCAGTCATGCCACAGTACCTCAAGGCGTGCGATATTTTCATTCGCCCCTCACGCAGTGAAGGTATGGGCAACTCCTTTGTGGAAGCGATGGCAGCAGAACTGCCCGTGATCGCAACGCAAGAGGGAGGTATTGCTGACTTTTTGTTTGACGCACAGCGCAATCCAGAGAAAGAAACAACCGGTTGGGCAGTGCGCCCTGATAGTCCCGAGGACATTGCTGCGGCAGTGCGCGACATTACAGAGCATCCAGAAAAAACAGCAACGACGGTGGCTCAGGCAAAAGAGATGGCGTGCCAGAAGTACGATTGGGAACTTATTGCCTCAGACATGCACACAAAGGTGTTCACCCCACTTTTCACAGAACCAAACCCCGCTCCCTAGGGCAGCCCTAGGGAGCGAAGGCAGGGGTGCAATAGTGCAGAACTTGCACTTTTACCAAGACAGGTTCTAGTCACATACAGGGGTATCTTTTTACGATATATGATGTTTTAGTAAGTGTTCATTATGTTGGATAAAACACAAAAGAAATCAGTGGTGGTTCTCGGTGGTGGTACGGGTATTTACCCAATGCTCCGCGGTTTAAAAAGGTATAAGGACATTGCGGTGACTTCAGTTATCACCATGGCTGACTCTGGTGGTTCAACTGGACGGCTTCGGGACGATTTTGGGCAGCTACCGGTGGGTGACGTACGCATGGCGCTTGCGGCACTTTCTGCCGATGTCGACAATCACGACGAGTTGCTTCGTGAACTATTTCTCTACCGCTTTGCAAAAGGTGAGGGGCTTAATGGACACAACCTCGGAAACCTCCTCTTGGTTGCACTCACCGATATGCTTGGTTCTGAGCTTGAGGCAGTGAAAGTTGCCTCACGCATCTTACGTGTGCGTGGGACGGTCTTGCCGGTAACTGAGGATCAGGTGCATATCGTCGCAACCTACGACGATGGCGTGGTGGTGGAAGGAGAGCATGCAATCGATGAACCCGCAGAAGATCGGCATGGGCACCATATTGTAGAGCTGTGCACCCAGCCAAAGGCAAGTATCACGGAAGAAGCAAAGCATGCTATTTGCGATGCCGACCTCGTCGTACTTGGTCCGGGTGACCTCTACACCAGCCTGCTTGCCAACTGTGTGGTGGAAGGTGTGTCGGAAGCCATTCAGGCGTCATCAGCACAGTTTGTCTTCTTCACAAACCTGATGACCAAAGAAGGACAGACCCACAACCTCACCGCAAAAGGGCACATTGAAGAGGTGTTGAAGTATGTGGGGCGCGCACCAGACACGGTTGTGGTAAACACGGCAACGGTGCCAGAACATCTTTTGCAAAAGTATGCAGAAGCACACCAGTACCCGGTGGTAGACGATGTAAACGAAGTTGCTTGCAACATTGTTCGTGCAGACTTACTCGACAGCACCCCTGTGCAGCGCAAAGAAGGAGACGTGCTGCAACGAAGCCTCGTACGTGGCGACTCGAAGAAGATGGCTGAAATTGTCTATAACTTGCTATCATAACAATATGAAATACATTCTCGACTTTGACGAAGTACTTTTTAACACCACTGCGCTGAAAGCAAAGATGGAAGAACTGTCTATTCCCGAGTCAGAACGTGGACTCGATGTCTTTGAAACAATTACAAAAGCCGACCCAGAGTTTTCTTTTGCAGACTTAGTGTTCCCTGGAGCGTTAGCGTTCATTACAGAGCATGGAGCGCAATGCATGATTGTGTCCTCAGCATCAAGTATTGTTGCTGAAAACAATACCGACTTAGAAAAACAGCGTGCGTTTCAGCTTGAGAAAATTATTCGCTCAGGGGTAACACAGTATATTCCACAAGAACACGTACGTGTTGTGGGGGCTGAAAAAAGTGAGGTGCTTGCAGAACTCCAGAAAGAATGTGGTGACCAAATGGTTTTTGTAGATGACCGGGAGCAGTATGTACGTGTAGCAAAAGAGCTGGGCATCAACGCAGTATGGATGGACCGGGAGCACAAAGGTGTCGGAAGAAGTCCAGATGGCGCACCAACCATGCTGGAGTTCCAGCGCGTGGGGAGTTTTAAAGAGTTTGCTGAACTCATCGCAACATGGGAACAAAAAGAGGAATAAAAAAGATAGTGATAGCAACACCGCTCTATCCACCAGAGATAGGCGGTCCTGCTACGTATGTCCGCACCCTAGAAGAACAACTACCTGCATACGGTGTTGAGCTACAGGTGTTGCCATTTAACTCTGTTCGTCACCTGCCTAAAGTTGTGCGTCATGTGCTGTATACAGTGTACTTGCTTCGAGCGTCTTGGGGCACGCAGCTTATTTATGCGC
>JAUIFS010000028.1 GCA_030430425.1 bacterium | reverse complement strand
GTCGGAGCGCCTGTTCCACTGGCCGCAGGGCCGGCGGCCGGACGACGCGCCCTCGCTCAGCGAGCTGGGGCTCTGACCATGGACGAGCATCCCACCAATCCCAGCGACCTCGCCTTCTCGGCGTGAAAACGGATTCTATCGCCGAGATAAATCCGTTCACCTTCACCAAGCTTGCTGATCCTGACGCGTCAAAGCGCTTCGCAATGCTGGAAAAGCATCCGTTTGCGTCAGAAACCATGATGGTCGTTATTGGCGGATCAACAAGTTTTGACTATATACCTAAAAACCGCCACAAAGGCACAAACGTTCAGAAGTATATTGATCATATGGGGTGGAATAAAGACGAATGTGTCTACTTTGGCGACGGTCTCTATCCTGGAGGTAATGACGAATTTGTTATAGGAGTTATTGATACCGTAGCAGTAACTGATCATCTTGATTGTTATCAGAAGCTGCAAGAACTTCTTCAAGACTAGAAAAGCTGCCGCAAGGCAGTTTTTTAGATACTGCTGTTTAAAAGTATGCTATGGTTGAAAGAGCAACGAGGAGAATTTGTTATGGATCTTTTCGAAATGTTTAACGTTCTTTCTGTTGAAGACGGTCCGCTTTCTGGCACTGAGATCCGAGAACATCTCAGCAGTGCAGTTGATCAGTACTGTGACGGTGGTACAGAAAAAGCAAAGCAGCTTTTTTGTGAGGTGCTTATCATTCAAGCTGTTGATATTTGTGCAAAATTCTGCACCATTAATGATTACAGTGATTCCGAATGTAAGCTTGCACAGCTTGCAACAGCACAGGTTCAGGAACGTATATGCAAACATGCCGCACAACTCTTGGAGAAGGCAAACAAGAATCCAAAGTTATCTGGTCTTGAAAAACGAGCCTGGATGCTATCTGAACTTTTGGTAATTTTTATAGATCTTCCTGATTTTCTTGAGAATGCCATGGCTGATGAGACACTTACATTGCATGAGGTAAACAACATAAACTATTAAAGCAGCGCACAAGCGCTGCTTTTCTTTTATAAAATACTAATGAGATAGATCGTTGCTATGTTTTGTAGAATAAGTAATGGGATACCAATCTGGAAGTACCACTTCCGTGTTTTGTGACGAAACGCATGCATGCCAAGATACACACCTATACTTCCAAACGCAGCTGCTAAGAAGAAAATAAAGCCTTCGGGCGTACGTCTGTGTCCGTGACTGAGTCTCGCCTTGCGTTTATCGTACGCAAGGATGAAGAAAGCAAGGACGTTTACTGCAGCAAATGCTATGAGCAGGATGTTTTGTGGGTTAGATATCATGATTTTCAGCTGCTTCGTCTTCAGGGCTGTTTTTGATGATGAAGACTATACCAAGCACTAAAGCGAGGATAAGGAAGATGAGTAAGATTGGGATGAGGATGAGGGTCATGGATTATTTGCTACCTGCTGGTGCTGGTAAAGCTCTAGAAGATCTAAATTTAAATTCACGTTCGAGAAAGTAAACTACCTCCTCATAAAGTAACTCAATCTCTTCGTCAGTAGGAGGTACAGATGTTGTTTTAGGGTGCAAAACATCGTTACGAGTTAGTCGCATAATAGTTCCAGAACTTAACTGATCATTGTCTAAAGCACCAGACTTAAACAGATGTTCTATCTTTGGTCCGATAGTTTTTTTCTGAAATTTCGAGTCAAGTTTCGAGTTTAACACCTTATCAACAACAATTGAAGCTAGAGCGACAACAGCGTTATTCATATTTAAGTTTTTCGCTTGAGTAAATTCAGTATAATCATCCTCAAGATATTCAGGAACCCAGTCAGGCTTCTCTTTTTCTGAAGTTTGTGGAGTCACGTAGTAATTCTCATAATTAACATCAGACTCAAGAAGAAGAAATTCACCGCAAGGGCATTCAAGTAAAGTTACTGAATATGGATGAACGTTGCCATAATCATCATTAACTTGGGCGGTGCCTTCATATTGAGACCTAAAGTGCGACTTGTGTCCACACCGACTACATGTTCCTGAGTACCTGCCGTTTTTGTCTTTGGTGATATCGGTTTTAGTAAACATATTAATAGTATAATGCCATATACATTGATTCGCCAGTTATTCATAAATGTCAGGACTTGAGGTTTACGATTCAATATATGTTTTGTAATATTTGTGGGTTACAAGTTACAAAGTATAACTTTTCGTTACGCTTTAGTTCTAGTAAGTGCTCTCTCAAACAGGACTTGTCCTGATGGTTCGTAATTCGCTATCGCTCATAACGACCACGGGACACAGCTCCCTTGTTCGCAAGCTTCAGCTACTCATTGTGGTCATAAGTTACTAAGTGTTTTCATCCCGACAGGACTTGATTCTTACAGAATCAGTAGACCTTCTGGACATATTCTTCCTGCGGTCGAATTTGCCTCAGAAGCTTTTCAAGTCCGTTGTCACCCAGCCCAAAAGAAAACAACCACCGTAAAGGTGGTTGTTTTCTTTTGGTGGACCCGACAGGACTTGAACCCGCTACCTCCGCAGTGCAAGTGCGGCGCTCTACCAGATGAGCTACAGGCCCATGTGAAGGACAAAGTAGAAGTTTACTTCTATTTTTCCTGAACATGGGTTCTGTATGCTTGCCATACAGGCCCTTCACGTAAGTGACAGCTTGTATGATCTTCATACAGATCATGTGTACTTGCAGAATCAACGACTCCTCAAGTGCGCACTATAATAAAGATTCTTGTTGTAGAAGTCAATAGTAGTAGCGATGTGTATGTAGATAAGAAAAAACCCGCATATGCGGGTTTTCCTTAGTAGTGGAGAGATCCGTCTTCATTCCAATACACTTCTTGCTCTAGTTCAAATGCGATGCGCTGCCCTGACTGTGTTACTGGAGTTACAAAGTCACCCGCAACGTCATATATAAAGGGTCGACATACATCAAGTTCTAAAGAAGCAACCTCACAAAAGTATACTTGTGAAGCATCAGGAGAAACAAGGTAATCAGAAATTGCAACATGGTATCCATCAGAAGTTATTGCTTGCTCTTCAGTACCACGAAGTGAGAGTTGGTATAGTGCATTGTTGTTAATATACATTAAACCTTCTTTTGTTTCTGCAACAATACCGGTATTTAGTTCTGTATTTGTATCAGTTGCATTAATAACTGCAGCAGTGTGTACTGCAGGAACATACACGTATTTAAACGTTGTTTCTAATTGTGTTACCCCAAACGCAATATAGGCTGTAACAAGACCAATAATATACGACACGGTGAGTACGATGACTCGTTCATTCCTTGTTCCTTCCATAATACTACTAGTATACCATTAGACCAGAGAAAATAACCCTAATCATTATCCACTTCATGCAACTTGGCATGTGTCTTTTCAATACGCGACAGCAGAGCGACGTCTTTTTTTGTAAGCGTCTTCTGCTCATGTGAAGTAAGTGTAATTTTTACTTTTGCATAGGTAAAAGTGATGTCAGGATGGTGTTGCAACAGCTCCGCATGCACCGTAAGCCGTGCAATAAAAATAAGAGCATCAATATGTGTGTCAAACGTAAATGTTTTTACAAGCTTAGTGTTTTTTGCCGTAAGACTCCATCCCAATGGACTCTTTTCAAGTTTTTGTATATCACGCTTGGTGAGTGGTTTATCATGTTTATGCATACTATTTTTTACCAGCTTGGTGTATTAAGTGTTCAATAAGCTCCGTGTATGTTCCACCTACTGCATCTATAGACTTTGGAAATAAAGACTCAGCTGTAAGTCCAGGGAGTGTATTTACTTCCAAAAAATATACGTCATCATCAGTCACAATGAAATCAGAACGCGAGTAGTGACGCAAATCAAGTATCTTGTGTACTGCTTTTGCTGCCTCAGCAAGTCGCTGCTTCTGCAACTTGGTGAAGCGTCCAGGACAAATTTCAGCAGTACTACCATTGTACTTAACGTCAGCTGCAAAAAAACCTGATTCAGCAGGTGGAATGATTTCCACCGCAGGCATTACATAGTGTTTTTCATTTCTATAATTTTCAAGTATTCCAACGGTCGCCTCCTTTCCTTCAATACGTTCTTCAACAAGTACCACGTCGTGTGTTGACAACACTTCTGAAAGTGCTTTTGCTAGTTCGTGCGTGTTGTTTGCTATTCTGGTACCTATTGATGAACCCCCTGCAATTGGCTTGACCACGTATTGTGTGCCAAAAAGTTCGCTAATACTATGAGCAGTTTTCACTGGGTCAGTTACCCCTTCTCGTGTGAGTTGCATATGTCGTGCCATTGCGATACCTGTGTCTTTCAAATGTTCTTTTGCAATACGTTTATTCATTGCAATAGCGGAAGCATATGGTGCACTTCCAGTATAAGGAATACGCAGACGTTCAAGCATGCGTTGCACCGTGCCATCTTCCCCGTATGCACCATGGAGTGCAATAAACACCACGTCAACATCAAACAACGCATCTTCAGGTTTTTTCTCATAGCCATTGAGTAACCAAGATCCGCTTTTTGCAATGGTGATGTCTTTAACTTTGTATGGTGTAGACGCAAGTGCAGACAGGACACCAGCTCCGGTTTGCATAGAGACCTCGTATTCTTCACTTGGTCCCCCACGTAGTACTGCTACTGTCTGCGTATACATATACACTAGTCTATCACGACAGTTTTATTCCCATTTAGACAAATCACCATAAACATCTTTTGCAAGATCAAGGTCTTTCCCTGACTGCACAAGCAGTCTTCTGTTGTACTCAGACTCTGCTCGAAGTAAGTCAGCACCAAAAGGGTCATTCACATGCTCTGCGTACATACTGCGGAACGTTTCAAAGTCTTTAATAAAACAATGTCCACCAGCACCACGTTCTCCTGCTTTTTCATTTGTAATATGCCCACTGGTGTGTACAGGTTGTGTATGGCTTATACCGATTCGTGGGTCATGAATCAGTGCATCACGTACTCGTTCCCAATCCCCTCCTGATTGTGCAACGAGGTCATAGAGCATATTCATAAACAACACTTTTGTGTAGAGATAACAATTGCCTGCATACTTAACTAACTCAGCATCATTTGCATCCATGATGTGTTGATACGGTGCATCAGGAAGTACGTTAAGTACCTTTTGTGCAGCCTTTCGCATGTCCACAGTGTCTTCTGGTATCCCAATAAGATTGCGATCAGGATGCGCAGCATCATACGCAGCTGATTTTTCACGCAAAAACTCGGGGCTGTGAAATACTTTGATGTTTGGATTTTCAGCCTGCAATTTTTTGGTTGTTCCAACCGTGATTGTAGACTTAATAACCACAATAGTGTTGTCTGCTACCACCGCCAATGCGTCCCGTACAAAACTGTCATCAAATCCATCTTTTGTAGTGGGAGTTGGAACCGCAATGAACACAATCGCACAATCTTTGATAAGGTCTTTATTTGCTACATATGGTTCTTCAAGTGCATAGCGCACCACAGCATGACCTCTTTTTTCAAAGTCATCAGCATAGTTCTTACCAATCCACCCTTGTCCGATGAAACCAATTTTTGTGTTTATGTTACTCATATATTGTTTGTAACAAAAGTAATATACCCCAAGTTACGTTCGATCAATTTTACGCTTACCGCGATGATACTGGAGTGCAAACCGGTGCGACTCAGCATTGGCAAGCAGTATAGCATGTTCATGTTTCTCTATGATTTTCTTTGCTGCGATGAGTCGCACCGGTTTATGTCGTTCATCCTTCACAACTGCCACAACGGGGATAAGCACCTCAGCTTTACGGAGCACATGTTCAGCAGCATTTTTTTGTGCTGTACTTCCGTCAACTACAATAATCTGCGGAAATGGCCACTCGGGGTGTTGCAATCGACGATCAATAATCTCTTTAAGAGCTGCAGGATCATTGCTCCCTTGCACACTTTTAATTTTAAATTTTCGGTACTCACTCTGCATAGGTTCCCCTGCTTCAACTACTGTCATGACTCCCACCATATGTTCCCCTTGCAGATGTGCAATATCATACGCTTCTATACGTATGGAGTTTTCATCTCGATACATGCGATTTTCATTTTTAATAAGCGCTACATCCTGAATATGTTGCAACGCAAAAATTTTTCGCTTAAGCACTGCTGCTTCTTCAAACTGCTCTTTTTTTGCAGCATGCATCATCATCTCTGTAAGTTCATCAACAACTTCCTGCTTTTTGCCCTCAAAAAACAATCGAATATGTCGAATGGTTTGCATGTACTGCTTATGATTGTTCTCTGTTGGGTATAAACCGATCTGTCGATTAAAATCAATTTTTCCGCGCTCAATTTTCGTCTGTTCACTTCCAACGGGTGCCGTAGTGTCATAGTATTGGAACAGTTTACGTATAATCTTAAGTGCCTCTTTAAACAGTGAACCACTTGTAAATGGACCAAAATGATACAGAATCTCCTTTTCAGTATATTTCTCTGCTAAATCTTTTGCACGTACCACCAGCACCCGTGGGTACTGTTCGCTGGTAATCACCAGATGATTATAACTTTTGTCATCTTTTGCGATGGTGTTGTACTTTGGTTTGTGTGTCCTGATTAGGTTGGATTCAAGAATTAGAGCCTCAAGTACTGAGTCTGTCTGTGTGTACGCAACCGTCTTGGCTTCAGAAACCATTTTCTCAATAAGTTTTGAACGTTTCTCTGCTAGATCTTTTGTAAAATAACTTTGTACTCTGTTTTTGAGAGAGGTCGCTTTCCCAATGTACAGAATTTCTTTCTTTGATCCAAGAAAAAAATACACCCCTGGTGCATCAGGCAGATTTTTCTTTTTTAAATCAGTCTTTTTCATGTGCTGTATTTGCGCAACCTATACCAATAACTGCTATGGAAGCAATCAGTACTACTTCAACTTTTAGTGCGTCTGCACTGAGCAGTATTATAGGATTTTTTTGAGATATTTCCCTGTATGTGACTTTTCGTTTTCAGCAACTTCTTCAGGTGTACCTTTTGCCACTAACGTTCCCCCGCCTGCTCCACCTTCTGGGCCGATATCAAGCACATAATCAGCAGACTTAATAAGGTCTAAGTTGTGTTCAATCACCATCACCGTGTTACCCCGCTCAACAAGTTCTTGCAGGATATAAATGAGCAGTTTCACATCTTCGTAGTGTAGTCCAATAGTAGGTTCGTCGAGTAAATAGATGGTTTTTTGCGTATGTGGTCGATAGAGCTCTGAAGCAATTTTTACACGCTGCGCTTCACCACCAGAGAGCGTTGTAGCGCTTTGCCCAAGCTCAAGATAGCCCAGCCCCACGTCTTTCAGAGATTTTAACCGTTCATAGATAGATGGCACATCTTTGAAGAATGTAACTGCGTCCTCAACGGTCATATGAAGTACTTCATGAATGTTCTTGCCTTTGTAGTACACCTCAAGCGTTTCTTTGGTAAAACGTTTACCGTCGCAGACGTCACAGGTAACATACACTGTTGGCAAAAAGTGCATTTCAACCGCAATAACTCCATTTCCTTGACACGCTTCACAACGACCACCCTTTACGTTGAAGCTAAATCGACCTGGTTTCCACCCGCGTGCACGTGCTTCACTAGTTGCAGCAAACATATCGCGAATATGGGTAAAAGCACCTGTATAAGTTGCAGGATTACTGCGAGGTGTACGTCCAATAGGTGACTGGTCGATAAGGATTGATCGTCCTAAGTATTCGGTGCCAGTTACTGACTTTGCATTGTATGTTTTGGCTGAACGATATTTTTTATCCATTCGCGCAAGTAGATTTTTATGAAGAATCTCATACATAAATGTTGACTTTCCTGAACCAGAGACCCCTGTCACTGTAATCAGTTTTCCAAGCGGAATATCAACATTCATGTTTTTGATATTAAACGCTTTTCCGCCACGAATTTTAATTGCTCCTTTTTCTGCAGTGCGGCGTTCTGGCACCTGAATTTCTTTGTCTCCACGTAAGTAGTCTAACGTCACTGATTTTGAATCATTTTTAGGAGCATTTAAAAGTTTTTGTAAGTAATCAGAGACAACGACAGCGCCTCCATGCACTCCTGCACCAGGACCAATTTCAATAATATAATCTGCGGCAAGCATGGTGTCTTCATCGTGTTCTACAATAATGATTGTATTACCTAAGTCACGCAGTTCAGTTAAAGTCTGAATGAGCTTGTCGTTGTCGCGCTGGTGCAAACCGATAGTTGGTTCATCAAGTACGTACAAGGCTCCTACAAGTCCTGACCCAAGCTGGGACGCAAGACGAATCCGTTGTGCTTCACCACCGGAAAGTGTATTTGCACGACGATCGAGCTGAAGGTATTCAATACCGACATTGTCCATAAAGATTAGTCGTGATTCAATCTCTTTTAAAATGACTTTTGCAATCTCACGCTCTTTTTTTGTGAGATCAAGATTCACAAAAAACTCAATTGCTTCACTGATACTCATTGCGGTGAGTTCAATGATATTAGGATTAATGAGAGAATCTCGTTTTTTAGGATCTGCAACTGATTGAATGAATACATGTGCCGCTTCAGGCCTCAGACGTGTTCCTTTACACACCTTACAGGCTCATATAGAAAATATAGCATCTGAGGAAATGAAGGCAAGACCTAGCATCAAGCCTATTCCAGTAGACAAAATTATTCCTATAGCCAGCCCTTATGGTTTGCGTATGCACCCCATCCACATGCGCCCGATTCTACACAAAGGGGTAGATTTTCCTGGACATAGAGGTACGCCTATTCTGGCTTCAGCTGATGGAGTGATTGGGAAGGCAGAGAAAAAATCGAGTAGAAGTACTTTCGGTAAGCATATCGTCATTGCACATGATGAAACTTATGAAAGCCTTTATGCTCACCTATCTAAGGTCCTTGTAAAGGAGGGCGATGTCGTGATGAAAGG
>JAUIFS010000027.1 GCA_030430425.1 bacterium | reverse complement strand
AAAGACAATGGATACTCTGAAAAAGTAACAAGCATCAGGGGTAAAATAGAAGAGATCGATCTTCCCGTAAAGAAAGTGGACATTATTATTTCAGAATGGATGGGTACGTTGTTGATTTAAAAGAATGCAGCTTTATTTGTTTGATTGATGGTCTTATGTCATGCCTGTTGAATGGAAGGAAAGCTGTACTCCAAAGTCTAAATGGTTTCTTTTCTGTATACAGGATATTTTTTGCTATATGAATCTATGTTAGACACTGTGCTTTGGGCAAGGGATAAATGGCTAACGAAAGATGGTTTGATATTTCCTGATTCTTGTTCTCTTTATTTGTTAGCTATCGAAGATGGGGATTATCGCAATGAGAAGATCGATTGGTGGTCCAACGTGTATGGCTTCAACATGGAATGCTTGGGTCAAGTGGCCCTACTTGAGCCTCTTGTAGATGTAGTTGAGCATTCTCAGGTAAGAATAAGTAATAGTAGCAATAGTATGCAATGCACAAACAAACTTTTGTTCGGTCTGTTGATTTGAATGTATCATGGTGATGCACTGTCTGCAGATCTGCACGCATGCTAGCATACTTAAGAGATTTGATTTGAAGACCATGAAGAAAGAGGATGCTGCTTTCGCCTCGAAATTCTCCCTCTGTGCTACTAGAAATGATTTTGTTCATGCACTAGTAGCATATTTTGACGTGGATTTCAATGATTGCCATCGTCCAGTATCCTTCTCAACAGGACCCAGAAGCCGTGCGACGCACTGGAAGCAGACGATATTCTATCTGAAAGATACAATCTGTATGAATGCAGGTGAAGTTATTGAAGGATGGGACATTGGTCTGATTGGCATGCAAACTGAAGGGAAGCGTGTGTTGGTTGTGCCTCCAGAGTTCGCATATGGGAACACAGCGGTAGGACCTATTCCTGCAAATGCAACGCTCGTATTTGCAATTGAATTGATTTCCGTTGAATAATAATATATGGCAGATCGTCCTGTAACGTTTGAAACCATTAAAAAACAGCCCGGCACTCTTGGTCGGGCTGGTGTTATACATACACCGCATGGCGATATTGAAACTCCTGCATTTGTTGTTGTGGGTACAAAGGGTACCGTTAAAAGCCTCAAACCTGAGGATATGCGTGAGTATGTGGGTAACCAAGTGGCACTGGCAAACACCTATCATCTTTTTTTACAGCCAGGGGATGAGGTGGTGCAAGAAGCAGGTGGGCTACATACATTTGCCAATTGGGACATGCCAACAATCACCGATAGTGGTGGATTTCAGGTATTTTCGCTCGGTGCTGCATTCGGCAAGGGGGTAACAAAATTTGCCAAAGGAGAAGTGCTGGCTGATGAAAAAGCAGGTCTCAATGTATACTCTAAAAAACTTGCTGAAGAACATGGTAAGCTCTGTGTTATTGATGAAGAAGGAGTGACATTTACTTCACACTTGGATGGCTCGATGCATCGTTTTACTGCTGAACGTTCAATTGAAATTCAGCATAACATTGGTGCGGACATTATTATTGCATTTGATGAGTGTACTTCACCGACAGCTGATCGGGAGTATCAAATTGAGGCTATGGAACGGACACATCGCTGGGCGAAGCGTTCTATTCTTGCACATAAAGGTAATTATGAAGCACTCAAAAAGCAAGGACTCTATGGTGTGGTGCAGGGCGGACGACATCTTGATTTACGTCAGCAAAGCGCACGGACGCTTGCAGATATGGACTTTGATGGCTTTGGGATTGGTGGTTCGTTTTCAAAAGAAGACTTAGGCGAATCACTCCGTGTGGTAAATGAAATTCTTCCCGAAGATAAGCCTCGGCACTTACTTGGCATTGGTGAGCCAGAAGACATTGTGCAAGGTGTTGCACATGGATGCGATACATTCGACTGTGTTGCGCCAACGCGGATCGCACGTACGGGAACTATTTATGAAATGACCAATGAAGGACATAAGCGCACTAATTTGTTAAACAGTACATATAAAAGAGATTTCTCAAAACCTGACGAATCATGTGACTGCTATGTTTGTACAAATTATACTAAGGCATATCTTGCGCATTTATTCCGCTCTCAAGAAATGCTTGGGGCGCACTTAGCTTCTCTCCATAATTTGTATTACATCGTTAATTTTACAAAGAAATTACGTGAACAAATACTACAAAGCTAGTTTTATTAAAAAACATTTATTGTAGCGATCTACTTTTTTTATACAACAACTCAAGGTATAGTTACAAACGTGAAATTCCAACTCGCAACAGATAAAACACCTGCAGGAGATCAACCGAAGGCAATTGAATCTCTTGTTTCGGGTTTAAAAAAGGGTCTAAACCACCAAACACTTTTAGGTGTGACTGGCTCTGGTAAAACATTTACAGCAGCAAACGTAATCCAACAAATACAAAAACCAACACTCGTTATTGCGCACAATAAAACACTCGCCGCACAGCTCGCGCAGGAGTATAAAGATTTCTTTCCTGACAATGAAGTGCATTATTTTGTTTCTTATTATGATTATTACCAACCAGAGGCATACGTCTCAGCTTCGGATACCTATATTGAAAAAGAGTCACAGATTAATGAAGAGATTGACCGATTGCGACACGCTTCAACACAAGCGCTTTTGACACGAAAAGATGTAATTATTGTCGCTTCTGTTTCTTGTATCTATGGACTTGGTTCCCCTGAGAACTATGAAAAAGTACATAAGAAGATTGAGCGAGGTTTTGCAATGAACCGTTCTGAAATGCTTCGAATGTTGGTAAGCTTGTATTTTGATCGGACAAACGCTGATCTTACACCAGGGATGTTCCGTGCAGTGGGAAATACCGTTGAAATAATGCCCACCAATGAGCGTGTTATTTATCGGATACAGTTTGCTGATAATGTCGTTTCTACCATAACAAAAATTGATGCTGTTTCTCGTAAGATAATTGGAGATGTTACAGTTTTTTATCTGTTTCCTGCTAAACACTTTGTAACGCCAGAAGATGAACGGATGCGTGCAATTGCTGACATTCAGGCAGAGTTGAAAGTACAATTACAAAAATTTAAAAAAGAAGGAAAGTTACTTGAATCAGAACGTTTGAAACGACGAACTGATCATGACACAGCACTTATGAAAGAAGTTGGTTTTTGTAGTGGTATTGAAAATTATTCACGACACTTTGATGGGCGAGCACCTGGAGAAGCACCGTATACACTGCTTTCGTATTTTCCACACAAACCGGATGGAACTCCTGACTTTTTGACCATTATTGACGAATCACATGTAACAGTGCCGCAGATTGGTGGAATGTACGCTGCTGACCGATCGCGAAAGGAAAACTTAGTTGAGTTTGGGTTTCGACTGCCGTCTGCAGTAGATAACCGTCCGCTCAATTTTAAAGAGTTTGAAGAACGCGTGGGACAAGTGGTGTATACAAGCGCAACACCTGGTACGTATGAATTGCAGAAAACTGAAGCGGGGGAAGGGCAAATTGTAGAACAGATCATTCGTCCTACTGGTCTGCTTGATCCTGTTATGGATCTTCGTCCGGTTAATGAAAAAGGAAGGTATCCTGGTCAGGTACAAGACTTTATTGCTGAAGCAGAAAAGGTGATTGCAGGAGGTGGGCGTGTGCTTACGACAACCCTTACTAAAAAAATGGCTGAAGATCTTTCAGACTTTTTGGAAGAAAAAGGAATCAAAACTAAATATATCCATAGTGACGTAGATACTATTGAGCGTATTGAAATACTGACCGACTTCCGGAAAGGGGTCTTTGATTGTTTGGTCGGTGTTAACCTATTGCGTGAGGGTCTCGATCTACCTGAAGTTGAGCTTGTTGCAATTCTTGATGCGGACAAAGCAGGCTTTTTACGCAGCGAGACAGCACTTATTCAAACCATTGGGCGCGCAGCTCGAAATATTAAAGGTCGTGTGGTGCTTTATGCTGATGAGATGACTGATGCATTGACGTATGCAGTACATGAAACAAATCGAAGACGAGCACTGCAGGAAGCATACAACAAAACACATAACATTACGCCAAAAAGTATCTCAAAGGAGATAAAGTCCATTGCTGATCAAATGAGAACACAACATGAAGAAGTGGTAGAGTCGGCACTTTCTATTGATGTCGAACGATATAAAAAGAACCCCCAAAAAGTTCTCAAAGAAAAGAAAAAGCAAATGGAAGCTGCGGTTGAGCTTCTTGATTTTGAAACAGCTGCTGTGCTCCGCGATGAGATAACACACTTAAAAGAAATTGCTTTGTAACTATACGTGGTACACTCATTCTATGAAAACAATACTTATAGCGGAAGATGATCCATTTATTCGTGACATAGCAGAGCAGAAGCTGCAACAAGCAGGCTATGATGTACATAAAACATTTGATGGTGCTGCTGTTGTGCAAAAGGTGATTGAACTACAACCAGATTTGCTCTTGCTTGATTTAGCGCTGCCACACGTACATGGGTTTGCTGTGTTAGAAGATTTACGCAACCGTTCAGATTTTCAAAAGCTGCCGGTAATTGTTTTCTCAAATGAAAATATGCCTGATATACAAAAACGTGTACAAGAACTGAATGCTGAATATTTCTTCAAGGCATTAACCGGAACGGGAGAGCTTATTGAAAGAATTAATACAATTCTCAATCAGTAAAGTTATCGACAGTCAGTATCATGCAGTACGATAGTATAAGGATATACTGTACACATGGCTACGACTAAAAAAGTCGCTACACGGAAGGTATCAAGAAAAAAAACAGTTACGAAAACTGGCGCTTTACAGACTGCAAAGAAGAAAACAACAAGAAGAAAAACAAGAAAAACAACAAAACGAACTACTAAAAAAACTACGAAAAAAGGTGTACAGAAAGTACCTATACATACAAGAAAGAAAAATCAGAAAATTTCATTTGATGAAAAGCTGGCAAAACTCGATACATTACATGCAAAAAAACAAGTAGCTGCTACTTCGCACGAAAAAGAAAAAACTGCACTTTCACGATTTCGTATTAAAAAACCAGTCATAAAGGAATCGTTACACCTTGCAGTTCTTTCTCCGTATCGGTTTCCTGTGAGTATTGATACGCTCGCAGTCCAAACAGCTCGATTTGGAGGAGTTGCATTTGTTGTGTTGGGAGGTATTTTCGCGCTCAATTTTGCACAGTATATATGGTCAGATACAGAAATAATAGCCGCAGGAAATCTTGCACAAGTATCAACAGTTTGTGATGAACACACAATGAGTACGTTGGAATATCAATCATGTGTAAACGGGCAGGCTCTTTTAGACGCAACTGCACAATCAGACGGTGCTCTAGAAAATGCTGCAGGATCAAGTAGTCTTACACTTTCGCAAACTTCAGAGGAGAATAATGAAGCATTGCTTCCACAAGAATGTGATGCTGGTAGCATGACCGCAGCAGAATACGAGGCATGTCTTGCAAACGGAGGGGTTGATGTTACACCTTCGTCAGTAAATACTGACCCTTCGTTACAAGAGCGCGAACCACCTGCAGTGTTTGAGCTACATAATATAGATACCACTAATCCAGTTGCAGGGTTACTTACGGGGAGTATTTATGTTGAAAATGCAACACGTGTTAAGGTTTTTCTCACAAAACAACAATACTCAGATAAAACTTTTCTTGGTTTAGCAACACGAAAACAACCAACAGAATGGACTTTTTCATGGGATACCACAAAATGGCCTGATAGTGAGTATCGAATTTCGGCAGAAATAAGCAATGTATACAACCCTGCTCCAGATAGCTATTCACAATCTCATACCGAGTATATTGAGGTAAACAACAGCACAGACAAAGACGATCAATCAATAGATAGTACTACACCTCAGGGTGACGTTACGCCCCCTGTGCAACTTCAGTTTGATAAACAGTCACCAATTGCAGGTGATCTTGAAATTGAAATAGGTGTAGCAGATGCTTCAAAAGTGCTTATTACCGCAGTTGAAAAAGCTTCCGGATCGTCACATACTTTTAATGCTAAACAGGTGAGAGGTGACTTGTGGAGCTTCACGTGGCAGACGCAAAACTTTAATGCTGGTGTGTATGACCTGAGTGTTCGAGTTACCAATGCGTATGGTTCATATGTAGACGCAGACACACAGAAACAAATTATAGTTGAAAAGGTATCTGATGCAGAACCTGAGGTTGCAGTTGCATCTCCAGTTGAACAAACTGAAACTGAACTTCCTGCAGCTCGCATTGATTTAACTCCTGGTATGGTGCTCTCTGATTTCGTCACCGTAGTTATTGAAACAGATAATGCGCGAAGAGTAGAGCTCTACGCAAAGCCAATTTTGGCATCAACACCATGGCTTCTTGGTACAGCCGTAAACAAAACTGCTAAGTATTGGTCGTATGCTATTGACACCTCTCAAATACCTAATGGTGACTATAGTGTATATGCTGTAGCAAAAGGTGAGTATGGTTCAATAACGAGTCCTTCTGTGCGTGTTTCTGTGTCTAATCATTCTCGGCCATACAGCAACACAGAAGCACAGGAATCACAGATTGAGTCTGTGCGGGAAGCTGCACTAGTGGCAGGAGAAAAGCCACATGTAGTGATTGCACCAGTGTCTTCTGAGTCGGCTACAAGTACTCCTTCAGTTACCGCTTCTTCATCGCCATCATTTGATTTTTCTGGTACTTCTGAAGAAAAAATAAATAAAGTCTTTGCGTATTATGCTGAGCGAATTCATGCTGAACTAAAGCGATTTGCTGCAGCACAACGTTCACATGATGAAACGAAAATCATAATTGTGCACGAACGCCTGCGTATCTTAAAAGAAGAAATGCAAAAACTTGTTCATGCTGAAGATGATCGGGTTGTACTTCAGGACGAAATAGGCACACGCATGGATGTACTTGTTGAAAAGTATGCCCAAGACGTTACAGAAGTAGATTCGCTTATAGCACAACGTGTTTCAGAAGATGTATTTAAAGATTCTGACAATGACACGATTAGTGATTTTGATGAAGTAACTATTTACAGCACCGATCCATTCTCTGCGGACTCTGACGGAGATGGGTTTAATGACGATTCTGAAATTATAAACGGATACGATCCAACGGACCCGACACCAGAAGTTGCCGTACGTCATGAGTCGCCAAAAGAAAAGGGTGTTGTTCGCAATGATATCCTTGCGGTTGAGTCAATCGAAACAGTTGTTCCGGTTCTCCCGAAGATGATTGCTGATGAACAAGCAGTTGAAGCGGTTATTACAGGTCGTGGTTTACCAAATAGTTTTGTAACCGTATATATCTTCAGTACACCAATTGTTGTAACGGTTAAAACTGACGATGATGGCTCTTGGCGGTATCGTTTTGATAAAGAGCTTGAAGACGGTGAGCATAGCGTCTATGTTGGAGTGACTGATAATGCGGGACGTATTGTTGCAAAAAGTGAACCGTTTGCATTTGTGAAAGATGCACAAGCGTTTTCACCAGTTGAAAGTGCGGTAACAGGTGTAACCGAAGCCGCGACTGAAGATGATTCACTGCTTTCAGACTACATGGTCTATCTCATTCTCTCAATTTCAGTGGTGTCTATAGGACTTGTGTTGATTCTGCTTGGGTTACATCTTGATGCACGTCAACGACGGTTCCCAGAAGTAGTAACAAAGGATGTCTAGCGTATGATTTCTCGACTGCTCTATGCATTTGAACGATCGCTAACGTATCTCAAGCATCATCCGCAACTGATATTTGTACTTATTTTGATCATTGTTATTCCGGTTCTTTTTCTGTATTCAGGTGAAAAATTTCTAAACGTTAGCAAGCAAAACCAAGAACGACTTGAAAATGATCGCATTGGGCTCCTGCATGATATTTTTATATCATTAGTAAATATAAATGGCGTTGAAAACACCTCGTTACTTTCTGATGAGATTACACGATTGGCAAAACTGAACCCTGATATCGTAGTGTTTCGTATCGCAAGGCGAGAAGCTGGTGCGTATACGCCAATAGTCGCTTTGGATGAAACAGTAGTGGGTAAACCTGATACACCATCACTTTATCGATATGGCTTTACCCATGAAGGTGAGTCAATTGTGGCAAATATGATGGATGGAAATGTGCGCTATGTACAAGGTGTGCACCAGTTTATTTTTGAAGGTGATGACTATTTCATTGTGACCATAACTTCACGTGATGCAATTGATTCCATTTTCAATAAACGACGCAATGAAGCACTGCTCACACTTTTGTACATTTACGTCTTTTTGCTTGCCCTTGCATACTGGCACATCAAGCTAACTGACTACCGGTACCTGTATATAAAAGTACGTAAGGCAAACGAGATGAAAGATCTCTTTACAAACATGATTGCACATGAATTACGCGCACCACTTACTGCAATACGCGGGTATGCATCAATGATTGAGGAATCAGTACAGAGTACTGAGGAAAAAAAGTATGCAGTGCGTGTTAAGGATTCTGCCGAAAGACTGTTGGCTATTGTAAACGACCTGCTCGATGTCGCACGCATTCAGTCTGGGAAACTCTCTGTTGAAAAAGAGTGTTTTGATGTTTCGGAAGTGATCATGTCAGTGACTGATGAACTGCATGTCTCTGCACAGGAAAAATCTATCAAGCTCAGTCATGAAGGAGCGATTGAAACACATCTTGTTTCAGGTGATCGTCGACGGTTACATCAAGCGCTTACCAACCTCGTGAGTAATGCTATTAAGTACACGCCTGATGGTGCTATCGTGCTTACGGTTGAAGAAAAATATACAGGAGTTGAAATTCGCGTAAAAGACACTGGTACTGGTATTTCTTCAGAAGACCAGAAGAAGCTTTTCGCACCATTTTTCCGTGTGCAAAATGAAGATGTCAGTAAAATCACTGGTACAGGGCTTGGTATGTGGATCACAAAGCAGCTGATTGAACTCATGGGTGCGAAGATTGCGGTCGAGTCAATTAAAGGTGTTGGTACACACATTGTGCTTACACTACCAAAAGACACTAAGAAAGATGGTAAAAAGTCTTAGATTCGCTATAATGCACCTACTATAACCTCTACCTCCATGTAGAGGCAGAGTGGTGTTATATGGCAAAAAAAG
>JAUIFS010000002.1 GCA_030430425.1 bacterium | reverse complement strand
ATATAGGTAGTATACCCTGCAAAATACGGTTGTACAGCAACTTTACAGACACGGAGTGAGCGACGCGACTTCCAAAAGCGTAGGAGCGACCCCATCCATAAGTTCACGCACTCTAGATGATCCCAGCTTTTCTTCAGCACAACGCACCATTGCTGGAGTTATAACAAACGAGTCAATCTCAATCCCCATCGTATCAAGCACAGCTTTTTGTGATGCAGAGAGCGATTCTGCAGGCAGTGCTACACCTGCATCAGGCACCGACTCAGCAACAGGCATTTCGGATGTATCTTCCCGTACTGAACCATGTTGTGTTTCTGCAGAAGAGTCCGCTGCTTCCTCTTCTACTACCGGTGCTTCAGAAGAGACAGAGAGTGTTTCTTGCACCATATTCCACACATATGCTGTTGCTGCGGCTGAAGTGAGCAACAATACGCACCCCACCAGAAGAAATAGTTTAACACTTTTCATAATTCTCTTTATAGAAAAGCAGCTTTATACGTTACTGGAGTTTGCAACAGTAACGTCATGAGAACACCGAGCAAAATAAGAAATAACATCGCAGAAAAAAGCGCAACGCGCGGGCGCGATAACTCCTGTGCACCAGTATGCCAATTGCGCGCATACAAAAATGGAAATATAAACTTAAAAATGCGCATACGAACTTTATTTTCTCTTATAGTGTATCAGCTTGTGAAGCTTCAAACAGCTGCTTTCCCCGCTCCCACATATGGTGCTCACCTTGCAAATGCAACCAGTACCACCACTCTGCTCCCCATAGATACTGTTTTGTATAGCGGGTTTTCTGGGCATATTCTAAAATGTCATTAAAGGTATCAATATTCATTCTTGAGTACTGTGTCTCAATGGGAACGTCCGTAATAGGCTCAAGCAACCAAGGTTCCGCTGAGAGCTCAATAAGCATAGTTTCCTGCTCCCCATAAAAGAGTGCAACCACTCCTTCTTTCAAGCGATAAAACCACGGCGGAAGAATTGTTTTAAACTGTCCCAGCTCAGGATTCCAAAAATGAACATATACACTGGTACCAAACGCGTCTCCGTGTTTATACGGACCAAACCATGTTCCGAGGTTACCACTGTCAGTTACCAAAAAAGGTCGCGAGTCGTCGAGCGACCGAAAATGCGCTACCTCACGCTCAAAAAAAGCTTCGTCAAACTCGCCACAGTGATCTTTAGCAAATACTTCTAAATATGGTTCGTTTTCTATTTGCCAGTATGTGATAGTATCGTTGTCTTTATATCGGTCTACCACTACGGTTATATAGTTTAAAATTTCTTCTTGCTGTGCTTCCCAAGGCAATGCTGCTGCCCATTCAGGCACATGACACTCAGGCCACCGCGGAAGCCTCCTGCCTACGGCAAAAACAACTTGTGCACCAACTGCTTCAGCCTGTGCAAGCTGATAATCAAGCTCCTCAAAATTATAGACATCATTAATAGGCTCCACCATGGGCCAGTGCGCCGCAAGACGCAAATGTCGTACTCCAAGTTCATTAAGGATTGCATCGTACGTCTCTTTCCAATCAAGTCCTAACTCATTTGCGTACATCGTGTTAAAAGACATCCCATACTGGATTTTTTCTGGCTTTGGTTTATGTGCTAACAAGATGGCAATGCTACTGAAAACCAAAAGTATCCCTAGCACCCATATTCCAATTTTTGCAAATCTACGTTTCATATTTTATATAAAAAGCATTACAAATCCGATTGAAATAACACAAATAAACAATACTTTTCTCAAAATAACTTGTGCATCCCAGTCATTCTCTCCTGCTGCAACCGGAATAAATCGTCCTGCAACAATACTCAAGAGAATAATAAACACATACTTAAGACCATCAAGTGCCTGCACAACTGTCACGTCACCTAAATCTGTTGCTTTCAGTAGCATAAACGCTGCAACTCCTGCAAGAATCTTTGTTACGAGCACAAGCTCACCACTCTTGCGCGTCACCTTCTTTGTTTGTGCAGTAATTTTTTCATAATATGCAGGAACGAGCAGCAAAGAAAGTGCAAACATCACAAAACCAATACGCGACCAAAAGAAACCGTCGTCAAACGATGTCTCTTGAAATAGTCCCTTCATGGCAATATAGTGCAATGCGAAGAAAATACCACTATGAATAGTATGGAGTACCACTCCTTTTGTGAAGCGCATTTGTGACACGAGCAATGTTCCAACTGCAAGGAGCGCAATACCCCAAATAAAGTTTGGAGAAAGTTTGATGCCCAGAAAAAGATACGACATACCAAACGTCGAAACTGCTGAGACTGCTCCAATCACTGGCATTACGTCAGACGCATCAGCATGCTTCAATGCGTCATACATGGACACCAACGCCATAAAGAATGTGTATGCAGCAAGAAAAGACATCCCCACCACCTGAATCGACGGTGATTGCACATTGCTAAAGTGTGGCACCCCTACATGATGCAACCCAGGGATAAGACCAACCAAATAAATAACCACCCAAAATCCCGTGATAAGACAAGAGTAAAAGGCATACACAAACGGTCGTGGAAGCACTTTCTCGTCGGTTACAATATATTTATCAAGTACCGCAACAACTGCATTTAAAAACTGCCCTGCTGTTGCAAGTAAAAGCCAAGTCATAGTGACATTATCCCACTATTTATTGATATTTTCTGCCTTTTCTGTCCACATTGCAGACTACTGTGAATATTTTTCAATCAGTTCTTTGTACACCCATGCGCTTGGACGAATTTCTCGCTCAAGTGTTTCATAGTTTATTTTTACCAAACCAAACTGTTTTTCGATCCCCAGTGCCCATTCGTAGTTATCCATCAGTGACCAGTACATATGCCCACGCACGTCCACTCCATCTTCAATTGCTTGTGCAATAGCCTCAATTTGTCTTTGTATGTATGCAGCTCGATACTTATCTTCTCTATCAGCAAGTCCAGCTTCAGAAACATAAATCGGTTTCTTATACTTCCATAAAAGTCGTAGTGAACCCAAGATGCCTTCAGGGTATATATCCCAGTCCATGTCTGTCTTTTCATACACTGCTGAATCTCCAAATTTTTTGTGAAAATAGTAATTAAGACCAATAGAATCACATTTTTTATGGGTTCGTCTCATAAAAATATGAGTCCACGTGTAATTTGCAATTCGTGCTTTTGCTATATTTAATGGATTCCTGTTTGCATGAAAATAAATGACATGTTTAACGACACTGATGTCTTTCTGCAAGTCAACTTCCTTAATTGCATCATATGCCATGTTATGTGCCATTGCTAAATTTTTCATTACGCGCATATATAAAAACAATGGTCGTATTCCCTTTTCTGCTCGTGACTTATATTCTCTTCCAGAATTTGTTATTGAAACTAAATCAGTTGCTGCAAAACGTTTGAACGGTGGCCAGCTACCACGAAGCCACCCATTTGAACCGAACACATTTGGTTCATTCATAGTTGCATAATGTTCGCATAAATCTCCCAATTCACGAACAACAAAAGCACAGTAGCGTGCAAAAATAACCGGTGCATCCTTCCGCTCAAAACCACCACTCTCGGAAAACCATAACGGGAGCGTGAAGTGCCACAGCGTAACCAGTGGTGTAATTCCACGCTTTTTTAGTGCTTGAAGCACTTTTCGATAATGCTCTATCTCTTTCTCATCAAAAATCCCTTCCTGTGGCTCAATACGTGCCCACTCTATAGAAAAACGGTGTGCATTGTGTCCAAGCTTTTTTGCTATATCAAAATCTTCTTCATAGCGATGGTAATGATCTGCAAGGCGCCCTGCGAGAGGAACTCTTCCTTCTTTTGCCGCTTTTGCCCAATCTGTGTTCTCATTGCACCCTTCAACTTGATACGAGGCTGTTGCTGCACCCCACCAAAAATGATCTGGAAATTTCATACCTACAGTATATTGCAATTTACCAAAAATAAATAAGCAATAATACACACGCACCTGCAAACAATAGGTATTCGATAATGCTTATCCAGTTTATTCGTAAATACCACCTATTAATCCAATCATCCATACCCCAACGAGCAATATAATCGACTATTTCTTCATCATCCCATGAAACTAATATTCGTAACCGCCGCTCACTATCAGAAAGTTTTTTCCAATCATCATCTTTGACCAAAATTGACCTTAGTCTATTTGCACGACGTCCTAATATTTTGTATCGACGTTTAGAAAAAGGCCACAACACGGGAATGCCCCATCCAGTGCCATACAAATCATTTAAAAGGTGTAGTATCACTGCAAAACAAACTACCCATCCCCAGAAACCAAAGATGCATCCAATTGCCATACTTAGCGGTATCGAAATAATGGGAAAATGTAAAAGTGTACGATGATCATGTACATACTCAGCACTCGCCGCGACTCGTCCGCGTGTTATAAGTTCAGGAACTGCATCAATATCAGGAAGATGAGACAGTGCTAATGCAATCGGCACATACCACCATAAAATTTCTGTTTGTGTGATATGCCCAGCTGTCAGAAGTGCGAAAATTCCATTTGCCCAATCTGCCAACAATGCCAAAATATTTTTCATATCTACATATTATTATAATGCAACCTAGAAAAAGTACTGCACCCACTTTTTATATAACTCAGTAGTCGCAACTACATCGCGAACATTGTAGCGGGCGATGTCGCGGAACTTTTTGCGCGCAAAAAGTTCCGCGACATCATCGCCAGACACTCCCTCTTGTTTCGGGCTCTCAATGCCATACGCGCGACAAAATAAATGCAAGTTGCCCTTACGCTGCATAGCACCATAAAAAGTCATTTCGTCCTGCAAATCAACATGACGCACGGTCTTTTGTTGGTATGGATACCTGCCCTCCATAAGATTCACACTTGGCGCAATACCGTGTATAGCAGCACGGTGTATCAAAAATGGCACATCAAAACAGCGTCCGTTGAAGGTTACAAACGTACTATAACTTTTTGCTCCCTCCCAAAAATCTCGCAACATTTCTTTTTCTGAACGCTGTTTTAATACAAATTGTTCCGCCACAACATCTGTCTCTGTACCTTCACCAGTGTAGTACACTGCACCTTGCTCCCGTTCTAGATCATATAAACCAATTGCAACTATTTTCCCCGTAAGGGGTGAGAAGCCAAGTCCTTGTTTTATATCGTCAGTGAGCATCTTATGCTCGTCTTTACTACGTGCAGTTTTCTCTACCCAGCGAGTTAATGCATGCTGTGTTGTTTCATCGAAAGACTCCCATGCGTCCCCCACGGTCTCAATGTCAAAAAGTAGTGTTCCCATAGGTTTATAGACTAAACGGTTGTGGTGCCGCGACAAAACAACCTATAACATAATCTCGGTTCTTTGACACAGTATACCGATACCCAGCTGCATGCTCATAGCCACCACACTCATCGGTCTGACCTTCATACACACCATAAATAGGAAAACCATCTCGTGCATATCCTATTTGGACATTTTCAGGAACATTGCGATACGAGCGCATGTCGCCATTAAACATCAATACCCCCCGTTGCGTAACACCAATAACTTCACTTGGTACACAATACGGCTGTGTAGCTTTTGCTGGGACAACAGGCAGCTGTAGCAATGTTTTCACAAGCGATTGTGTCGTCTCTTCTCCCGGTTCGACGTCCGGAATCACAATCTCGTCTTCAACATACACCAACCGAGCTCCTTCTTTGAGGTTTATTTGTACATCTGTCAGTGGCCATTGAGGGACGATGGCTAGTGCATCGTCTGGTTGCACACAACGGAATAGTGTTGCTGTAGATGTTGCCGTTGCTTGTGTTGTTGTTGGGACGACTTCTGCCTCTACACTTGGCTCTGGAACGATAGTCAGATCAGAATTACGAATCTTCTCACGTAAACGTGCGATTATTGAGTTACGATCAATTGTTATCTCTTCAGATGAAGCACCTGCAGGACTCGTACCCTCATGCATGGCAAGTTGTTGTATTTGAGGGTGCTCACCAGCATTTTTAACAGCTACGGTGCTCACAATAGCCACAGCTAAAAAAAGCAAGGTGACTACAAATAAGATAAAATCACGTGTACGAATCATGTCTTTATACAGGTATCATACCAAAAGCCGGCGCACAAAGTGCGCCGGCTTTTGGTATAACTACTTCTTTTTTACTGTCTTCTTTGCAACCTTCTTCGAAGCCACTTTCTTCTTAAGACTTTTCTTTGCAACGCCTGTGGACACTCTGCCATTCCCTACTTTTACATCTACCATCTGTTCAATGCGCCGGATATCAGCCAGCAGTTTTGAGCGGTCCTCATTGTATAAAAACAAGTTAAAGACTGACCGACCACCATTTCGCGCAAAGACTGACCGGTCCCCTACTTTTTTATTGACCGTAATCTTATGAAAGGAATCTAAGCTTTCAATCTTCTTTATACCCTTTGTTTCAGAAATAATTCCTTCCTTTGATGCAAAATACTTCATGTATGCCGCGTATCCTTTACACTTCTTTGGAATCACCGGCTTCCGAGGAATCCGCACCGCAATATCATTCATCGTATGATTAATGTCACAACTGAGTTTATGCAACACATCACGTGCACCTCCGCACCGAGGACCTATCTCAATTACTTTCCAATCGTCATCCACCTTCATAAGTTCCACATGAGCGGTAGTATTACGCAACCCTAATGCATGTACTGCTGTTTCTGCTACTGCACGAGCTTTCTCAACAGTTGCTTGCTTAAGGGCAGTTGGCGTAATCTGAAGATAATTATAAAAATCATCATGCCCAATCTCTCGCGCAGTCTTCTGTCGCACCAGTGGGCAATGATACACATCTCCCCGACCATTAACGTACGAGTCAATGGAGTACAGGTCACCCTCCATATATTCTTCAGCAATAATTTTTGGAACTTCTGTGCGTGTATCATTTTCATACGCCCTTTTTAAACGACGGAAGAGTGTGCGTAATGTTTTTTCAAGCTCATCTTCGTGATAACAGATAGTCACAAAAAGACTTCCTGCCAAGTTTGCCGGCTTCACAATCATGGGAAATTGAACCTTTTCCACTACACGCGCACGCTCTTTTTGCGTATTATTTTTAATCCATGTAAACCGAGGGGTATTTTTGGCATCAAAAAGCTTCAGGCGCTTGCGCATTTCATATTTATCAGTTGCCCAACGCAACGATTCAGTTGTTGCCGATCGTAGATACGGCACATGAGGCAACACTTGTGCAAATCGGGAAATATTTGCCTCAGAACGACAGGTAATAGCAAGAAGCTCATTTTGATATGGCATCAATGCTTCAGCGAGCTTGTGTGGTTTAGAAAAATCACACTCCACAAGTATATCGTACCCTTTTATTCGATCTGCGCGCTTAACCTTTGAATCCCACAGAAGCATGACACGATATTCTTTATCGTGTCGTTTTTCATATGAACGAATATCTTCCCGCATACGTGGAGAAAAATTCATAACATATGCAATGATATTTTTTTTCTTTTTTTGTTCCATTCAGTTCGTTTACAAAATAAATTTGAGACATTCCATTTCTTGAAAAATATATCCAGCTGCCCCAAACGAGATAAAAGCATACTACAAAATAGGTTATTTTTGTGATAACAACACACATGTTATCAAAATCAACTCTTGACAAAATAGTGAACACTATGGCTTTGATATGAAAAATCTGCTATCATCCGTGCCTATGGAAAAACTCATGCTCCTAAACTGTAATAAAAAAACATACGACGACATGTCTAGCGCACTCCCCGACACATCTATTGTCCACATAAACATGCGTGAGGTTATTGCACACATTCCACCAGAGTCAGAGCCACGTTTTATTCACAATAATTCTGTTCTTAGTTTCTCTGACACATGTGTTTTTAGTCGATTTCATATTATTGATGCACCCTTTACCGGAATCCTTCACGAATATCTACAACATAAAGAAATTCGCTTCATAAACTCAATCAACACTATATATGATGAGGCAAGCGACAAAATAGCGCAGATGTCACGTTTTGCCCTCGCAAATCTTCCTATACCAGAAACATTTGTTGTCCGTGCTGAAGCATATGAAAATAATGCACACTATATACACGAACACATACACTTTCCGGTTATTTGCAAAACTAATGGGCGCAAGGGATCAGAAGTGCACTTAATTAAATCTGCAAATGAACTAAAGACATACATTGTTGCACTTCCTGAAAAAACCAGATTTCTTATTCAAGAATATATTCCAAATACATTCGACATACGAGTTATTGTTGCTTTTGGAGAAATTATTGGTGCAATACGGCGAACTTCTGAAAGCTCATTTCTTAACAATCTTTCGCAAGGTGGCAAAGCACTTCCGTATGAACTTACAGAACAAGAGCGTGCACTGGCAATCGAAGCAACCGCTGCAACCCACCTTGATATTGGTGGTGTGGATATCATCCATAAAGATACAACTCCTGTACTGCTTGAAGTAAACCGCTCACCTGGTGTGCTTGGGTTTGAGTCCGTACACACAGACGAAAAAGTATTCTCAAAGATTGCACACATACTCGCCACTAAACACACATAACCCATGCAACACATGAAACCAACAGCAACACTCATTGCACATAAAGCTAAAAAACTTGGATATACCGTACAGGAATTAAAAACAGGATCTCCTTTTAAAGAATATTACGTACAATCACACACTAAATCTTTTTTGGTAAATGGAAACGTGTTTTACCCGAACGTCCCCAGATGGCAACATGTGCTCATGGGGAGCAAACTGCTCTCTGAAGCACTGTTACAAAAAAAGAAATACAACAAGATTCGCTCTGTTCTCATATATGCAAAACAGACCCATTCAAAAAAAGAACTCACTACACGTGCTACGGCTCTAGATACATTTCCTGTAATCATTAAACCAGAGGAAGGATTTCAAGCAAAAGGCATCACCGTTGCATACACCAAGAGACAACTTATAGACGCTGTGTCAGAAATAGTCGCAAAAAAACAAAATGTACTTGTGCAAGAGCTTCTTTTTAAAAAGGAATATCGAATACTTGTCGTCGAAGGGAAAGTTATGGCACTGCACAGTAAAGGATATCCTACAATCATCGGTGATGGAAAAAAAACGATAGCACAATTGCTCAAGGAACAAAAAACCACGTATGTAAACGATACCGTCGTAGATTACGAATGCAAAAAAATACGTAAAAAACGAACAGACGTACTCGATGCAGGAGTCTCTATCCCTTGCCACATAACTCAGAAAGGTACGTTTGAGTATTATGAAAGTAAAAAAATTCCAAAAGCAATCAAAGCATATGTACAACAACTCTGTATTGATAACTCCATCAAAACAGCAGGGATTGATGTGTTTATAGATGGTACACCCAAGAAACCAACTGACTTTACGATTATTGAGCTTAATAGTAATCCTGGTTTTCGCTACCTCCAGACAAAGTACAAGGACAAAGATGTGATTGATCGAATCACCTCACGCATTGTTGAAACCTATTTCACATAAAAACACCCGCATGTATGCGGGTATTTTTATGTGTGGATTATCTATAACCCAAACTTCACCTCCGGTTCAGCTGCTGCAGGGTCTGCCACTTCTGCAGTTGCTGCTGTATCAACGCCAACTGCTGCTTCAATCTGCCCTATAAAGTCTTCGTATGTTTCAAACTGCATACGTGTTCCATTAAGAAAGAATGACGGTGTGCCGGTAAGTCCGTGTTCACGTGCTTCTTTAAACTCGTCGGCAATCTTATCTTCAATACGTGATGCTTTCATATGCGTCTTAAAAAGACCTACATCAAGACCAATTTCTTCTGCATAAGAAGTAAAATATGTGGCAGGATTTACACTGTTTGCCCACACTTGTTGGTTTTCAAACAGTTTATCGTGCATTTCAAAGAATTTTCCTTGTTGCCCTGCTGCTTCAGCAGCTTTCGCAGCTGGTATTGCAAATGGATGAATTGAGACAAGTGGAAAATGCTTGTATTCGAACTTTATATCATTCGGATACGTTGCAAGTACATCTTTTATAACTGCAGCAAACTGACCACACGCAGGACATTGAAAATCACTATACTCAGTAAGTGTTACGGTTGCATCTTCAGCTCCTTTTGTATGTGCCGTAAATACAATTCCCTCATTTGCCTTGTTGGCAACACTGTTTGAATAGACTACTGATGCTCCAATAGCAACGACTGCAATAACGCCGATAATCTTCCAAATATGATCTTTCATATTTTTCATACATTCATTCTTTGAAATATGTTTGTAATTAATACAAAACATCATACCACTCCACAAAGAAGGTTCCTAGCTCTATGGTGTACCTAGCCTATGCCTGCAGTAAGTAGTTGCATCCACTGCCTCCAATAAGGTACCCTATTACGGTATTATGTATAAATTCCTCGTACTCATTACCCTGTTTTTTTCTGTTCTCACTTCAGACGTTTTTGCGCAAGGAACACTACACCAAGACCACAAAGAAACAGTACGAGCTGAAGTACTTGCAGCAGAAGCACAGACCGAGCGAGTCGTCCCTGGAACCGACACTACAACAACAGTACAAAACATAACTATTGCCATACTCGAAGGCTCTCAGAAAGGGCGTACCGTTACTTTTGAAAATGAACTGACTCCTGTACAGAAAGGTGAGAAAATTTTTATAAATTATATGCGGACCATCAACAACGATGAGTATTACATACTTATGGATGTCGATCGACGCCCTGAACTTTTTGCGCTAGCACTTTTGTTTATAGTTCTGCTTGTCTGGTTTGCGGGCATACAAGGACTTCGTGCACTTTTTTCTCTATTCATAAGTGGAGCGGCAATACTATTTCTTCTCGTGCCTGCACTCCTTAATGGATGGAACCCCGCAATAGCAAGCCTAGGCGTAGCAAGTATTGTACTTGCAGCAGTACTGTTTGGAACACATGGCATACATCCACGAATCGCCATAGCATTTATAGGTACCTACAGTGCAGTGCTCATCACCTGCACCATTGCATATTTTTTTACTGACGCAATGCGCTTTACCGGCTTAAGCTCTGACGAAGCTATTTTTCTTAACTTTGCAACACGAGGCACGCTCGATTTTTCTGGTCTTCTCTTGGGAAGCATTATTGTCGGTATCTTAGGAATACTTGACGATGTGTCTATAACGCAAGCGTCGGTGGTGCAGGAGTTGAAAAGTGCAAACGCTACACTCACCATGCAAGAACTCTACACCCGCGCTATCCGTGTTGGTCGTGACCATGTTGGCTCGTTGGTAAATACATTGGCGTTGGCATACGTAGGTGCGTCATTGCCATTGGTACTATTGTTTGCACGCGCTGACAGCACTTGGTCACTTTCTGTAAATCAAGAAATTATTGCCGTAGAGATTGCGCGTATTATTATTGGAAGCATCGGGCTCATTCTCGCAGTACCACTGACTACGCTCATTGCTGCATGGTATTTTGGAAAGCAGGAATCGGTACCCCATGAAGAAATGCATCACTGCGGACATAGTCACCATTAACACTCATACTAAAAAACACCAGATAACTCTGGTGTTTTTTAGTAGACATCCATACGCTACACACCAAATCCAACATACATAAGATACGCGCCGAGTACGATCATTATCCACAACATTGCTTTTACCATGCCATGCTTATGTTGCATTTTGTGTGCCATGGACACAACCATGTCGGGCAGTAAAACACGAGACATTCCTTTCAAGAAAGTAATCCATACAATGACGGTGACTAAAATTTCCCATGTTCCTTGCCAGATATTGTGTACTAAAACAAGTGGTATTCCTACAATAAGCGAGAGCACTCCTCCCATCATAACGTCAGCACGATTCGATGAATATCGGGTAAATAGTTTCTGCAGCACACTTGGTTGCAACACAAGTCCAAGACCCGTAATTACAAAGAAAATACCAAATGCCTGTGCTAAAAAGAGTGAAATATCCATACCTATATTATTACGCTAGTAAACAGGCTCTTCAACAGCCTGTATTATGCTTGAATAAACAGTACGACCTCTATAGACACTATACGCCCATTATAAGAAGTTGTGAATGCTATACTCTTCATATGTATAAAAACCCTTTTGATGGTCGTATGAATCGACAGAATTTCATCTATGGACAGTTACTCCTGCTACTGCTCATAGGACTCGTCGCACTCTATATCTTCAGAGATGGGGTCACCTTTTCTAATATACAAAATATAGTTCCACTTTTAGTTGTCGGAACGATTCCGCAACTTATCCTTACCGCACGTCGCTTACACGACATCAACCTAAGTGGGATCTGGTCTTTTATGATACTCGTCCCCTATCTCTCACTACTTTTTGTAGTGTATATTTCATATAAAACAGGTAGCGTCACACCTAATCAATACGGGAACCCTGACAACAGAACACTTTTTAACTCCCTACGCAACAAAGAACAGTAACGATTGACATTCTCTTTGTTATGTATTATTGTACCCGAACGCTTTTGAAGCTGTGTAGGACTCAAACGCTGCAGATTTACTTCTGAAATTACAACCTGCACGTTTGAGAACATAGTTTCTCTCTAATATATAGTAAATGGATACAACAAAAAACCGACGGAGTCGGAGTGGAGCTTCTTCGCGTAAGCGAAGTACATTTTCAAGTTCAAACCGCCGAAACACAAGCGGTGGAAACCGAGGTGGATACAAAGGAGGCAATCGCCGTGGTGGCGGGGGTCGTTCTGGTGGCAATCGCCGTGGTGGCGCTCGAAAAATGCCCACATTTGACCCATCACAATTCATCAACAAAAACCCTGTTGAAGTAACCGAAGAGGTGTATACACCAAAGCATAAATTTAGTACGTTTGGTCTAAACGGAAAACTCGTAAAAACGATTCGTGAAATGGGTATTGAAACCCCTTCACCCATTCAAGACCAAGTAATCCCTGAGATTCTGGAGGGGAATGATGTTATTGGTCTTGCTGAAACAGGAACTGGGAAAACAGCTGCGTTTTTAGTGCCGCTTATTGAAAAAACACTGAAGGAATACAGCCGACAGACACTCATTCTCGCACCAACCCGAGAGCTTGCTATTCAGATTCAAGATGAGTTTAAAAAACTCACCAAGAACTTCAAGCTTTACTCAACCGTATGTGTTGGTGGTACAAGCATCCGCCCACAGATACAATCGCTACGAAAGAAAAACCACTTTGTGATCGCTACTCCGGGACGTATTCTTGACCTCATCAACCAGCGGAAATACGATCCTTCTCATGCGACAACAGTCGTACTTGATGAAGCTGATCGTATGCTTGATATGGGATTTATCAACGACATGCGCGAGATTCTGTCACTTACCCCTGAAGATCGGGAGACGCTGTTCTTCTCAGCCACCATGAATAAAGACGCTGAAAAAATGGTACATGACTTTATGAAAAACCCAGTGACTATCTCGGTAAAAAAGAAAGACGTAACGAACAGTATTGAGCAAGACGTCGTACCACACGGACATCATGATAAATTTGAAACACTGTGCAACCTCTTCAATGAATCCGACGAACTCAAGCGAGTTATTATTTTTGGTGCCATGAAACATAGTGTCGAAAAACTCTCCAAAGAGCTTACCAAACACGGCATTGGTGCTGAATCTATTCACGGAAACAAAACGCATCCGCAACGACAACGCTCACTTGCGAAGTTCAAGAGCGGAAATGCGCGCGTGCTTGTAGCAACCGATGTTGCAGCACGAGGAATCCACGTTGATAATGTGTCACACGTAATCAACTACGATCTTCCAAACACCTTTGAAGACTATGTGCACCGTATCGGAAGAACCGGTCGAGGTACAAAGCGAGGTAAGGCGCTTACGTTTGTACACACAAAGTAGTTACAGCAAATACTTCAAAAGAAAACACCAGTCAGGCTGGTGTTTTCTTTTGTCTCTGGGTCATTCGTGCTATTATACCCCTAGGGGGTATAATAGCACGAATGACTTTTTGGCGTATACACCAATATACAAAACTAAAATGAAAACTATATGAACGGATATATACTAAATATTGAAGAAGAAACACTTAAAAACACTGATTATCGCCGCGTGCTCTACACTACAAACAATAGCCAGTTGGTGTTAATGAACATACAACCGGGCGACGATATAGGAGAGGAAGTTCATGAGCTCGATCAGTTCATCCGTGTCGAATCAGGAGAAGCGCAAGTACTCTTAAACGACGATGTTCATGAGCTACCTGCCGAACATGCGGTAGTGATTCCTTCAGGAGTAAAGCACAACGTACGCAACACAGGTACAACAGAATTAAAAATATACTCCATCTACACACCACCTGAACATAAAGACCAAACAGTCCACAAGACAAAAAGTGAAGAAGCGCACGAACACTTTGACGGAACAACAACAGAATAATAAAATGCCTCGGCAGCTGCCGAGGCATTTTATTATGCTCCTTACTGAACTTCAAGATGTTCTTCCTCGGGAGCAAACAATGCGTAGAGTGCCTCTACTCCTTCATTATTCTGTGCAAACTCAATTGTTTCATGCGTCTTCATTTCTACCGTAATAGCAGGTATACCAATCGATGCAAGCCACCCTTCTGCGTCCCCAGTAACTGGGTACGCGTCAAAGCTAGGAACGGCCCCATACCCTGCAGCGTCTGCATACACCTGCATCACCTCAAGCGTCTTTGGCAAGACACCATTTTCACACTCAGAAGCATACACATTGTTTGCTTGTGAATGCCAGAATACTACCGCTTCAGGTGCAATAGAAGCTACATAGTCACGCAGTGCTACCGCTTCAGGTTCAGAGAACGGTGCAGCACCCGCACTTACAGACTTCCCTCTCCATGAACTCTCGCTCTGCCACTTACAGTCAAAATTTCGGTTAAGGTCCACTCCGTTTGCATTAAACCGAGCGGTAGCCTGATCAACCGATGAGAGAATATCAGCCTCAGTAAAACGTCCATCTTTCCCCGTCACCATCGCAACCCCATCTGGATTAAGGCTTGGAATAATATGCACCGTCACATGCTCAGGAACGAGCGCGGGCACTGCTTTGTACGCCTCGATAAATTGGTACGCAAGCAGCACGCTATTCCATTCGTATCCTCCGTGGATACCACCGACAAACAGCATGTCAGTCTCTCCTGTTCCAAAGGTATAGGCTTCTATACTGCGACCTTCCACCGATGTACCTATTACAGATTGTGTCACTGGTGCAGCGATTTCTTCTGTAACTTCTTCTTGGATATCTTCAACAACTTCTTCCGAAACTGGCTCCGAACCACCCAAAAACAGCAACGCTGCTAGCACCAGTATGCCCACAGCAAGTACCGCGAGTAGTATCTTCCGTATCTCCATACTTATTGTGCGTACTGCTTAAGGACGGCTTCAATTCCCTTTTTATTTTTGTCCCACTCAATATTTGTATGGTCTGAGAGCAGTACACTAATTGCAGGCACTCCTTGCTTTGCCAACCAGTTCACCATGTCTCCTGTTACTTCGTAGAAGTCAAATTCTTCATGTGCTCCATACCCTGCTGCATCTGCGTAGAGCTTTGTAAGTGCAGAAGTATCTGCTGACACACCATTATGACAACTTGATGCATACACCCCACCTGCTGCTGCGTAGTAGGCAACAACTGCAGTTGGTTTGTTTTTAGCTACATAGTCACGCAACGCTGCTGATTCAGGCTCTGAGAATGGTGCACTCCCTCCGCTGACTTGCTTATTTTGCCATACGCCATCTGCCTGCCAGTCACAATCAAAGTTTCGGTTGAGGTCTACATTGTTTCCGTTAAAACGCCCCTCGATCGTCTTTGCTGCATCGGCAGGAACTGCTGCTGCAGTAAACTGTCCGGTAGTACCAATAACTGCTTCCTGCCCGTCAGGGTTAAGTGTTGGAATCACAGTAACTTTTACCCCCTCAGGGACTCTATTAGGTGCATCAAGATAATCCATGAGTTCATATGCAACCAAAACCGTGTTCCAAGAATACCCAGCATGAATACCACCAATAAAAAGCACTTCTGTATCTCCCGATCCGAAATGATACGCAACAATATCGTTTCCTTCTGTAGAGGCACCAATAACTGTTTTTGTATCATCGAGCAAATCATCAAGTGACTCTGCGCCGTCACCTATTCCTCCGTCTGGCTCAACAGGTATCGGATCGTCTCCATTTTCGACTTGTACTGATCCATCCGCATTGCGTGCAGTATCATCTTCTGTTTTTTTGTAGCTTTCAGTTTGTGTAAAGAAATACAGTATCCCTGCAATCAACGTCAGTCCCACGACAGCAATAATAATATTTTTCATACTCAAAAAATCTTAACGTAATAACCTTTTCTGCTCATAAACAAATAGTATGTGCTCCGTGACCGTTCTGTAACACTATTTGGATATCTATTTTATCACATATCACGCCAGTGGTGATCAACGCAGGAATAATGAGTATGTAGTTACACAATCTCTGTTCCTGCATGTGCGCCCGCAGAAATGTCATATATTTTTGTAGGAGTGATCACGAGCAATCCACGCACGACACGATCGGGATTTTCAGTGGCAACCCACGCAACTGCATCAGCAAAAAGTGCTCCCTCGGTAATATATTGTGCCGTCCCATGAATTTGTACCCCCGCAAAATCCTTCCATGCAGCGAGCGCTACCGCTTCATGTTCCTTACAATTTTTTGCGGTTTTTGACATAAAGAAATCAAATACCCATACGGTATCGTCTACAACGCGAAGCATTGAAAGCGGCACTACATTTAGTCCAGACGCTCCCGTTGTTGCCAGTGCGTATTGCGTGGCGTCTGTTAATGATTGTTGTACTGTTTTGTTCATATATATAATACTTATTCTAATATATTATCCCTCACACGATCGACAAATCTTTTGTCGCGCAAACTCTTGTGCCGCATTCATACTATGCTGGTAATACAATGCTTTAACTCCCTGTTTCCACGCTTGCATATAGAGTTTGTTTATTTCCTTTACCGGCATACTTGGTGGCACCATAATATTGAGTGACTGTCCTTGATCGATATATTGCTGTCGTACTGCCGCTCGCTCAATAACCACCCCTTGGTCAAGCTCAGCAAACGTGCGGAAGACATCCTTCTCTTCAGAAGTAAGGCACTCAAGGTGTTGTACTGAACCGTCGTTGTCTCGGATACTTGCCCATATTTCCTTTTTATTCATTCCCTTTTTTTCGAGCAATGCTTCAAGAAACGGGTTCTTGATAGTCACCTTAAGCTTTGCGACATCTTTTACATAACAGTTACTCCAAACAGGCTCGATACCTTGTGAAACTTGCCCAAGAATAAAAGCTGAAGACGTATTCGGGGCAACAGTCATGAGTGTTGCATTTCGCATGCCTGTTCCTTTCATTATTTCAGGTTCACCAAACTGCCGTGCAAGCTTTTCTGATGCTGCTTCTGCTTTTTCGCGAATATCTTTAAAGATTGCCACATTAAGCTTCCCCGCTTCAACACTTTCGTACGGTATATTTTGTGACTGCAACAGTGAGTGGTAGCCAAGTGCCCCCAGTCCGAGTGCACGATTCTCTTTTGCAAAGTTGTACGCACGTTCCATAAACAGAAACGCCTGTTGTTTGTCCCGCGCATTACTGTCCCGCATTGCTTCAAGTTTTTGTATAAATTCAGTCATGACTGCGTCAAGCAAGCCAATCATAACTTCAATCAAGTCAGTATCTTTCCACTGGTCATAATGTAGTACGTTTACAGAAGACAGACAGCACACAAACGACCAATCCTCTTTACTCGGAAGCATGATTTCGCTACAAACATTGCTTGCATATATTTGCAGATCTTTCTCCTTGTACACTTCTGGACGTCCGGTATTCGCGTTATCAATAAACATAATGTAGGGATACCCCATTTCGCCACGACGTTGTAGCACTTTTGCCCAAATTGCACGCTTCTCTTCATCACCTGCCTCCATGGCAGTCAACCATGCGTCGGTTACGGTAACTGCATGATTAATTTTCTGGATTGGGTTACCTTCGGTACCAATGTCTAAGAACTCGAGTATGTCCGGATGCTCTATAGGCAGATATGCAGCAAACGTTCCGCGCCGTGTTGCTCCTTGACTTACAACATTCAAAAGCGACTCATACAGCTGCATAAAATGCACCGGTCCTGAAGATGTGCCGTTATTCGTAATCTCTGACCCGCGCTCACGCAAATGTCCAAAGAAGGCAGACGTGCCGCCACCATACTTACTCATCATTCCAACTTCTGCTTGCGTATGAAGAATACCCGGCATATCATCAGGAATGTACGACCCAAAGCAACTAATGGGCAACCCACGCTCAAGCCCAAAGTTCACCCAAACTGGTGTTGCTAACGAAATCCATCCTTTACTCATGTATTCTTCAAACTTGTCCGCAAAACCTGGTCGCTGCAATATATTCTCTGCGTGCTCACCAATAAAGCGCGTACGCTCCTGCGCAGTTTGTCCTGGAAGCAAATATCCCCTCTCCAAAAAAGCGGTACTATTGTCGTTAAGCCAGTACCATGGCTGTGTTCGATCAATCATAGTTATTGTTGTTGATGCCTAGAATAGGTCATCGCCCGTTACGCTGTTATTTCGTTTGTTGTAGTTAATAGAACGTTTGTCAAAGAAATCGACATGTTTTGTTGCAATCACCTCGTCGTCAAACCAATCAGTGTTCTCAACCAATGCCTCGTCAATAGTAAATACAGGGCTCACTCCAATACTCACCAATGAATTATTCAGACGCTGCTTCACAAACTCCTTTACCCAATCAGCAGGCATAAAATCGAGCTCACCTTCTGCAAAAATCCAATCAATAATTTCACTTTCAGCCTGAAAGGCTTCGATGCACATCGCGCGAACTTCTTTTACTTGCGCTTCATCAAACCATTCGGGATGTTCTTCTTTAATGATGTTAATTACATCAATACCAAACATGCCATGTATCTGCTCTTCTTTTGATGTTGCTTCAACTGCATTAGACATGCCTTTAAATAAGTTTTTATATTTATTAAATGACATGATGACTAAAAACTGTGAAAACAACGACACGTGCTCAACAAAGAGTGAGAACAATAGTACCGCTTGCGCATACTCACTTTTGTCTTGTGCTTGTGCGAGTGTATTTACTTTATCGAGATATTCTATGCGTGACTGAATTGAAGGAACAGCATGCAACGAAGCAAACTCATCGTTAAGATTTAACAGTTCCAGAAGATGTGCGTAGGCATCCATATGGCGCACCTCGCTTTCTGCAAATGTTGCACCCACAGCACCGATCTCTGGTTTTGGCATTTTGTGGTAAATGTTGCCCCAAAACGTCTTCACCGCAACTTCAATCTGCGCAATAGCCAACATGGTCTTTCGCAATGCCTGACGCTCTGCATCAGTCACATTCGTCATAAAGTCTTGAATATCACTTGTGTAGTTAAACTCAGTGTGTACCCAGTACGAATGCCGAATTGCATCTACATATGCAACCAACTCAGGATATTCATATGGTCGAAAGGCAGTTCGTTTCTTAAATAAATCACGTTGTCGTAGTTTTTCTCGTGCATTTCTATAGAGAATATATGCTTTTGCGGTCTCAAAATAATCAAGCTCCATAAGTGAGCGCTCCACTATATCCTGCACTTCTTCCACTGTAGGATAGCCATTTTCACACAGACCTGCGTCATGTTCAGGAGTACCTGGTGTCTGCGCATTGGTACACAATGTATCAATGTGCTGCATAATTTTTTCCACAACTGTTGTTGTGCTTTCAGATTTTCCTTCACCTGTTTCCGAGAGTGCTTTGGCAACAGCAGTTTCAATTTTTTGTCTATCAAAAGATTGGACTGCACCATCTCGTTTACGAATTTTCTCAATGGTCATACTTTGTTGTGTTGTAATGTTAGTCAATAAAGCCAACATACGCAGTTGCAATATGTTGGAAAACCACAGTGGAGATATGGTAGTATCTATAGACAGTTGTCTATAGATACCCAGTATACACATAGATGATCATCTATGTGTTGTGGATAGTGCACTGTGGAATTTTTATGTCACAAAGTCAAGAGAAAGAAACGTACCCGCGCCCATCTTGGGTTAAAGATTCAGTTACAACCGAAGAAGAGCTCTGTCCTGATTGTTTTAAAGTTGTTGGTGTAAAAAGCAGATACCAACTTGTTTGTTTTTTAGGAACACAAAAAGACGGCGCAACAGTGACTGCACTCACCCAAAAACTTGGACTAAAACAACCAACCGTCACCCACCACCTCAATACGCTTAAGTCGGTTGATGCGGTGACCGTAACGGAACAGGGGCGTGAACGCATATACAAACTCAATCGTGCCGCGCATTGTTTTGAAGAGTGCCAAATCCCCTATTAATAAGCAGCTACGGGTATTTCTGTGGTACATCTGTAGTGACTACAATACTCACGTACACAGAGCCTTACTGTTGCCAAAGGCAGACACCCAGAGCTCTTCAATATGCCATCCTGTTGCGCATAGCAAATCCGCACATTCTTCAGGTGTGTATAAACAAATTGGTTGCGTGATAGAAAACGTATCTGCAGCAGCACGTGGCAGCGCACAGAAACGATCAGCAAGTTCCTTTCCTGCATCTGGATACTGAGCACCAATATCGCTCTCGAGTCCCGAAAATGATATATACAAAGGTCCGTACACTATCTTTTTTAATGTTTGCAAAAGTGCACAAGCATCTGCATACGGTATATAGTGTATAGCGCGCTGTAAACAACACATGTCGTATGCTTTCCCTTTTGTAAGCGCTTCAACAGCTCGCATATCTCCTTGTATATAGGTAACGTGGGGATGGGCGTTTTTTGAAGCATGATCCAGAATATCAACTGCGAAAACCTGTGCGCCTGCATCTGCCATACGCACAGACTGTCCTCCTGCGCCAGAACCGAGGTCAAGCACTGAAACTCCACTTTGTGCAGCAATATATGCAAGCATTTTTGCATCCAAGTCATCAGCCCGCCTTTGCGCAATATCTACACCATACATAATAGTTAGAGTATATCAAAAAACACCCAGCGATCGCTGGGTGTTTTTTTGGTATGCCGTTATTCCTCCAGAAGCAGTGTCAAACGTTGTACCTGCGCCCCTGCTTCAGTCATACTTGCTTGTACAAGTGCTTTCTGCGCATCAGTGAATGAACCTTCATCACATGTCGATTCAGTTCCATCCAGTGCTATACATACCGCTGCCTCATCAAAGAACAGTGGCACCGTGTGACCCTTTTCACCGTTTTGTTCAAAAACTAAGTGCCAATTGTCAGAGTTAAGCGGAGGTGGAACACTTTTTAGGAGATACCCTTCTCGTTCAAATGCATACTCACGTTCTGGAGCTGACTCACCACTAAGACATTCAATCTTTTCAACCATCCATTTTCCATCACTGCCACTGAGTGTCACACTCGCTTGACCAAGCATTTTTTCTCGCTCAGGACCTCGACCAATAACAAGTGCTCCATACCCAGTATCATTGGCAAACACCTTCTTCACAGCAATCTGGTCAGGAACTTCACTCTGACACAACACCGGATCTATACCAGCTCCTTCGGTTTTAGCTGCAGCAATCTGTGTCCGTACCGCGTCACTAAGATACATCTCTTCTGCAAGCCCAACATCATAGGGTGTTGTGTTTGTTGCTTTTGTTGCAACAAGCCAAGCCTGATAATAGTCAGTAATAATATCGTGCGGATCACCTTCAATACCTGCGGCATTTGATGAAGATGTATGTACAGCGGAACCTACCCCGGAAAGAAACCATGCTGCTGCACCAAGAGCAACAAGCACAAGAATCAATACAATAATTTTTGGATTTTTCATATGTGTTATGTAGCTACGATAGCATATTCTTCGCAAAAAGCACCATGGTTTTGCCACAGGATACGTTGCTCAGACTCGTTATTTTCTTGTCCCGTCACGTTTAAAAAACGTCCCGATATACAACTTCTCCACCTTCTCTCGCGCCCACGGTGTTTTACGCAAAAACTTCAGACTCGATGCTACACTTGGGTCGGTATGGAAACAGTTTATGCGCACACGTTCATCGAGTTCACTCCATCCATATTTTGCAACAAGCTCTTCAAGCATCGTCTTAAGTGTAATCCCATGCAATGGATTATTTTTCTGAGTACTCATACGTGTTGCAGTATACACAGATACCACAAAACTGCACTACTATATAAAAGTATCTAACTCTTCTTGTGTAAAGGAAATCGTTCCTCCTTTAGCAAGCGCACCGGAAATAATTTTTTGTGCAATAGCTTCTTCAATCACTTCTTGTATGGCACGACGCATAGGACGTGCGCCAAACTCGGGCTGATACCCGATACGCACAAGTGTGCTGATCATCGCATCAGTAACTTCCAATACATACCCTTTCTCTTTCATACGCTGCGCAAGATCAGCAAGCATCGCGCGTGCCACTTCCCCCTGCTGTGCTGCGGTAAGCGGCTCAAAAACCACAACATCGTCAAATCGATTAAGTAACTCAGGTCTGTAGGCTCCAACGTCAATCAGATGTGAGATCAGTGAGTCTTTCACAGTAGAAAGGTCATTCCCTTCCTCTACCCACGAAAGAATCTGAGCACTTCCCGCGTTTGAAGTAGCGATAATAATACTATTGCGCGCATTCACCTTACGATTGTTTCCATCAGTAAACACCCCCTCGTCAAGAATTTGCAGGAACAGGTCATGCACCGCTGTTGAAGCCTTCTCAAACTCATCAAGCAAGATGACACTATAGGGGTATTCGCTGAGCATGTTCGAGAGAATTCCCGAAGAACCTGCAGATCCGATCAGCCGACTAACTCCGTCAGAACCACTGAACTCAGACATATCAATACGGTGCATATTGTCTTCTCCTTTAAAGAAAACTGCTGCAAGGGCTTTTGCACACTCAGTCTTCCCAACCCCTGTTGGACCTAGGAATAAAAATGTTCCAATCGGTTTTTGTTCGTCTTGAATACCCGCACGAGAACGGCGAATCACTCCTGCAACAGCATCAATTGCTCGTTCTTGCCCCACGATACGCTCGTGCATCACTTCTTCAAGATTGAGCAATGTCTCTCGCTCTTGAACTGTCACCGGACCAACGGGCACACCAGTTTTTCGTGAAGTTACGACATCAACGTCTTCAGCAGTAACAAGTTTGATTCCATTGCTTTGCGCATACACTACCACTTCATCAAGAAGCTGCACTGCCTTGTCAGGCATAACTCCATTAACCACATACCGATCGGCAGCAACTGCAATTTCTTCAATCGCTCTATACGTAAACCAAACTTTTTTGTGTACTTCGTACGGGAGCACAAGCTTCTGAAGCAAGTGTATCGTTGACTGTTCGTTCGGCTCCGCTACCTGCACCAACTGAAATCGCCGCAAGAAACCGGTACTGCCTTCAATGGCATTGTGGTACGCAGCAGCTGATGTTGTCGCAACTACATGTAGTTCAGCAGCGGTCAGATACGGGTCAAGTAGAGACGGCACATCAACCTGCAAAGCCCGCGCACTTTCAACAAATGACTGAATGTTGTCAATAACTAAAATAATATTTCCTGCATGTGCTGCTTCAGCCATGAGTTTCATGAGTATCTGCTCAAGTGCCATTTTACTTTCCTGATGAGAGAGGAGGAGTTCTGTATCAAGCAACACAACGTGTTTCCCCAAAAGAGAACCTACCGACAACCCCTGCTCCATACGCCGTGCGAGTTCTATAAGTATGTCCATCTTTCCTACCCCAGGCTCACCCACCAGAAGCACATTTGCTTCTGAAGTGCGTGCGAGTACATCTTCAATTACCTCGATATGCTCAATTCCATACGTAGCATCAGTACCAATATGTGAAAAAATTGCACGTACGCCAAGCGGTTTGGTATACCGCTGTAGTGTATACGGCACACCAAACGCAAATTCACTCCCTAGTCCGCGCGTAGTACTTAAAGTCTGAGAACCCCACCACCGTTCTGCGTGCCGCGCTGCAATAAACTGCGCATATGCCCATTGTGCTGCAGCATCAAAAACCTCATCTGACACACCTTGTTTTGTGAGAAAAGTTCGGAACGCTTCATCCGATTGATATACATGTAGCATAAGGTCTTGCGTTGTGTACAAACTATCTGAAAGTACAATCGATGCAACAGCAAGCTTCTGACGCTCCGACGTAAAAAAGTTCTCCAACACATCTTTGGACAACCCAAGCCGTACAGACAAAAGCACCCCAAGCGGTGAGCGAAAAAATCCTTTCGTGAGGTCAGTACCAAAACGAGTGGCAACGTATGCAACGGTATAGGTAAACCCCGTCTGTCCTTCGTGTACTCCCCAAAAATAAAAAGTATTGAAATAAAAACTAATTGAACGTATCACCAACAACACTGCAAGCGTGAGCATACTCACTGCGATAATTATGTTGTGTGAAGCTAACAGTACCGGAATGTCCAAACCAACATCTACAGCGATCAAACCTACCCACTGGTACAAAAAGAGTCCAATACAAAGAAGGAGTATAAGAATACACACGCCACGAATCGTGTTATATAAAAAACCATGAGCAAGTAACCGCACGAACAATGCTGGGCGATACCGTCGCAGCTCAGAGTGTACCGTTCGTTTATACATACAAAAAACTAAAGCCGGTAACAATAAGTCCACAAATAATCAGCGGAAACAATGTCCAGTATATGTACAACACGCCAAGCCCCATAAGCATACACCCACTCAACACAAGACCGATCAAGATAAGTGGCACACGTATACTAAACCCAACAACGCGCGAAAAGAGATTCACCAGTATTGTCGCAAAATATTCTTCTATATGAAATCCGCCCTGATACACATCAACAATACGTTTCCATGGTGCAAACAAGGTTCTCAAGAGTAGACCCACAGAAAAAAACTGTAGTATAAAATGGAAGTAATTTCTCCACACGCTAAAAAGTTGTACGTATGCTTTTGTGTAGTGCCACACAAAGTACGATACGAAGAACTGCGGTAAACTCATTACTATAAGTATACCTGTATCTTGTAGTGAACATGCCTACTGCTGTGTAGAATACGCTTTATTTTTCTCAGCACGGAACAGAGAGAAATACACGACCGCAAGGAATAAAAACGTTACCGCGGAAAGAAGTGGAAATGTAATAAAACCAAACACGCTCATGATTTTGTCTGCACAATCAGCATTACTTCCATCAAGCAGGCACGGGGCTACTGACTCACGAACCTCTTTTGGAAGATGCTGGTATACATAATGATATGCAGCAACCACAAAGCCAAATAGTGCAATACCCATGCCATACAATGGATAATACATACGGTCTTCTACACGCCATGCAATGAGCGTCATAAGCACCTGCGGGTAGAGTGCGATACGTTGCAACCAACACAGTGAGCACGGTACAAAACCAAAATATTCTGAATACACCAGTGTCATCACAACTGATCCCGCCGTCACCGCAGTTATCACAGGAAATGCATACTTTCGTATGTATGTTTCAAAATAGACACCTCTGCAGAAAAATGCATCGATGCACAGCGCAATGGTTACAAGAAAAAGTGCGACTGCCCCAAGTGCGAGGATAAAGTTTATGGTTGGAATATATAAAATAAGCATAGCTGTATTGTACATGTTCGTATGAGAGTGTGCATGAAAAAACACATTACGGGGTAAGTATTTCGTTTAGTCTAGCGTAATTTCAAAGTTTGTGTGTGCACTTTTTCGACAACAGAATCACACGCATCCACCGCATTCACTATCTCATTAGAACTAAATAAGAGTTTTCCACCTGAAGCACCTTCATTCATAATGCTCAAAATAGGTGATACATGCGCAATCTTATGACGAAACTTAAAAGCTGGCAACATAACCTCCCATCCTGCAGGATCAAGCTCAGCAATTGAAATACCAGTTAAAGTTTTCCAAATTTTTTTTGAATTCTCTGTTGATTGGAAATAGCTAGTAGTATCTCCAAGTAATTGATCTCTTGTGATACCTGCTTTGTTTTCAAGTTCACTCCACAATAGCACAACACCTTCCCGCTCCAACTCGTACACTCTTGTTTTGCAGTAAGATTCAAAACCGGTAACGAGAAATATAAATGCTGCATTAGATTTTATTGTCTTTGATGCATAATCTTCATCACCGTGATTCAAAAGCAGTGATGATATTGCACCTTTTGTTTCTTGCCAGTAATCATAAGCAGAAGGTGTCAAGGTCACTTTCTCTCCCTCTATAACTCTTATACCCTTAATACTAACCCCAGGAGAGCCCACCTCATAAACACTTCCATTTCTATCTATCATAAAATTTTTGTCTGAAATTATACTCTCCCCTGTAACAAGCTTAGCTCCCTTAACTCCTGCTGGACCAATATGTATCTTAGCTTCTACAGGCGACCATACGAGAAAAATCATTACCTTCATCGCAGAAGATACAGATGAAATATCAGCCACAGACATTTGTGTACCGACCGAAGGTGCAGCTCGATAGAATTTGATTCTGGAATCATCTGTCCGTTCCAAGCGAAAATAATGAAGTCCGGCTACCTGTTCAAAGACAAGTCCACCGGGCAAATGTGTATCAAAAAAATCAATCTCAAACGCCACAGAAAACTGTAGTGTTCCCTCAGGCATTTTCATTGCTGTAGGTAATTTTTCTGCAATTTCTGGAGGAAGAGTAATCATTTAGACATTATATCAAAACCATTAGTATAACCCAGATCAGATGACCTCCTCGGACTGCGGACTAGGACTCGAACATTACATGTTCAGTACAGGCTGTCACGATTTTCCCTCCGTCAAAATCGCAGGCAACCTTCTGAAACAATCTATGGATTGTTTCAGCCTAGATAGACGGTACTAGTTTGAAAGCTCTGGGAGAGCTTTCAAAGCAGTCCTTTAGAAACCCCTATTTTCTTGTTTTGTGTTCAAAGCTGCCGGACTAGGAATCTCTCCGCTTACAGCGGCAGTACACCTTGTCGATATTTCTTGCGAAATATCAGGCAAGGTCTTCGAGTCCTAACGAAACAGTCTCCCAGACTGTTTCTGTCCGACAGCACTAAAGCAAAAACACCCATAAAGGGTGTTTTATGCTAAGTGCTGCCGGACTAGGACTCGAACCTAGATAGACGGTACCAGAAACCGCAGTCCTACCATTAGACGATCCGGCAAGGATTACTTCGTATGAAGTAGCACATATATTGCCACAATCAATACGAGAATCAACCCTCCAGATGCTCACAATTGTTGTATGACACGAGTTCCCATGCACACGCACCTTCTGAGGCAGCAGGGTCATACTGCACATGGGAATAACTTCCATTGCACAACTTGAGCATTTTTCTAAATAAACGGAATGCATCGGGTATTGCCACTGGGGCTTTGTCACACAAGTGTGCAGCCATAAAGCCAATAAATACCGCGTGAGAGACAACAATCACACGTGAACCATCAGGGAGTTGTTTTAAAAATTTCTGTGCAGCATCTAAACGTGCACGAAATGCCTCATATGACTCACCCTCTCCATTTTCACCCAAGCCTCCTGCAAGTCCTAAGTACCAACGCATAAGATACGTAACTGACCGTGCGCTGCGGTGCCGATGCCCATACACACGATCAGGACGCTTTAATTCAATAAATAAATCTTCAGTTTGTGGAAGTAGGTCTACTGTCTCACCAATGATCTTTGCTGTTTGCAGGGCACGCACATGCCGACTTGCAATGAGATGTGTCGGCTTTATAGTTTTTGCCCATGCTGCAGTCTGCACGATCTGCTCTCGCCCTTCAGGAGTGAGTTTTGTCACTTCTGCCTGATGTCGTTTTGCGAGGTTACCGTCTGTCTGTCCGTGACGTACAAAATATATATCTATCATATGTTTTCGCTGCTACGCGTTGCAAATATCTACAATAGCCACCTCAAGTGGCAAGTGTGCAAGCTGTGTCTTTCCCATACCTTCTGCTGCTGCAAGCAATTTCATAAGTGTGTGTGAGTTTAGTGGTGAGACTTCTCCTGTTGCAAAGCCAGCAAGTTGCTCCCGGTCCTTTTCTGAAAAGGCAGCAAGGAGTTCTTCTTGTTTTGCAGGCATGTTGCGTACAAGCATCACTGCACGCACTCGCTCGAGCAACAACCGTACAAACAGCTTCATGTCTCCATGGTCGGCAACCACCTGTCCTACCGCACGCAATGCCTTTTGTGCATCTTTATCGTGCAGCCCATCAAGCAGGTCTGCAATGATCGCACTCTTTGGTGCACCAATAATTGCAGCAACTTCGTCCCCATCTCCTATCTTGTCTCCTGAAGCCATGATCACTTTCTGTGTGACCCCCAGCGCATCACGAAATGAACCATCTGCAGCAATCGCAATAAGGTCAGCAGCATCTTTCTGCAGTTCAAACCCTTCTTTCTTAGCGATGTCAGTCACCGTCTGCGCAAGCACGCGGCGTGAGGGGCTATGCATACGAAATACCTGACACCGTGAGAGAATAGTGTCTAGAAGTTTTTCTTCTTCTGTAGTTGCTAAGATAAAGATAACGTGTGCTGGAGGTTCTTCAAGTGTCTTTAAGAGCGCATTAAACGCCTCTTTGGTAAGCATATGTACCTCGTCAATGATATACACCTTTTTCTCTGACTCATACGGGAGTGTATGTACTGCTTCACGAAGTTCACGGATGTCATCAATACCACGATTGCTCGCTGCATCGATTTCATAGAGATCAACGTCTGACACACCAATCTCATGTGCAAAAATGCGCGCGAGTGTCGTTTTCCCTGTTCCCCGCGTACCTGAAAAAAGTAGTGCGTGCGGGATAGTGTTTTTGGCAATGGCACCTTCAAGAACCGATACGATATGATCCTGGTCGCGCACCTCCGCAAAGGAGGTAGGACGGTGTTTTCGGTAGAGTGCTACATGTTGAGACATAGGAAGACGTTCAAGTTATCAATATTGCACTAGTATACCAGACTATTTGAAGTCTACATTTTGTTGAGCATATGCGCGCAGAGACTGCATGTCAGACACCAGAACATCACTTCCAAGCAGTACATACCCGATAGTACGTATTGCTCCTGAAGGAAGCTCCTCCTCAAAAAAAGCAACGGCTGTTCTTCCTGCCTTCGGCGTGTATCCATGCTTTCCGCCCTTGTACCCTTCTTCATGAATATACGGATTGTTATTCATCCATGCATTTATGTGGTTGAGGTATGTTTTGAGGCGCGTGTAGTCAAAAATATGTGGATAGTCTTTTTTTAAAAATATGCTGAGTGTCGCCAACTCTCGAGCAGTTGAAACATTTCCGGAACTCAAGCCAGAGGTGTCAGAAAAGTGTGTTTGGCGTACCCCGAGTGAGTCAGCATAGTCATTCATATGCGTCACCAACGTATTGCCGCTAACGCGTTGCATGGCAACCGCCGCATCGTTTGAAGACTCGAGCAAAACAGGCGGCAGCAGCTCACGTGCAAGATACTGCTGCCCAGCCTCTAAGCGCCCCGAACGACCTTCGGCAACGACATCACTGTATGCAATACGGACCATTTGCGTGTGTGACGCATGCTCATAAAACAGTGCTGCAGCTAAGAGCTTTGTTACCGATGCAATTGGACGCACCGTGTCAGCATCTTTTGCATAGATCTGCTCACCCGTTTCTACATCAAACACATATGCTGACGGTGCCGTGAGCGGACCCATAATGCCACTCTGCACCGACAAAGCGGGTTGGTATACCAATGCCTGTTGTACGGTTCCGGTTGCAACTAAAAACATACCCACAGCAAACGTAGCCGCAAGCACAGTCACAATTGATAGATGGGTAAGTTTCCGAACCATAGATACATAATAACGCGACGGGTGCCAAAGGCACCCGTCGCGTTATTCCTCTACTGTGTATACTATTTTTTCGTCACTTTCTTCTTTGCTGACTTTTTTGCAACCTTTTTCTTTGTGGTTGTTTTTTTAGCAGGTTTCTTAGCTGCAGATTTCTTTTTTGCTGTCGCTTTTTTCTTTGTAGCTGGCTTCTTCTCTTCCCGCTTCGCAACCTTCTTTGCAATCTGCTCAACAGTCATCACCTTTGCTGCACCACTTTGCACCAAGTCTTCCCAATTTTCCATCATCTCTGCTTTAAACTCCTTCAAGTCTTTCTTTGAAAGGTTCTGCACCGTGCTGTATGTCTCAACAACACCATCTACCAAGTCATGAAACTCCGCTTCGGTAATTTCTTTTGCATTCTCAAGTGACTCCAGTACTTCCGCTTTTGCACGTAAAATACCACTTTTCACTTTCTTTCGATTTTCTGGTGCATCCTTAGCACCGTACAGGAAGTATGCTCCTGCTGCAGCAACTGCTGCGGTGGTAAGACCTACTCCGATACCAAGCTTCTGTGCATCTGAAATTTGTGCTTTCTTTGTTTGTTTTTTTGCCATAGTATTAAAAATTATTTTATCTACTTACTCTTCGTCGTTTACTGCAATTTTTCTTCCTGTGCCCCGTCGCGATTTCCGCGATCGTGTTGCGTTCCGGTTCCCCATAAAGAAGCCGACTAGTTGTGACACGAGGCTTCCTTCCATTACGTATGAACGGAACGTATCAACATCTTCCGCAAGCATCTCACTGCCTTCGTCAATGCGTTCAACGATACGACGGACTGCTTTCAAAATCTTAATTACTTGATACACCGCAAAGCAAACAAGTAGCGTACACAACACCACCGCAATGCTTGTGATAAAGAAAAAAATATTTGCATGTAATACCTCAGTCATATCCATAGTGTACCAGTCTTCATACGAAGATACTTATATCTTTTTCAAAAAATCGTGGACAATTTTCTCAACCTCCTCTGGTGAACTTGCTTCCATAAGCGTGCCGCGCAGCAAAGCTGCTCCCGGGAACCCATGCACATACGCCTTGTAGTGTTTCTTCATGATGTTGAAATTCTTAAACGGCAACAGTTCTACAAACAACTTCGAGTGTTCAACAAGTACTCCCAAACGATCTTCAAGAGGTACGTACTCATACGAGCTGTTAGATGTATCTACTTCAATAATCTCTTTACGATTCACTCCTTTTGTAGGAAGTGCTGTAAGGTTGAGCGATGTATGCTTTGTTGGATGGAAAAACCATGGATTTCCAAATAACGCGCGACCAACCATAACCCCGTCAACACCAGTCTTTTCTGCCTTCATTTGTGCATCCTCCAACGAAAGTACATCACCATTTCCAAGAATGAGCGTTTCGCTTTCAAGTTTGTCTCGGAGTTTTACCACATCAGCAATACGGTCCCAGTTTGCAGGTACCTTGCTCATCTGCTTTCGTGTACGACCATGAATGGTCAGCGCTGCTGGGTTTTCAGAAAGAATCTCTGGGATCCATGTCTCCATAGTGTCTTCGTTATAGCCAAGACGTGTTTTAACACTTACCGGGATTCCATCTACTTCACCATGTCGCGCTCCTTTTTTAGCTGCACGAATGATCGCCGTTGCAACCTCAGGAGTTTTGATCATCGCTGAACCACATCCTTGCTTTTCAATAGACTTATCAGGACACCCCATATTTATGTCTACCCCATCGAACCCAAGCTCCAGGCACAGTCGTGCAGCTCGTTCCATATGGTCTTCATTGGAACTAAAAAGTTGCGCAACTATCGGTCGCTCAATTTCGTCATAGATTAAGTCTGCCATGAGCTTCTTTTTTCCTTCAGGCGTTGCACGCATCAAACCGTCAGCAGCAACAAACTCTGTCCACATCACGTCAGGACCACCCACCGTTCCATTAGCACGTTCATGTGAAGAATACTTTGCAAGCATACGACGAAATGGCGCATCGGTGACGTCTGCCATCGGTGCAACTACAAAGAAAGGTTTTGGGAGCTGTTGCCAGAAGTTCATATGGACTTGTTAAAAATTTTCAGTATAGTACCGAAAGACGAAACAAACGCAAGGAAGAAGCTATGCGTATTAAATACGAAGGTTATCTGTATTGGTTTATTCACGACCTGCCGGTACATTTTGTGGGCTACTCACCGCTCTGTTGTACATAACAACGAGTTGGCAGTTCATCATCACTACCTGCGCCATCTGCACAATCGCGCTGCCTACTGCTTCGGTAGTCCTTGAAATTGCGGTGTGGTGGTCAGAGAAATACATCCAACGCAACAAGCCAACCTATATGGGTGATAAACAATAACCTTACTCAACCGCCCTCTCACTCGAGGAGGCGGTTTTTTCTTCTTCAGTAACCTCATTCACAAACAACTTATCACCAAAACGGAGATCAATGTATTGAAAAGCACCTGACTCAAGATGCATAAATGCTTCAGATTGCAACAGTGTTTGCAGATTATTGTATGTATCATTCAGTGACATACGTTGCGACACTTTTATAGTTCCTCCGCCTGAAACGGTATACAGCACATCCAGAGCATCGAGTATCTGAATATGCGTCACATACAAATCGAGTTCTGCTGCGAGCTTTTCAGAAAATGCTTGTGTTTCATCCATAAAGTCAGGCTCTACTGCTTGCGTTTTCACACCCACCTGCTTTCCTTTTTCTGTGTAGCGAATAAACGCACTCCCCGTAAGGCTTGGTGCCTTTGCAAAGGCGAAACCTGTGTGGTCAACAAAGAAGCACTGCTGATCCTCATTGCAAAAGAGCGATTGCGGTTGATACTCATCAAACACAACTACCAGCTCTTGCCCCTCTAGAGTCATTTCAGACTGTTTTAGACGCGGTATTTTTTCTAGTCGTTTTTGTATGCTTGTTTTTGGATAGAACCACGTGAACGTTTTCGGAACCAGTTTCACATAGGTCCCCTGCAACTCTTGCTGTACCACAGTGCGCACGTGGCTATGCGGAATAGTAAATCCACCATGCACCTGCACATCAACAATTTGTAGTGATCTCACACGAGTCCCATAAAAAACAGCTGTGAAAAGGACACCAATCACACACACAATTGCTGCACCAATCAATATCTGCGTGCGTAGCACCGATCGCTCCTCACCTCTGCTGCGACGGGCACGTGTGTGCGTCTTCTTTTTATTTAGAAACGTCAGCTTCATTGTCCACTATAGTAGCATGTACATTCTCCAAAAACCCCAACAATGCTAATGCATTGTTGGGGTTTTTGCTTCTATACTACTCTTTCTTTTCAATTACCGTACGTCCACCCATGTAGCTTTGCAACACTTCTGGGATCTTCACGGACCCATCTGCTTGCTGGAAGTTCTCAATTAACGAAACGAGAATGCGCGGTGTCGGAATCGCTGTACAGTTCAGTGAGTGTGCGTATCGTAGTTTCCCTTCCTCGTCACGATACCGGGTATTGAATCGGCGCGTCTGGAAGTCATGGAAGTACGACGCAGAACTGATCTCACGGTACTTCTTCTCAAGTGGCACCCATAACTCCACATCGTATTTCTTAACCTGCCCTTGACCAATATCTCCTCCACAGTTAAGTACCGTATGATACGGAATACCAAGCGACTCAATAAACTCTTCTGTGTTTCGGTTGATCCATTCATGATGCTTCACACTTTCTTCGTGTGATGCTTCACAGAGAATGACTTGCTCTACTTTGAAAAACTCGTGCACACGGATAAGCCCCTTTGTGTCTTTCCCGTGTGATCCTGCTTCTCGACGGAAACAAGGTGAAAACGCGAGGTGTTTTATCGGAAACTGACTTTTATCAAGCACTTCGTCTGCGTAGTACCCCATGGTAGAAACTTCAGATGTTCCAATCAGGTAGTCATCATCTTGTGTTTTGTAGATATCTTCTGCTTCGTTTGGCAGGTGGCCTGTGCCGTACAAGTTACTCTTTCGCACAATAGCAGGTCCGAGCAGCGGTTCAAACCCCTTCTGTCCAAAGAACGTGTTTGCGTAGTTCCAGATAGCCCATGAAAGCCGTGCGCCGTCCCCGGTGAGGTAGTACCCACGAAACCCGTGCACTTTCGTACCACGTTCAAAATCAACCATCCCCAAAGCAGTCATGATCTCTGTATGGTCTTTTGGCTCAAAGTCAAACTGTGTTGGTTCACCCCACACCTTCACCTCAACGTTATCTTCATCAGACGCACCGTCAGGCACCGTCATGTCGGGCACCTGGGGTACTTGGAGCATTAGTGTCTGCCATTCTTCCATCACTGGCTTTAGTGCCTCCTCTTCTTTCTGGAGCTCTGCTTTTAATTCAGACATCTGCGCAATCATCGTCTGTCGCTCTTGGTCACTTCCGGCTTGTGCAATAGCTTCAGAAGCTTTATTTTGCCGTGCGCGCTTCTCCTCAAGCGACGACATTAATTCACGTCGGGTATCGTCTAAGGAAACAAGTCGATCAAGATCAACTTCCATATGCTTCTTTTGTGCAGCCATCTTTACGATGTCCAAATTCTCTCGAATGAATTTAATGTCTAACATTGTGAAAAAGTAATAAACGCGGCACAAATTGCACCACAATCTCTAATGATTAATTGAATAGATTATACAATACACCTAATATAAAAAAAGAAAACATCACCCCGTAGTCCGGAGTGATGCGTCGTTTATCGTTGGGTTTTACGCATAAGTGTTATGAGTCCCCACGAAGGGGTGACGCGTATGCCTATGTCACGCTCAGGCATGTCCCAAAAGTCAGAAGCAAACACTTTATTTTCTGTACCATACCGAAGCCAGCCACTTGAAACAAGATGTGCACATGCATGCGCGACTGTCTCTTGTCGATCTGCAACACTCATACCTGAACCATCTGCACCAAGGAAAGCATTTTCAAATGCCTGACTATATTCTTCTGCATGAAACTGACGTTCCATAGTTTCGATGACGTCTGCAATAGTAACCATTCGTGGTTTGAGATCGTCTTCTGTTCCTGTTGTTGCGCATATCAAGAGTAGTTCAGCAACTGCAACAACGTCACAAAATCCAAAAACAGTAGCAACATCATTAACATCGTTACCGTCGTCTACCTGACTGGTATGAACCAATGCGGTTGTATTCATAACGCGCTCTCCTTTCTTTTCTCTTGCTATATAAATACAAAGTAGCTAAAAGGTCAACATGCTACACTTTTATTGAACATATGCACTTTCCAATTTCTACACTTTCGCGCGATGCATTCCCTCCGCTGGTGCGACACATCCCGCAACCGCCCGCACAGCTCAATTATCGTGGAGTTCTTCCTGATACCGAGATGAAACTACTTGCAGTAGTTGGCGCACGAAAGTACAGCACATATGGTAAACAGGTGGTTGCACACCTTCTTGGAGGACTACGCGGATACAATGTTGGCATCGTGTCTGGACTTGCGCTTGGTATCGACTCATTGGCGCACGAAGCAGCGATGGCAAACAATCTCTACACACTTGCTATTCCCGGTAGCGGTATCGATGACGCCGTGATCTATCCTGCACGACACAAAGGTCTTGCGCAGCGAATACTAGAAAGTGGCGGTGGATTACTTTCCGAATTTGATCCCACCTTCACTGCAACAAAGTGGTCATTTGCTCAACGTAATCGCATCATGGCAGGCATTGCACATGCAACGCTTATTGTGGAAGCAACAGAAAAATCAGGAACACTCATCACCGCTCGCTTAGCGGTTGATTATAATCGTGAGCTGCTTGTAGTGCCGGGGAATATTTTTTCACAAAATTGTGCTGGACCGCATCAGTTTCTCAAGCTTGGAGCTACCCCCGTCACGACTGCAAAGGATATACTTCATGCGCTACACATTGACCCAGAAGTAACCCAGAGCACAGAAGCGCTTTTTATTGAAACCGAATCTTTGAGTAACCCAGAAAAGCAAGTGCTCTCTACCCTACACGAACCATGTGACACGGACACACTTATCCGTGCCACCAAACTTCCCGCACATGAAGCAAATGCACTGCTCATGCAAATGGAAATGAAAGGACTCATTGCATGCGAACATAATACCTACAGAAGAAAATAACGCACATAATTACTAATGTTAACATTAGTAATTATGACCAACATTTCAAAAAATAATATCAATGCTCCGGACTTTCAAGCTGTCCAAAAACAACTTATTGAGCATATTGCAAAACTCACCAAGCAAAACGCCTCGGCACTTATAACCAATCTGCTCACCGACACTGAACAGATCATGATTGTGAAACGATATGGTGCTATTTTTATGTACACGCAAAAATACTCACCGTATAGAGTCAGCCATACACTTGGAATTAGCCAACCCACAGCATGCCGCCTCTACACTCAGTACCAAGACGGACAATTTGATGATCTTATGAGCACTCTAAAAAAGAAAGAAAAGAATCAATTTCTTGCACGTATCGAAGACCTCATTATGGCGCAAGTAAACACAAAAGCCCGTGCTCGCCTCACTAGGTAAGTATAACTTTTACTAATGTTAACATTAGTAAATCTGTTGTTCTTTTGCGAGAATTGATTTTTTCGGAAAAACTTATAATTTGACATATATATGTATCGGTAGTATTTATGTACCAACACATATGGAAAAAAATACATTAGTAATCGTAGAGTCTCCTGCAAAAGCAAAGACTATCGAAAAATATCTCGGAGCAGGATACAAAGTAACCTCGTCTATTGGGCATGTTCGTGACTTACCAAAAAGTAACAAAGACGCAGTAGATATTGAGGGAGGTTTCATCCCACGGTACATTGTTTCTCCCGGCAAAGAGAAAGTAATACGCGAACTCAAAGAACTTGCTGCTGATGCAAAAGAAGTGCTGCTCGCGTCTGACCCTGACCGCGAAGGAGAAGCTATTGCGTGGCACGTAGCGGAGCTAATAAAGGAAGACAACAAAAAGCTGAAGCGAATCGTCTTTCATGAAATCACTAAAGATGCAGTGCAAGAAGCCATTACACACCCCCGCAAGATAGACGAGGATCTTAAAGAAGCACAAGAAGCACGTCGTGTGCTTGACCGCCTGGTTGGGTATGACCTATCGGGACTTATCTGGAAAAAGGTTCGCTATGGTCTTTCTGCTGGTCGCGTGCAGTCCCCTGCACTGCGTATCCTCATGGAACGCGAACGAGAAATCCGTGCCTTTATCCCTGATGACTACTTCGTACTTACGGCACATGCGAAGAAAGATACAATGGAAATTCCATTCACTTGCACCGAAGAACCAGCTGAAGAAAAAGAAGCACAACGAATAAAAAAAGTTGGTGAGGAACACAAATGGGAAGTACAAAAAATAAAAGAGAGTGAAGCAAAACGCGCACCACGCCCACCATTTACTACCTCGACACTGCAACAGACTGCATCAACCCGACTTGGCTTCTCTCCTTCACGCACCATGCAAGCTGCACAAAAGCTATATGAAGCTGGACACATCACCTACATGCGTACCGACTCAACAAACATGAGCCAAGTTGCACTAAAGCAAATTCACGCACTCATTCCTAAAGAGTTTGGGAAAGAGTATCTACAAAAAAGAACGTTTAAAACAAAAAGTAAATCCGCACAAGAAGCACACGAAGCAATACGCCCGACGAACTTTGCAAAACAATCAGTAGGAACAACTGCTGACCAAAAAGCATTGTATGAACTCATCTATGCCCGTGCACTTGCTTCTCAAATGGCAGACGCAAAAACAAAGCGAACTAAAATACTTGCCAATGTAACCGATACTAAGGCTGTCATTCCCGATTTTAGTGTCAATGGCGCACGCGTCGTATTTGATGGGTGGCTCAAGGCTGACCCTGGAGCACGTGGTGAAGATACCGAAGTGCCCAAGCTAGCAGAAGGTGACACAATACAGGTAACAAAAGTTGCAATTGAGGCAAAACAAACACAACCGCCAAACCGATACTCAGAGGCTGGACTTATTAAAGAACTCGAAAAACGTGGGATAGGACGCCCGTCTACGTACGCTTCTATCATTCGCACTATCATTGACCGAGGGTATGTGGAGAAAGAAGGGCGCACGATGATCCCAACTGACACAGGAGACGTAGTTTCAAGTTTTCTTGAAGAGCACTTTGCAGACTATATTGACGACGACTTTACGTCAGACATGGAAGATCAACTCGATGATATCGCCGAAGGAAAACGAAAATACAAAAAAGTGCTCACTGACTTCTACAAGCCATTTTCAAAAGCAGTAGCAGGAAAAGAAAACATTGAGAAGTTAACCAATCTTGGACCAGGACCAAAAGAATTTAAGTGCCCAAAATGCAAAAAAGATATGGTCATCAAACTTGGTCGTGCAGGCAAGTTTCTCTCATGCGGTACATTCCCCGAATGCGATGGTGCACGCATGATCGACGGGACCGAGTTAAAAGATGATGAGCCAATCGGCAACCATCCTGAAACAGGTGAACCTATTTTTGTACTCACCGGACGCTTCGGACCGTATGTACAACTTGGTGCCACACCCGACAAAAAAGACAAAAAGGCAGCGAAGCCACGACGTGCTGCACTCCCTGCGGGCATGGAAGCAGAGGACGTTACCGTTGCAGATGCGGTGAAGTACCTCCTACTACCACGTGAGCTTGGTGAGCACCCTAAAACTGGCGAGCCTGTTGTTGCCAACACCGGACGTTTTGGACCGTATATCGTACATGCAGGAGACTACCGATCTCTGAAAGGCAAAGACAACCCATACGACATCACCTTTAAGCGTGCTTTGAATATCTTGAAAGAACCAAAGCAAGGTAGAAAAGGTGAAAAAATTGTGAAAGAACTCGGAGTGAATCCACATACAAAGAAATTGGTTAACGTATACGAGTCAAAGTCTGGACAATATCTCCGTAAGGGCTTCAAGCGCATCATGCTTCCTGAAGGAACAAAGCTTGAGAAGTTTGAGATGCAAGACGCGATCAATCTTCTGAAAATTAGTTAAGAAAAAACCTCGCATGCGAGGTTTTTTCTTGTGCTTTTTCCATTTGAACGTACGTTACATCAACATGATCACAAGAAAAACTTGCGCAAACACACACAACACGTAAAATTCGTTTATGACCACCGCAAGCAATATCATTGGAAATCTCAGCAACCCAACCGACGCCGACAAGCGCTTGGTTGAAAAAGCATATGCATATGCACAAAAAGCACACGAAGGTCACACACGCTACTCGGGAGAACCATACATGAGCCACGTTGCTTCTGTGGCGTTTATGCTTGCACAGATGGGTATGGGACCGCGAACTATTGCTGCAGGGCTATTGCACGACACCATTGAAGATACTGATGTTACCTCAGAAAATATTCGAAAAGAATTTGGAGAAGAAATACTATTTCTTGTGGAAGGTGTTACCAAGCTTAGTTCTGTTCGCTATTATGGTTCTGATCGTCACAACGAAAGCTTGCGTAAACTTTTTGTTGCAACCAGTCAGGATATTCGTGTATTGATTGTGAAGCTTGTTGATCGCCTGCATAACATGCAAACACTGGACTATATCCCCGAAGCAAAACAACTCCGCATTGCACAAGAAACGCTAGAGATCTACGTCCCCGTCGCACACCGCTTGGGAATGGGGCGTATTCGAAAGGAGCTCGAAGATCTTGCTTTCCCGTACGTGTATCCTGAAGAGCATAAACGCGTATGTGCACTTGTAGAACAAAGTCTTGGAAAAGGAGACGATCTACTTGAGAAAGAACGGAAAGTACTCCAAAAAAAACTTGCAGACTCAGGACTCACACACTTTAAAACATCACATCGTCTTAAAGGAATGTATAGCTTATTTCATAAGCTACAGCGCAAGGAATGGAACATTGACACTGTCTATGACCTCTTTGCCATGCGTATTGTGGTAAAAAATGTAGAAGATTGCTACCGTGCAATGGGAATCGTGCATGACTTATGGCGCCCAATGCCTGCACGCATGAAAGACTATATTAATCTCCCAAAACCAAATGGCTACCAGTCAATCCACACTACCGTAATCACCAGCTCAGGCACCATTCTCGAAATACAAATACGTACCGAAAAAATGCATCACGAAGCTGAGTACGGTATTGCGTCACACATTATTTATAAGGAAAGTGCAGTACCTGGTGCGAAAAATAGCAGCTCATGGTTTGCAAACCTTGTCCCTACCTTGTTCCGTCCGTTTGCGTGGCGTGGACAACAAGAGCATATTAACAAAGAAGACTTAGACGACTCAAAACACAAACACCCCAGTCAAAAAATTCCCCACTGGATACAGCAGATTGGTGAGATGTACACCCACGAAAAAGCGTCAGGACAAGAGTTTGTTGATGACATGCGAAAAGACTTCTTTAGTAACCGTATTTTTGTATTTACACCAAACGGTGACGTGGTTGACCTGCCTGTTGCTGCAACACCCATCGACTTTGCCTATGCAATCCACTCTGAAGTTGGAAATCACATTGCTGGCGCAAAGGTAAACAACAAACTCGTGCAACTTGATACAGAATTACACAACGGTGATATTGTACAAATTGATACTAAGAAAAATGCACACCCAACCCCTAAATGGCTTCCTATCGCCAAAACATCACTTGCAAAACGACGCATTCGCACTGCATTGAACGATCAAGAAAGCAAAAAGCGTGACTAACGTCACGCTTTTTGTGTCTTGTATACATTACAGCGAAAAATTCTTCATCGAGTACAAATCTTCGTCATCAGCTTTCTCTGGAGGATCCTCACGGTCTTGTTGCTCCGACACAGTGGGTGTAGGTGCTTCGTATGGGTTTGCAAGGTCTTCCCTACGGGCTTCCTGTGTATGCTTTGCAATAAATGCAAACTCATCACTTTCTATCACCTCTTTTGGTGTATCTTCAACAGATGGTTCAGGAACAGATGAAGCTGCAGGCGCGTTTGATTCAGACTGCTCTGTCTGTGATTCAGAAACTGCAGGCGCTTGCGTATGTGTCTTTTCTTCACCAGAGACTGCGGTACCTTCCTGCTTTTCAGTAGCCGCTGCAGGAGCTGTATGCTCTTGCTCTTGTACTTCTGACGGCACTTCTTCAAACACACCAAATGGTGTCGACTCCTCCATCGGAATACTGTGCCGCGAATCTTCTGCCTGCGGTGCACGCTGTGTTTCTTCCTGCAGTGGTGGCTCAGGCACCTGCAACTCAGGAGCCTCATCTTCATCAAGCACCAAAGGAGTAGCTGTTGCCAACTTTGCCATAAGCGACGCCTCGGGCGACATCTCATGCACGACTGTCGTGCTTTCTTGCTCCTCTTCTTCTACTCGAGCTGCTTCTTCAGCCTTCAGGAGTGAAAGCAATTTTTGCAAATCTTCGTCAGAGAAATAATCGATGGTAAGTTTGCCTCCAAAGTCGGTCTTAGATATCTGCACACGCGTACCAAGAGAATCGGTGATATCTTTTTCAATTGCAATCAGTTCAGGGTCCGTGTCAGTCCACTTCTTCTTACGCACCTTATCGGAGGCAATCTTTCGTGTGATACGCTCTACTTCACGCACTGAAAGCTTTTTAAGCAGAATCTCACGGTACACAACATCTTGCTCTTCAGGACGATCCTTGAGCATAAGCAGCGTCCGTGCATGCCCTTCGGAAATGTCTCCTAGTTTCAATGAGTTGAGCATGCACTCCGGGAGACCGAGCAAACGAATACTATTTGAAACATATTCACGTGAGCGACCCACCTTCTTTGCCACTTGTGCATGTGACAGCTCAAACGCATCAGCAAGCTGTTTAAATGCCAGTGCACGATCAACTGCGTTGAGGTCTTCCCGTTGCAGGTTTTCAATAATTGCCAGCTCCAGCTTCTCTTGTTCAGTATCTTCTCCCGAACGAATAATAACTGGCACCTGCTCAAGCCCTGCGAGCTTACTTGCGCGAAGACGTCGCTCCCCTGCAATCAGTTCATACTCAGTATAAAAAGCTCCGTTCTCACACTGTATTTCTTTACGCGTTACCGTAAGCGGCTGCAAAATACCGTACATACGCACAGACTCTGCAAGCTCTTTTAACTTTGCCTCATCAAATTCACGCCGCGGTTGAAACGGGTTTGCCACTATTTTCCCTGTCTCCACCCAGAAAATTGAATCACCTTGAAATGCCATAATCCTAAATACAATAAAAAACCGAGTTATTACCTCCAAATCGGACTCGTTTTATGTATTTTACCACAACACCTCAACGGCTCCTGTTTATAACTTCAACTCACTGTGCCGGAGGCGGGAATCGAACCCGCACTCCTTACGGAACACGATTTTGAGTCGTGCGCGTCTACCAATTCCGCCACTCCGGCACATTGGTTTGAAGTGACTGTGAGTGTACCAAATTTTCTCTTATAGGTATAGACACGAGATTGAGAATAACATAAAGTATAGCGAGAAACGGAGGTCATAAATGAGTATTTCAGCAACACACTGGACCATAGTGACCATGCGCGTTACTGCTCATGCACAAAAACTATATCCAAACGACACTGAGAAACAACAAGATCTAATCGAGCATCTTCTTGTACTCCACACAAAAAGAAGTATGGCAAAAAGAGCTCGAGATGCTTGAGCAAAGCAATGAAAGACGCCAAAAACGACTTAGGCATAAAAACCTATTCATTCGCTTTTATTGGCGGCTATATTATTCGCTCCAGTGAAAGTTCTATATTAAAAAACCCGCGAATTTCGCGGGTTTTTCTTTTAAATCTTTCCAACTAGATCTACTCCAGGGGTCAGTGTCTCGTCACCATCGTCCCAACTTGCTGGACATACGTTTGTTGGATTCTCTCCCACATACTTTGCAGCCTTCAGCTTTCGCAATGTTTCTTTTGCACATCGTCCGATTGCATCGTCGTTCATTTCGAGCGTTTTAATCACTCCATCTGGTGAAATAATAAATGTTCCGCGTCGTGCAACACCCTCATCTTCAATAAGTACTCCAAACAGATCAGAGAGCTCGTGTGCAGGGTCTGCTGCCATTGGATAAGTGATAGTTTTGATTGTTTCAGAAGTATCGTGCCATGCTTTATGTACAAATGCAGTGTCTGTTGAAACCGAAACTACTTCTGCCCCCACTTCTACAAACTGCTCATAGAGATGCGCCATTTCACCAAGCTCTGTTGGGCACACAAAGGTAAAGTCAGCAGGATAAAAGAAAAGTACCACCCACTTTCCGCGTAGCTCTTTAAAGCTCATTTCTGATATTTCACCTTTGTGGTATACCTTAAATTCCAAATCTTCAGGAACCTCATCACCAATGGTAAGTGGTGCAAACACAGGTTCAAACTCCAGTTCATCCATAAATATATATTGTCTATAGTTTTATAACGAAGCTATGATACCATGCGCAGTATATGCGTGAAGCAAAACCAAAAGTATTGAGTATCGTTGGACCAACATCCTCAGGAAAAACGTCTCTCTCTATCATGCTCGCCAAAAAATTCACAGGTGCGGTTATTTCTGCTGACTCACGGCAGGTCTACACAGGACTTGATCTAGCCAGTGGTAAGGTAACCAGAGAGGAAATGAGAGGCGTCCCTCACCATCTTCTCGATGTGGCAGACCCAATGTCGGTCTATACCGCGTCTGATTTTGCACACGATGGCGCAAAAGCGATACGAGACATCATTGCACGAGACAACCTGCCCATCATTGCAGGAGGTACTTTTTTCTATGTTGATATGCTGCTTGGAAAAATAAGCAGTCCCGAAGTACCTCCCAATGAAGCACTTCGAGAAGAATTTGAAAAGTGTTCCTCAGAAGAGTTGTATCAAAAGCTCAAGTTGCAAGACCCAGAACGTGCTGCAATGATGGACCCACAAAACCATCGCCGACTTGTACGTGCTCTTGAGATTGTTGCCGCACTCGGCAAAGTTCCTCCGCGTACAAGTAGTGAGCTATACGACACGCTCACACTCGGTATTGATTTACCTAAAGAAGAGCTTCACCACAATATACACATTCGACTTATGCAACGTCTTGAAGAAGGCATGATCGATGAAATACAGAATCTGATTGCACATGGACTCACCCATAACCGACTTGAAGCACTCGGACTTGAGTGCCGGTATATTTCTCGTCATCTTCGTGACAAGCTCACGTATGAAGAAATGTGCACACAGCTAGAAACAAAAACACGTCAATTTGCAAAGCGACAAATGACATGGTTGAAACGCGATAAGTCCATAGTCTGGGTAGACAAAACTGACACACAGCATATTTTCTCAACAGTAGAAACTTGGCTAAAGGGTTGATTGTAGAAGCAAATTCCCCTACTATGTACCGCACGTCATGAGTAATTAATACTTGTGCACAAAACACTATTCGAGGAGACAGAACTGTAACTGTCCCCCGGACAGTTACAGGGTCTATAGTTTAGTGGTAGAACTACGGTCTCCAAAACCGTCAGCCGAGGTTCGAGTCCTCGTGGACCCGCTCGAGTAAAACGAAAAACCTCAGACATATGTCTGAGGTTTTTCGTTTTAGAAAGCAAACTGCTTTCCTTTCATACTCGAGCGGGAGTCGCAACGATGTTTACGAGCGAGGCGGGGTCGAAGGTACTTATGATTTAAGGAGCTTGCGACGCAAATCATTAGTAACCTGTGACCGCATGCAGGAGGCATAAACGATGTGAGCTGCGTCCCGCGGTTCTTAATGAGCAGCCTGCGCCGAAATTAGAAACCGTCAGGACGAGTCCACATCAAATCGTTAGTAACCTGTGACCTCCTGTGAAGCTAGGCAAGAAATCAAATCCATACCTGATATGTACTCTATTTGCATCCAGTAAACGCAAATACGCTGACATAGTTTCAAGCAGAAACACTTGTGAGATGAAACCAGTAGTCGCACCTACACGAACAAGTATTGTGATTTTATCATAAAAATAAGGACCCCAAGCGTGAGCAAGGGGTCCAGTTTCCCATTTTGGAGCGAGGGCTTCGCCCAAAGAAAGGGTCAAGAATGCGAGAATATCAAGTATTCAAGCAATCAAGGTTCTACCACACGGGCATTTCCGTTTTCATAGTCGAGCAAGCTCTCCTTGAAAACTAGGTCATTTCCGAGAGGACGAAACACCGAAGTCTTCGTCACGGCGGTCATCCCAGTAGCTGCAGACGCCGAGACCGTCACCGTCGAAGTTACCGACGATGACACGGTTGCCGTCAGCATCAACCGAGAAAGTGCGAACGTAAACGCCCTTGAGCAGATACACGCCACACACCTTGTAGTAGGCAGTGACGGCGTAGCCGACTTCGGGAGCATTCGGGACGTGTTCGACTTCCGAGAGGAGCGAGCGTTGCTCGCCCCAGTTCTTGCTCCGAGAGTTGGGATATGGTTCTTTGCGAACCATCAGCCATTCGCCAGCTTTGACCACGTCCTCACGAGAGAACGTGTGCTTGCTCTCGGCATACCAGCCCTCCGACTTGGAGTAGAAGAGTTGGTTGTCGAGGTCACGAACTTGAAGCAGGTTGCAGTCGGTCGGCAGGGTCGCCACCAGCATATAGCCGTTGGAGCGAAGCCACATTAGCTCTTCGAAATCGGGCAACGTATTGGCGAAATTCGCCAGTTGCTCGTCGTTGTAGCTCCAGCCGTATGCCTTTGCCACATCTTCGGGGGACAGATAGTCGTCCCCAAGGATGAGACGGGCGAGTTCTTCGCCATCAGACAAGGTCGGAGTGACGATTTCACCGTCACTGTTCAGCTTGGGACAGCCCATTTCGAGATAAGCGACCAGATTGCGACGCTGGGTGACGCTCTGCATTGGTCCTGTGAAGTCCGCTCCTGCTTTGTTCATTGTGCGGAAAAACTTGGCTGCCGTATCAAGGGCAGAAGTGTTAAGGTGTGCGATGTTAGCCATCGTGTGCCTCCATTAGGTTGAAAGTTATGTCCGTTCAGAATGAGACGAACATTCTACACACCACGATTGATATGCAAAATGTTCGTCTCATTGAACCTTGAAATATGAAAAGAACTGTTCATACATTATATCATATTTTACCCAAAAAGCAAGGTTTCTGACTATCACTTCTCCATCAACTCTTGCAGTATCTGAATACTGCTTTTGATATATTCCCTCTCCTTATACAGTTCTGCACCACAAGAGTATTTCCATTTTTATAATCACTCTGCTCCTTAAAAATCAGTTCAAAGCCACGTTTTTTGCCCATACACTTTTTCTATTTTCATTATCCTATGGCAGACGAGAAAACTAAGGATTAGTGTGCTTCATACACAAGATCCATCGCCCCCACAAGACATTCTAAGGAACTTGCATAAAACACATAGTTCAAACGCCAGCCTGTATATACATACGCTTCTCCCGAGTTAAAAATTGCCGAAGCACGACGGTATGGACTATCTCCTACCTGTACAAAAGAAAGAAGTCCTGGTGTCTCTGGCAGAGACCTTTCTGGAAAAATCATATATCCAATATCAGGAAGTAAATGTGGCTCCCATAATTCAATCTGTTGTTTTGCATGCTCATACGTTGGACCTTCTGGCGTTGGTGAGGTTTTTGCAGTAAACATCACAACATTTGTCTTTTCAGCGCCTACATTGCAAGGGAAAATACCATACACATCGTCATATACCGTAGCTAACGCGGACGAGAATTGTTGGTCTGGCTCTCTTGTAAGCAACGAGGTAAATGGTTGTGTGTCTTCAGGATCTACTCCTACCGTTGTCGGGATTACACCTACTGAGCCTCGGGGAACATTCGAATCCCCAACAGGGAGATCAGTATACTCATGATGATCATGATCATTTTCAATTACCATCTTTGTAAGTAACTGTTTAAGCAAAAAACTACCCAACACGACGAGTATTATTATCAATACTATTTTTGTAAGTATACGCATATCAATACACTATAATTTAATATTTACCATCTCCTCCTTCACCGCCTGCTTTACTAAAGTGCATCGCATCTTTAGAAGACGACCAATTACATCCCCAACCCCAACCCTCTGCCATAAACAGGTCATAAAAGCGAGATTCATGCATGTTTGTCCGACACTCGCTTTTTAGATGCGGATTCTGTGCAGGGTTTATATCGACTGCAACACCATAGGAATGGTTAGACATTTTGTTTGAGCCTGCGATCTTTCGACATGCATACCCTCCAACAGAGGTTACTCTATAGTACGAGTCCCCACCCCTACTTCGCCACGCGGCATCAACACGACTCAAACTCGGTACTAGATTTTGATGAATACGAACAGGGTGACCAAATAAAGTCATGGACGCCATTACTGACTCATCACATGAGGTAACAGTGGTTGTGTCTCCATCGACACCTACATGTCCTCCTGTATGAATGGTGATCGTCGAGCCGTCTCCTTCAAGCACCTCAACCTCATACAGACTGAGATCTATCCCATACTCCGAAGCATCTCCAACAGCAAACTGCCCAGCCCCACACTGCACTTCATTCCACATACCAAGCTCTCCTCCCGCAAAGAGTTTTATGCCTGTGTCTACAATAGTCCACGACGCAAGCATAATCAGGATACCGATGATGCACTGGAAAAATATCTTCTTACCCTTCGCAAGCGCGCTTGCATCTCCCCGAGAGACGATGAGTAGGAAGCCTGCATACGCAAGGATAAGCACTGTACACAATGTACCAATAATAATCACCCACTCAACAATACTATTTACCATTGCCATCAGTTCGCAAAAACTGCACTTCCCACCCTCATGACAGGTCACAAACCCTTGTGCAAATATGATCTTGGGAAGAAAAAATAGTACTGATGTAATGATGTATCGCATACATTAAAATAATTACCACCCCACATGAAGGTGGGTACCAGAACCAGCATCATGAATAAGCACCTCTTTTGCACCGTTGCCACGCGCCCATGACGCTGCTGCTTCCATTCTTTCTCGTGGACCGACAAAATCAGCTGCACGACCACTTAAGTGCAGTGAATTAGGGACTCCACCGACCGCTGCATTACGTTCTTTTGTACGATGTCCACCTGAGACACGCAGACCATATGTTCGAGAAATATAATTAACCTGACTTATGATGTTTTCATCAAATTGGTGTCCATCATACGTTACAAGATTACCAGAAAAAGAAGATACGTTGCTTACCCCCGTAGATGACTGATATTCATATATGACTGTTTCGGGTGACTCAATAACATCAACCGTTTCTACATTCAAATTAATCCCTTCTTCAGCCTTTCCTGGTGCAAACATAGCTCCACAGTCACCGTCGAAGCTGTTCCATACGCCAAAATCGCCCCCTGCAAGTGCTTTTACGATTGTATCGACAATGATCCATGCAGTCATAATAATCACTAATCCAACGGCAATGTTACCAAACATTTGCTTTGCAGCGGTAAACGCCTGCACGTCGCCTCGTGAAGCGGACATACGAAAGCCTGAGTACATTAAGCCAATGACTGCGATGAGTGTTGCAACAAGTGTCGTCCAATCAGCAACATTTTCTATCATATTTGCTAAGTCGCAGAAGTTGCACTCACTACCCACGTGACAGGTAAAAAGTGGGTCAAGTGCCAGTGCTGATTCTGGAAAGAAAACGAATGCTAGTATGAAAAGTAAAGAAATGTATTTCATAATTTATAGAGATATCGAACCATCACAAAAGCTTAAACCGAGATTAATTCCTGTATATCCCGCATTTACATACTCATTAGTTGAAACGCTCACCTGCATATCACACAACTCCTCCTCTGAAAAAGACAATGTTTCTTTTAAGCGTCTTTCTGCTAAGCTACGCGTAAACGCAAGTGGCTCTTTGTATAACATTATAGTAACAATACCACTATCTTGGTGGTAAAAAATATCATATGTCTCAGAGTCTTCTGTGAGCACATAAAAATCATCTGCAAGCTGTTCTGTTAACGGATCGTCAACCAACGCGACTGCTGAAAGTGGGACTCCTGTTTTGCTCTGGAATACCTGTGCGTCAGTATAGGGGATGTATTCACCCACTGGAGACTCTGGGAGTGCGGTAACAATCTGATTATCATTTTCTGAGGAAAAGAAAATATTTTTTATTCCCGCTGCAGTGATAATAACCACACAAAAAGCAAGTATTATGTACTTTGCTGATTTCATACGCCACATTTATTAGCCGAATAAGCCCAGTCTCTAAAAGAGCCGGCACTACTGTACAACTTACACGCATAGGAAATATTCCAATTCGGATCAAACACTGCATTCATGCATGCTTTGTACACCTGCGGTTTTGTAATTTCACAATCGCGCACTGCACAGTATGGATTATTAGCCGGACCAGCTTCTCGCAAACAAGTACCCTGCGTACCCGAACCGTTCTTTCTAAAGAAGTCATTAGAACAGCCTGGGATATTATTATAGTGCGCCAAAATATTCACCTGGAACAACCCACCGGAAAAGGACGTTCCATCCTTGCACCTATCAGTCCCTGAAACTGCTTTTATATTTCCTCCGCCACTTTCCAAGCTACAAACCTGTGATGCCTCAGCAGCTTTACTTCCAAAACAGCTTAGATTGTTTGGATGACAAGCATTGCCTGTGTCAGAAGGCACCGTACAACTCCCACCTCCACTAGATCCAGTACCTCCTGTGCCCCCAGAGCCTGAAAAACCAGTGTATTTATCTACCACCACCCAATCAACCTCACTGTATGTAAGTTCTACATTATATGCAGCCGCTTTCCCCACCTCATTTGCATACGAGCATTCAATAGTTTTCCAGTTAAGCGCTGCTGACGTACTTCCGAGTAAAACACCAAGGATAGTATTGATGATGAGGTATGCAGTAAGAAGCAGCAAAACACCCATAAGCACATTCCCAAACAGTCCCTTCGCACGCTGTATCTGTCCCGCGTCACCACGCGAATACACCATAAGGTAGCCAGCAAAAATAAAGACAATCACCGCAATGATGATGCTGACCGCAATCAAAAATTGCATGACGTTATTAACCATCTCTACAAGCTCACAGCTTCCATAGCCTTCTGGTGTAAAGTCTCCGGTGCCACTCGGGACAATGCCTCCCGCTGGATACAACGAGTCGTCTGCCACTGGCTGCGTGAGTGATCCCTGTGCCCGCACTCCCGCTGCAGCACTAAAAAAAACTGTTACACAGAAGAAAATAATGAGTATTTGTCTACCCCATTTCATTACCTACAATTGTAACAGAAATACCTCTTTCATCTCTGCTGAATATGTGATAACGTATAGCCCACTTAGCGGTATACTGCTATGTATCACGCGTCGGTGGCAGAGCGGTCAATTGCAACAGGCTGTAAACCTGTCGGATTTATCCTACGGGGGTTCGAATCCCTCCCGGCGCACAAAAGTACAACAAAACACACATCCTAGGATGTGTGTTTTGTTGTAGAAAGCAAACCTTTTTGCTTTCGTGCTTTTGTGCGAGTCGGAGACATGTTTTTGTGCCTTCCTAGGACAAAAACAGTCGAGACCGGGGAGGAAGTTGTTATGAACGTAGTGAGTTACAAACTTGACCCCACAAATTTGCTCACGAATCCGAAAAGATTGAATGACACTTTGTGACGTAAGGCGCAAAATATCGACAACCTATACTGAAGTTGTAAATAAACTTTCTTTCGCCACTCACTCGGATATATAAATAAATTTCTATATCACTCGTATCGTTTGAAAGTAAACTTCGAATCCCTCCCGGCGCACACAGGTAAAGAAAAAATAACAAATTAGTGTAAATGCAAACGCTTGACTATATACCTATAGGTAGGTACTATGTATGTACAAATGGCTTCGGCCTCGCCCACTTCGGTGGGAGAACAAAAAATGTCGTTAGAGTAACCCTTTGACGGCGTTTTTTATTTCAGCAAATTTTTCCTTATCAAGCATTCCAATCTTGTCGATGAAGCGTTTAGTGTCGATGAGCCGTACCTGAGAAATAATCGCTGCTGCTGGTTTACCATCTACTTCCCCAAGTGAGATATGATACTTGTTTTCTTTGGTTGAAGTGGTAAGTGGAACCACGAGACACACAGCCCGACTAAATCCCCTCAATACTACCACTGGTCGTTCATATGACTTCCCTGTGCCATCTTGCTCAAATCCAACATTCACACCGAGCGAACACCACCAGATGTCACGTTCGGAGTATAATTTACCTTCTCCGTCATTGATGGCTTTCTTGTGACCATTCCATGTATCAAAATCCTTCATAGAAAATAATCATAGCATTGTTGGTAGCAAGTCTCTAAACCAACCTTTTCTTGTATACATCTTGGGAGAAAACAATAGTCAGCTTCTAGTATGGATGTTCGAACGTCTCGAATTCCGGCGCACGAATACAAAAATAGCATTCACCTTTGTGAATGCTATTTTTGTTCGTGCGCTGGGAGAAAGTGACATTATAAAATGGTGGCTGACCCCATTTCCCTTGACATAATACTGTTTATAGTGTATTATTAAAGAATCACTGTGGCAGTGATTTCGAGAAGCATAGTGCCCTCGAAAATCCTTGGAGGATTAAACCAATGGCTCGTTTTAAGACAAAGCTTCGCACCACCGACACAACTGAAAAGCTGTTGCCGGTTGTGAACACGCTCGTGCGTCAACACAGCGAAGTTATCAAACCACATGAAGAGTTTGAGTGGGCATGGCGTGAAATCGCCGTAGCGAAAACCATCGAAACTGATGATGGAATGGGTACAGAACTGAAGACGACAGCTCGTTTCAAAGGTGAACTTCGCGTCCCAAACCACACATTCGTAGAGAAGTACGGATTTGAAGCCGTCATCCTACTCACCGGATATTCTGAATGGGACAGGGACGAGGACGGTCTCTACGAGAGAAGGTTTGAACCAACCGCTTCCTTTGCCTGGTCGTTTCTTTCTCACCACATCCGTGAGCGGGTTCTGACCAAAAAAAGATGGCGAGCTCACTCAGTATAAGCTCTCGATGCGACAGCCCCTTCTCCGATGATTGGGGCTGCTTTGTTTATATAAAAACTTCTTCCTTTTTTCGTATAAAACTCGGCAAGAAACAGTAATCTGACTCTATTATTGACGTTTTCACCTCTTGCATCTGCGTGTGCAGAAGCAGAAAAATTCCTCCACTTATACTTTTTTTATGCTATTGTCTTTTATAGATGAAATGTCTTCTCAGATAAAGGAACAAATGATGGCTTCACGTGCAACACCACAATTCATTGCAACTCGAAAAGCAGGAGCCTAAGAAGCGTATACAGCTCTTACCGAGCAAATAGCGGACCGCGCCATACGCTCGATGCAGGCTCGCGATCCCTCTTTTTCAAAAAAGGCAATAAACCGTGACGAGCTCATAAAAACTGTCGACTTATTGCTTGCACAATAACTCAAAGCGCCTTCAGCGAAGGCGCTTTCTTTTACACAGAGTAAAAATATCGTTAGCTGTTGACATATTCTTAAAACATTTGCTATTGCAATACTTGTGTTGACCAACACAACAAGCTTTATATGATGAAATACAGAAGAAGAAACGGAGGGTATTACCATGTTCTTTTCACGATTTTTGGGCATACTGTTGCTTACATTTGTTTGGCTGTTGCCACCAAGTGCATCCGCTGAAGCGATGGAAACTATCAATAAATGTATCCAGCAAGGACTTGCAAAACTACCACAACAAAAAACAGAACGTGAGCTGCGGGCATTGTTTGACCGGTATACGAACGAAGACATTCTTGGGAGCTATCTGTATCACGATCGTCGTGTGAATGAAGGGTGGGACCATGCAAACCCACGCATGCGCAAGCATGGCATCAACCTGTTCTACAGCCGGCTTCGTGCCGTCAGCAAGCAATCCAAAAACAAACTCGACACCGCAAGTACCACCGTAACAGCAGAACTGCGGAAAAAATATTCCAAGTTTCTTGCAGGAAAAAAGAGAACCATCTACCAAGTGGTTGTAGTTGCGAAGGATGCTGCGGGCAAAAGAACTGTTTTTACCGTGCACACCACGGCACGTTGTCAGATCATCGATCTGCAACAGGGTCCGAAGCTGAGCGCAGGTCTCAATTGGGATACGTTGAAAAGTTCCTATAAATGAAACAAATCGGCCCTGTTTGGGCCGATTTTTCTATACAAAATATACAAAACACGTATACTCAGTACAGACACAGTACAAGGAACACGCTATGCATGACATTGCACTTCTCCCTGGGGCGGCGCACAATGCATCGAGCATGTGGCCGCTCCAAGCAAAAGACGATCCACTTTTGCACCCGATTGATTACGAACGTGGTAACTTCCACAGATGCACTACACGGATGCCGTTTGTTTTGCAACAGTACGGTGTACGCATCTTTGAAAGACTAAAAGAACTTGATCGACCAGTTGACCTCTACGCATGGTCTATGGCAGCTCCGGTAAGTTTGCATGTTGCAAAGCTTGCAGACAAGCTCACACCTGGCTTGGTACGAAACATCGTGATGATTACTCCTGGGGTGTTCCACGGACCACCACGGAGAAACTTTCATCGCACTGCTTCATATGCACTGAAACTTATGTTTCCACCAATGCAGAAGACGCTCTTGCGCTCAGCAGCAATACGGGAGATTCAGCAGCACATCTCAGACTTTAACCCTGAGGTCTCTGAAGACACCACTGCCATGCTTGAGTCGGGCGATGGTGCCATACGCATCCCTAGAGGGTTTGACCGTACGCGACTTAGTCTTTACTACACACCGGACGACGAGGTTATCCCTGAAGACGTGACGCTCCATATGGCAAAGCGAGCTGGAATCAAACCTGTGGCTGTACAAGGCTATGGTCATGAACTCCCTCTGCTCGATACCGACGGAAGTGTCCTGCAGTACATTCGTTCGCAAAACTAAAATGCCCGAAGCGTGAGCTTCGGGCATTTCTTTATATTATGCGGTAGTTGCAACTTTTTTCTTTACTGTCTTCTTTACCGTTTTCTTTTTACTCCCCTTCTTTTGTACATCAAAGGTGAGCTCCTGCTTCCCTTTTTGCATACTTACCTTTACCGTGCCTCCTTGCAGCATACCTTGACCTACCATTTGTGACGCCACCGGGGTGAGGATTTTGCTTTGAATCACCCGCTTAAGTGGACGAGCTCCAAAACGTGGATCATACCCTTCCTGTGCAAGATAGTCATAGACATCTTTTGCAAGTGTGAGCTTAATGTCTTTCGCTGCAAGTCGGTTTTGTACATCTTGTACCTGCATCTCCACAATAGAGCGAATGGTTGATTGTGAAAGAATATCGAAGACAATGATTTCGTCGAGCCGATTCAGAAACTCCGGACGGAAATAATTCTTCAAACTATCCATCACCTTGTCTTTTGCTTGTAGATACTGTGATGCATCATCACGCTGTCCACTGAAACCAAAGTTAGACATGCGGTCAATATGCTCTGCACCAATGTTTGAGGTCATGATGATAATGGTGTTCTTGAAATTTACCTTGCGTCCTTTTGCATCGGTAAGGTGACCTGAGTCAAGCACCTGCAACAGCACATTAAACACTTCAGGATGTGCCTTCTCTACTTCATCAAGCAAGATAACTGAATATGGTCGATGGCGCACCTTTTCAGTGATAGAGCCACTTTCATCGTGCCCAACATATCCTGGGGGTGAACCGATTATTTTTGAAACGGAGTGCTTCTCCATAAACTCAGACATGTCGATACGCAAAAGCGCTTCTGGGTCATCAAACATAAACTCCGCAAGCACCTTTGAGAGCTCAGTCTTCCCAACACCAGTTGGCCCAAGGAACAAGAACGAGCCTATTGGTCGGTTAGGGTCAGCAATACCTGCCCGTGACCGCTTCACTGCGTCAGACACAAGTTGTACCGCATGATCTTGTCCAACGATATGTTCTTGTAGGTCTTCTTCCATACGTGCTAGTTTCTTTGCTTCCTCTTCCATCATGCGTGCAACAGGGATACCCGTCCATCGCGACACCACAGAAGCAATGTCTTCTTCGGTAATCTCTTCTTTCAGAAGACGTCGTGAGCGTTGTAGTTTTTTTAGACGTTTCATTTTTGCTTCAAGTTCTTTCTCTACCGCGGGGATAGTGTCATAGCGTATTTCTGCTGCCCGTGTGAGATCAGCCATTGCTTCGGCGTTTTCTGCTTCAATACGTAATTCTTCAAGCTCTTTTTTCAGTCTTCGCATGTCATCAAGCGCTTCTTTCTCATTATTCCATTTTGTCTCAAGTGCAGCAGTTTTTTCACGAAGTTCACCGATCTCTGCATCAATTTCACGTAACCGTGCACGAAGCTTTCGTTTCGCTGCAGCTTCAGCGGACTCTTCATCTTTCTTCAATGCTTCCTTTTCGATCTCAAGACGTCGCACGTCGCGATCAGCAAGCACAAGCTCTTCAGGTTTGTTTTCAAGCGAAATACGAAGGGCTGAAGCCGCTTCATCGATAAGATCTACTGCTTTATCGGGTAAGAATCGATCGGTAATGTACCGACTTGAGAAGTTTACCGCTGACACGATAGCGTCGTCAGTGATACGCACCCCATGGAACAGCTCATACTTCTCTGCAATACCGCGCAAAATAGCAATTGCATCTTCTTGGGTTGGTTCCAGTACGTGCACTGGCTGAAATCGCCGTGTCAGTGCTGGATCCTTCTCAATATGTTTCTGATATTCCTTCAGTGTCGTTGCACCGATAATGCGAATCTCACCACGTGCAAGTGCAGGCTTGAGCATGTTTGAGGCGTCCATCGATCCCTCTGAGGCTCCTGCGCCCACAATAGTATGTAGCTCATCAATAAACAGAATGACACTTCCTTGCGCAGTCTCAACTTCTTTCATAACTGCCTTCAGTCGCTCCTCAAACTCTCCACGAAACTTTGTCCCTGCAACCAAGAGACCAAGGTCGAGAGTAAGGATCTCTTTCTC
>JAUIFS010000026.1 GCA_030430425.1 bacterium | reverse complement strand
ACTTACCTACGCAGGGCGGCTTGACCCGATGGCAAGCGGAAAGCTGCTCGTACTCATTGGTGAAGAGTGCAAAAGAAAAGACAACTACCTCCAGCTCGATAAAGCGTACGAATTTGAGATACTCTTTGGTCTTTCTTCTGATACTGCTGACGTACTCGGTCGGCTCTCCCCTTCTGACCCAATGCTTTTTGACGAACGCATCATCCAAGCATCACTCAATGACATGACTGGACCTATTGCACTACCGTATCCTCACTTTTCTTCAAAGACCGTTTTGGGTAAACCTCTGCATACGTGGACGCTTGAGCACCGCCTTGATGAAATCGAAATACCTACCAAAACATCTCACCTATACGACCTGCACTTACTACATACACGTACAGAAACACGGAAAGAAGTGCACGAGCACGCACTCCAAAAAATTGCATCAATTCCTCCAGTGACCGAGAGTCGTAAAGCGCTTGGAAATGACTTTCGTCGTGAGGACGTGCGTAATGATTGGACACGTTTTATAACTGAAGGATCACCTGAAGACCGCTTCTACATTGCAAAGCTCTCATGCATCGCATCCTCAGGAACATACATGCGTTCACTTGCTGAAGTTGTTGCGGCGCGTGCTGGCACCACAGGTCTTGCATACAGCATCCACCGAACAACAATTGGCACATACCAAAAAATCCCACTCATCGGTGGGATCTGGAAAAAGAAATATACTTAGTCTTTCTCAGCAGACAGTTCTCCGTGCTTTTCTATATACGCTTGCACCGTCACCACAAACTCAGCGTGACTCCATGTTAGTGGTGCGGTCGATAAGTGCTCACCGGTATGTGGATGCATCTGCTCTGCAAGCACACCACTCTTTGTTGCGTGGGCACATGTCCATGTGAGTATGTCGTAGGCTTCTTCGAGTCCCTGCAGGGATTCTGCCGCTTTGATCGCATACTGAGCACGCCAGAGTGTTGTAATTACCCACGGGTTTGGGGTCCCGGTGTCTTGGAGCGTATAGTACGTGTCCCCTTCGTAGCGCATATACCCCGTTGTTTGAGCATCAACACGAAGACGATCTTCCACCGTTTGCAATGCTTTGCGCATGCGCGGGTCGTCAGGTTCAAGCACATCGAAGTACACTGGAGCAAAAAAGCTGCTCATATCAACCGTCATGTCCCGTACGTCTTCTTTGTGTTCGTACGCACGGATATGTTTAATAAACATACCGAGGTCATCATCATACAAATGTTCAAGAATTGCGGTCTGCATACGTTGCGCAACGGCACTGTATGTACGCGATGCTTCTTGTTTGCCGAGAATGGTTGCAAACTTCGATGCTGCAGTGAGCGCGCCATACACTGAGCACGCCGTATATGTTGAGATACCAAACTTCTCTTCCCAGAGGTCAAATGAGTTATTCGGAAGACCTAAACGTGTCTCCATAAACTCAACCATAAAGTCGGCAGCTTTTTCTATAAACGGGTTATAGAGGGACTCAATAAACTCAAGATCTTTCACTTTTTCATAATGTTTCCAGAGCGCAAACAGCACCAGTGCTGTTTCGTCCTCCTGTATTGGAAACTCAGGAACTCCTTCAATCACCCATGGATGCCAAGAGCTCCCCAGACATCCGTCTGAACGATACTTATGCATAAAGTACCCTCCTCGCTCAAGACGCTGTGTCATGAAAGAAAAGAATCGCTTGGTCACGTCAGCGTACCCAGCGGTATCGAGTGCGACTGCGATAAGTGCGGCATCACGTGGCCACACATAGCTATAGGTATCGCGTCCATGGTGGAGCATATCAGTGTCACTTGATGCAATAATACCTCCGCGATTATCGGTATGTACGCGGATTGTGGTAAGTGAACGTTTGTAGAGTTGTTGCATTTCTGGAGAAAGCAACGAAAGATCTTGCGCATCCTTATCGAGCCATGCTTTCCAGTAGTTTTCTGTCGTACGCAACAGTGCAGCAGGGGTTTCTTTTAAAATGTATGCATTAAGGTCATGTACCTCAGCAATAGTTTCGCCGCAGACAATCCAATAGTCAACCGTTGTGCAACTATTGGCATCCAGTTCTACAGGTAGACCAATTACTGAGTCAACTGACCCGTGTTCAATCGGGTTCTGCTCAAGCACTCCATCGACTGCATCATGAAAGGTGCCTTCTTTCCCTTCTATGCCAAATAAACCAATGTTGTACTCTGCAAATTGTTTTTCATTATGATAGGCGTTTATTAAAAATGTATGTTTCCCTTTGTAGTGCACAATTGCGTTTACCCGTGGATCGTACAGACCTGTGTCACCTCGACGCGACTCAGAAATACGAAACTGCTGTGAGAGAAAGAGTTTGATGGTACGTTTTTCTTTCCGCTCATTTCCTATGGTAAATGAACGAATAAACACATTTTGCTCGTTATGTACCACATCAACACTCGTAAGCGTCACCCCGAGACGTTCATTAACCGCGTGCATAGTGCCCACAACGGTCTCCGGGTCACTGCCAACAGTCACATGCCAATCAGCACTATCAAGCCATGATATTTCGTCGTCGACATACACACCTATACGGTGTACAAAACTTCCGCTTGCTCCACTGACATGATTACTAAAACCGACATATGGAAAATATAGATCGCGTACCTGACCACGATAGTCAAGTCCAACCAACATATTTCCATTTCCTAATGTGACCGCGCGTGTCATAGTGTTAGACGTCGTATGACTTTAAATGTTTCCGCACGGTAGCAAGTGCGCTCTTTGGTTTTTTTGAACGCCGTAGGTCGGCAGCACACGCAGCATCATTAAGCACATGCTCCACCCAATCAGCAAAATCATTTTTTTCTTTTGTGACATGGTGTAAAAATACCTCATCATCCATTGATCCAAACGCAACTTCAAGCTGTTGTAGGTCACCCAACACTGCACCATCGGTAGTCCAGAAGCATGCTTCTCCCTCAGCACACACTAGCGCACGCACGTGTTTTTTAGATGCAGCCTTTTTTGCAACTTTTTTCTTTGTTGTTTTTTTAGGAGTCTTTTTGACTGTCTTTTTCACAGCTTTTTTTGCTGTTTTTTTTGTTGATTTTTTTGTGGGCATAAGAACTAATTATGAAAATTGTAATAAAGAACGAAAACGTCGTGCGAGACTTTTAACCCAATTATAGAGACGTCGCCAAAACGATACGGTCTGTGCAGCCGGTATCACCTCCTGCTGCTGTCGCTGCTTCTCTTGTGCAACTACAGCATGCTGTACTCTTAATTGTAAATCACTTAGCGCGTTCATAAAAGCGACATATGCATCATATGGGGATTCGTACGGAGAAAAATATGCATGCACATCACCATCTTCAGACCATTTAGTACACATGTAGTAGAAGTGATCGGATGTTTGTAACTTTCTCCATGTTTCAATGATTTCACCATCCTTGGTTGCGAGTACATCCTTCTCCATGCTGTATATTGTGGCAATTGCATCTTTTTGAATATCGTTTCCAGTCCATGCAGTGAGGTCACGATCCGTATCCGCCCAGGTCATCACTTCAGGAACATCAATTTCTCCAACTGCATCATAGCTTTCTACGGTTTCTGTAGCTGTTTTAAATGTAGTGTCAGGATGCTGTGTGAGTAAATGAGGAAGAGTTTTCATAAAATTGAAAATACCTGTATCTTCCCACTGATGTTCACCAAACGTTTCATAGTCCATAAACAGGTTGATTGTTTCTCCATCGCCATGATGTGCATGAATCCAACTCGTATACGTTTCTGCAGACAACGGAAAACTCTCCCACGCTTTATTGCCAAAACGAAATGCCACATCGTCAGACAATTTGTAGTTCTTTAGCAGTACTTTAATGTTGTTGCAGCCAGGTGGACGGTAGAGATAATTCGGACTACGCCACTCTAACACTGGATCCCACCCTTCTGCCATAATTCCTACGTATCCATTATCTTCACACCATTTTGCAAGATCGTTCCGATACGAAAGCTCTGTGTTACGAAATACTTTTGGCGTATAGCCAAAAAGTTCATACACTCGCTTCGCATGCTGTGCAACTTGTCGTTCAAACTCAGGGACGGAATAAAAGAACGCGAGCGAATGATGATACGTATCTGCAAGGATCTCAACACGACCTGAAGCGACCAGTTTCTGGAAACTCTCCAGTACATCGGGTGCATATGCCTCAAACTGATCAAGTACCGTGCCAGAAAAAGAGAGCGAGAACTTAAATTCAGGATGTGTATCCAACAGTTCCTGTAATACTGCATTCATCGGACGATACGACTTTTCAGCAACCTTTTGAATAATCTTTTTATTGTTTAAGTCTGTTTCAGAAGAATCATTGAAGTATTCAGTATCTTTTCCAATATCAAAAACGCGATATTTTTTAACCCGATATGGTTGATGTACATGAAAGTAGGGGCAAACAGTAAGCATAGTAGTCTATGTAAGCCATTCTATCAGATGCTGATAGAGATCAATAACTTTTTGGGCAACGTGCTTCCATGATAACCGACCTGCTTCACGCTTCCCTTCTCGAGTAAGCTGATTGTGCAGTACCGGATACCGCAATGCTGCAAGAATTTTATTTGCCATATCTTCTGTATCCCAAAAATCAACCTTCAACACATGTGTAATAACTTCAGCAACACCAGACTGTTTTGAAATAAGGGATGGTGTTCCATGCTGAATTGCCTCAAGAGGTACCAGACCAAATGGCTCAGAAACAGAAGGCATTACTACCAAATCAACACTTTGATACATCTGGTCACGCTCTTCATACCACAAGGCACCCGCAAACAACACATGTTGTGAGAGACCAAGCGCACCGACCTGCTGCATGATCTGTCCCACCATGTCTCCCTTACCAGAAATTACAAACACAACATCTGGATCGTACTCAATTACCTTTTTTGCAGCATGCACAAAATAATCAACTCCTTTCTGTACGGTTATACGTCCATGGTATAGCACAATTTTTTTGCCACGCGCACGAAGTTCCTGCAACGTTGGTTCATGCCGCTTCGGCTCATGAGTGTCTACACCATTGTGCACTACACGTACTTTCTCTTCAGGTACAGCGTATTTTTCAGTCACAATGCGTTTGGTAAATGCACTCACCGCAACAATTGTATCCGCTGCAGCAAATGACTCTTTTTCAATAGAAAAGACTTCTGGGTCAACATGATCACTCGCTGCTTGATCAAACGCGGTGGCATGTACATGCAGCACCAATGGTTTACCTGAAGCAGTTTTAGCAGCAACTCCAGCTAAATACGATGTCCAATCGTGTGCATGGATAAGATCAAAATCTTCTTCAAGCGCTATCTCTGCAGCCTTATGTGCATACGCATGGACTTCTTGCAAAAGTGTTCGCGAGTAGAGGTGTTGACGACCGTATTCATCATATACATCCACCATAGTTTGCGAACCGGTATAGGGTACAAGTGAAGATTGCACCTCACGGGTGCGGACCATTTTTTCTACATCTGCAAAGATAAAGCGGCTCTCACCATCAACCTGTTGTGATTTGGGTAACACAAAAACCACCTCAACACCATTATGTGCGAGCTCACGTGTAAGACCTTGGCAGGCCATACCAAGACCACCTGTTGTATGAGGCGGGAAATCCCACCCAAACGTAAGAACTTTCATTAGTTTAGTAACCGCCCAGCATATAAAACATGGAGGATATACGGCGATTACACCACCATAGTAACACGCACGCAGATGCTTGTTTTTTCAGCACTGTGCGTATTGACTGTCGCAAGCAGCTCTGGTAAGATTGCCGGACTATGTCACAAGAACGACTCATAAAAATGGTTTCAAAAGGGGACGCTAATGGCGTTGGTAAAGGGCACGTGTACTACACTACTTACAATAACAAGAACAAAAAAGACCCGAGCAAGAAACATGAAGAACGAAAGTTCAACCCTGTTTCAAAATCACACACACAGTACGTACAGAAGAAATAGTTTAGCTATACGCAAAAGAACGGCGCCTATAGGCGCCGTTCTTTTGTTCTCCACTGAATCCTGACACAAAACCTTTCGATCGATCGAAAGGTTTTTATGAAAGGAGTCCATTTGAATGGACTCCTTTCTGCATACACCAGAGGTACAGATAACCGAACCAATCGATACAAAGAAACAGGAAAAGTTTTTGGGTTTTCTTGAGCAAGTTTTCAAATCGAAGTCAGAGAAAAATGAAAAATATAAAAAGAAAACCTTCCAATCGATTGGAAGGTTTTGTATGTATCTAATTTCTTCAATTTTCGATAAAATTCGAGGCAAGCGAAGAAATAAATATGAAACGTACCTAGTGGTACGGTGCATGTTTATTTACTGAAGCGTAACGAAGAAGTTTGCGGAAATTGAAGAAATTACTCCATTGATGGATCGTAGGTCCCCTGGTCTGCCATTGAGTTCAGCTGTAGTCGTTTGATGAGTGCATCATGTCCTGCTTGAATATTCTCATCTTTTCCTTGCCATGCTTCTTGCACCGGCTGCTCAAGTCCACGTGAGAATGAAAATGCAAACTCCCAAGGGAAGCCACCTTCTTGCGCTTCAAGTTCTGCAATTGCGTCTAAGTTTTCTGTTGCGCGCTGCGGTGTTTGACCACCTGAAAGAAATACAATCCCTGGTACCTCAGGAGGCACACTGTTCATAAAGGTGCGCACCGTTGCTTGCGCAACATCGGCTGCTGAGGTCTGCTGTGCGTGCTCGCTACCGGCAAGTACCATACTCGACTTCAAGATAAGCCCCTGGAGATCAACACCGTTCCACTGGAGTTGTTCAAATAGTTTTTGTAGAACAAGTGTGGTGACCTCCTCAGCTCGCTCTAGTGAGTGCTGCCCACTAAAGAGCACTTCGGGCTCTACCATCGGCACAATCCCTGCTTCTTGACACAGAGCCGCGTAGCGTGCAAGCGTCATACAGTCAAAAAGAATATTTTGCTCCGTTGGGGTGTCATCAGTAATAGTGAATACCGCACGCCACTTTGCGGCACGTGCACCCATGTCGTAGTACTCTTGCAATCGCTCAGCAAGACCATCCAGTCCTTGCGTTACTACCTCACCTTCAAAGTTTGTGTGCGGAACCGTACTTTTATCTACCTTAATAATAGGAATAACTCCCTTCGCAATCAGTAAGTCTGAGAACTGAGTTCCATCATCATGATGATTGCGAATAGTGCCGTCATGCAAAATAACACCCGTTACGTACTCTTCAAGACTAGGTGTTGTAAATAGCAACTGACGATACTTCCGACGAAGCTCAGCTTCGGGAGGAAGCCCAAGTGCCTCGAGCTGTTTATTCATAGTTCTCGGGGACTGGTCCGCTGCTAAAATACCCTTATGTGGAACAACGAGTGCTTTGGCAATCTCGTGGAGTTTTTCTTTGTTTGACATACCTATAGTGTAACAGTCTCATGTACCTGTACATGAGACTGTTGTGGAATGTTGGAGTCGACTAGTAACGAATCTTCCAGCCAATACTAAACAGATACTTCACAACCACAAGCAAACAGAGCGCAAGACCAAGTGTTACTAATAGCCCCACTTCACTGTTTGCCTCCGAGTATCCGATCATACTGCTACGGATACCGTCAGCGAAGTAGAAAAAGGGATTGAGCCGAGTGATCTGTGCTGCAAGCTCTGGCAGGAAGGTAATTGAGTAGAAAATACCACCAAGATACGTCAATGGTGTGATTACAAATGTATTCATTACCTGTAATTGCTCAAAACTCTCAGCCCAAAGCGCGACGATGATTCCCAGTGACGCAAAGATCGTCGCAATAGCGAGCACATACACTATGAACATAGCTGGGTTTTGTAACTGTACCGCCCCAAACACTGCGCCCACGCCAAGAATCAAGAACGCAACCAAAAGTGCACGTCCAAGCGATTCGGAAATAAGCCCAATGATCATTTCTGTATATGAAAGTGGTGCAATAAGAACTTCTTCAATACCTCTACCCCATCGCAGAAAATACAAAGCACTGCTGGCACTCGAGAAGGATGCATTAATAATTGCCAGCATCAAAATACCCGGAAATACAAACGAAATGTACGGCACTCCCGCAAAGTCATCAATTTTCGTTCCGATCACCGTTCCAAAGATAAAAATATACAGCGCTGAAGAAACTACCGGCGCAACCAGTGTCTGCACCGCAACACGAAAGGTTCTTTTCATACCCTTCCGAAGAAATGTGAACATTCCGATCCAATTGATTCCATTCATATTATTTTTCTTCCTTAGTTATTTCTAAGTACGTCTCCTCGACCGACTTCCCATCTTTCATAAATTCTTCTTTCGTTCCCTGTGCAACAATTTTTCCTTTATTGATGATTGCAATTTCATTGCAAAGGTACTGAATCTCTTCAAGATAGTGAGACGTGAGAATAATAGTCTTCCCCCGCTGATTCATCTCCTTGAGATACTCCCAAAGATCATGTCGTTGCTCAACATCTACTCCCGCAGTTGGTTCATCCAAGATAAGGAGCTCGGGTGTATGAATCAGCGCGCGCGCAAGAATCGCACGCCGTTTGAGTCCTCCAGAAAGCTTTTGAAACTTCGTGTCTTTATGCTCATTGAGGTCAAACCGGTCAATCAGGTCAACAGCGCGCTCTTTTCGTACACTGGCTGGAATACCGTAGAACCCACCCATAAAATCAATGAGTTGTGCTGGTGTCGCGAAAATGTCCACATTAAACTCCTGTGGCGAAAGCCCAACCTTCAGTCGCGCCTGTTTATAATCCTGCACTGCATCAAGTCCGTCGATAGTAACCGAGCCTTCTGTAGGTTGTGCAATACCGGTAATACAGTGGATGGTAGTACTCTTCCCTGCACCGTTTGGTCCCAAGAGTCCATAAAAACTTCCTTTGGGGATTGAGAGCGATATACCATCCACCGCTTTTTTCGCATTCTTCCCTTTTCCGTAGACTTTTACCAAGTCTTTTATTTCTAGCATCATTTCAGACATAAATATAAGTATACCAAAAACCAGAGAAGTGTAATAAAAAGCTGCCCCAGACGTATACAGAAACAAGTCACACAATGCGGTATTATACATAGATCATGCGACACAATCTGCACACCATCAAAAAAGTACTCACTTCACGGAAAGGTCTGCTTATTTTCTTACTCGCAACACTTTCTTTTGCGGGACTTAACTATTATCTCAACGAACTCTATGTTATCGGCATTACATACATACTCTATCTCCCGAAAGCAATACATCTCCCGTTTCTTATTTTCACTATGTTGAACTCGCTCTTGGTGGGAGTCAGTGCAGCACTTGCGGTTCACCGCATCTCACAGTTACGTGCCAATGGACTCATCTCCGGAGGAGGCATATCGCTCATTGGATCTTTCTTCGGACTTCTTTCTGGAGCCTGTCCGGCATGTATTGCAGGCTTCTTCCCGGTAGTTATGGGTGCTATTGGGCATTCAAACCTCGCACTTATGGGACTTCCTTTGTACGGGCTTGAGCTGCAAATTGCTTCTTCCATCCTACTTCTTGTTGGAATCTATTACTTATCCAAGCCGCTGGTCTGCCGAGTATAGAAGTTTACAAAAAACCGCAGGCAAATTGCCTGCGGTTTAGCCATTTCCACACATTAGCGAAGTGACAAAAAAACTCGCCTCGTCACGTCATGTACTGAACCGATACCTGAAACTGAACCAACTTTTGGAGCATACTTATCACCAGTTTCGTTCAAATACGTATAATACGCAAACACTGGTTTTGTTTCTGCACGATAGACTCGTAAACGTTCACGAACAATCTCTTCTCGGTCGTCATCTCGTTGTATAAGAAGCTCACCTGTCTCATCATCAACACCTGAAACCTTAGGAGGATTATGGACAGGATGGTAAACACGACCTGAAGATACATGGACATACCGTCTACTTAGCCTTCCTACTACTTCACCATCGGGAACATCAAGAAGTAACACAAAATCAAAAAAAATATCCGATTGCATTAAGCCTTCTGCCTGCACTATCCTACGAGGAAAACCGTCAAAAATATAACCACCTTCGCAGTCTTTTTTTTCTAAGCGTTCAGTCAAGAGCTTCAGAATGACCTCATCGGGAGCTAGTTGTCCTGCATTAATCACCTTCCCCACTCCATTAACAAGTGGTCGATTTGCTTCAATCGCCTTTCTCAAAAGATCCCCAGTAGAAACATGATTGTAGTCAAGAGACTCAACCAATCTTTTTGCCTGTGTACCTTTACCCGATCCTGGTGCTCCTAAAAAAATAAGTTGTTTCCGCATTTATTAAAACCTTCTTCTAGCAC
>JAUIFS010000025.1 GCA_030430425.1 bacterium | reverse complement strand
AAGCTAAGACTATTTATGATGTGTGGGACCGTCTTGATGATCACGCACAACATCATCATATTTAGTCCTGCAGCAATTCTTCTTGAATCATTCTTCTTGGCTTCAAACTTGTTCGCATACTATCGTTTCTACATTCGTGGAGTTAAGAATGACGAGATCACAGTCTCACATCTTGAATCAGCGATGAAGAAATCTTGGTCTGGTGAATCCAGCTTCCTGCCAGAGCAGTGGTCTGGTGATAATCCAGCTCGTGGGCAGTGTGCTGTGACCGCTTTGGTCGTTCAAGATTACTTGGGAGGAGAGATCATCAAGTGTGACGTGATTGGTGACGATGATTCTCATTTCTATAACAAGCTTCCAGATGGGACTATTGTTGATCTCACAAGGAGTCAGTTCGATGAAGGAGTATCGTTCGAAAGTGAGAAGGTGGTAGAACGAGAAAAGATACTTTCTTACCCAGGAACAAAGGAAAGGTACGATTTACTTAAAGCAGCTGTTTCAACGAATCTGTAGTGTTTCTGGTGTAAATATCTGTATATCAGACTCAATTTGCCTCCAATTCACTGTGTGAAGAGCTTCCAACTGGCAGAGCCAAAAAAACACCCATCCGGGTGTTTTTTTCATTTATTACCACAGTAGGCTCTACAACGGCTGTGCGAAGTTTACCGTCACGTGTACCACACCGCCATCACGGACGATGCCAATCCCTTGGTGTGTGTATCCTTCGGTGAGAATATTCTTTCTATGTCCCCCACTATTCATCCAGCTTTCCATAAAAGATTGTGCCAACTCATGTACCTCCGGGAGTGTGGTTGCTTCAATCCAAATGATGTTTTCACCCCACATACGTGCGTCATAGCCAGCGCGCTCCACTCGACAGGTAACGTCGCACCCGCTTGGTGACACATGGTCAAGATAGCCTTTTGTTTGCATGTCGCTACTATGCCCAAGCGCAATACGTGCAAGACGTTGGTCATACACAAGTGGCTCTAAACCAACTTTTGCTCTTTCTTGATTGGTGCGTCGATGAATTTCTGCGCGCAGCGTCTCAAAAAAAGTAGCATTGCCTATTTTGGGTGTTATCTCAGGTGGTGTTGGTTCCTCTGTCTTTGTATATGTCTGTTTTGCCTCTTCCTTTTGCGCTACCAGTACTTCTTGTGTATCTGGTTTTGGAGCAGGAGTTGCTGTCGACTTTTTTGTTGTCGGTTTGTGGTCTTGCTGTGCTTGTTTCTCTTTATGTGAGCCTGCGGCGTGTACAGCTGCAGCAACAGTGTAGTACTGCGGGCTCGTGTTATTGGCAGAAGACGGGGCAGCAGGTTTTTTTGAAACTTCTGATACGCCGTACTGAACCACGACAATCCTGTGTGATTCTTTTGCATGAGCACTATACAACACCGGAAAAGCAACCGCAGCAACGGCAAACAAAAGTATCAAAGCTCCTACGTGTCTATGCATATTTGTCTATGTATCTATTTTGGCGCACCCGCACAGAGATGCAACATAATTAATCACATACTTTCACACACTGAAATAAGCTTTTGTATGCAAGGTATCTGAGAGTCAATTTTTATACCAGAACACATGTATCTGCAATAGTCTATAGATTGCATTTTTCTTACTTTATCTAAGAAACGGAAAATTTCCTGCTCTGCAAAAGTTATGATACATGCTATAGTCAAAAGATACTCATAACTACCAAAGACCATGAAAACACTAACCTGTGACCTCTGTGACTATGAAGCGCAAGGTGAAACATTTGAAGCGTGGATGAATGCACTAAAGCCGCACTATATGCAGACACATGCTGATGTCATGGCGCAACATACTGGCAACCCAGAAGAGATGAAGGCGAAGATGAATGCTTGGATGAAAGCAAATCGAGAACGATTTGACGTTGCGGCATAAGCAAAAAAGAACAGCTTTCGTTGAATGGTTTGGCTGTGTAAGAAAAGTCAGGTTCGTGCGTCATATGAGGTGTTGAGGGGGAGGAGCTCAACATAGTCCTTGATGAAATAAAGGAAACAACATGCGATGTTTATTCGAAAGAATACTTACTGCGGTAGTCTGCAGCATAGTTCTTTCTACGAGTGCTGCTTATGCAAAAAACTCGTACCAACACCTCTACAATAATCCCGCTGCACAAGCGGCTTTTATTAAGAGAAAAATACGGGAACACTTTCCTCCCGAAGCTGCAGAAGCTATGATCAAAGTTGCCAACTGTGAGTCAACTGGACTTATACATTGGCTTCCCGACGGATCACTGAAGAAAAATATACCTAAAAAAGGTGAAAAGCCAACCTCAGCACGTGGTGTACTCCAGGTATTGTTCAAACTACACAAACCCGACTATGAACGAATGGGTCTGAACATGCACAATATCGATGACTACATGCGCTACGCACGCCACCTCTATGATACCCAAGGTCCAAAAAATGCCTGGGAAGAATGTGTCGTGCAAATGCCAAAAAGTGTTGTTGCGATGCTTAAATAAACTAAAGCGGTCGAGAGTTCGACCGCTTTTTCTCTTATATCACCACATGCTTCCCCCACTTCACTTTTGACCATACTCGCTCATGCACGTAGTACAACGTCAGTTTTGTGAATATCTCAACTGCACCAATAGAAACAGCAGCAGTGATGTTTCCGGTCACTAAAAATGCAAGCAGTGTCGTGTCGAGTGAGGCAAAAAATCGCCACGTAAGTGCTTTTGTAAAACTAGTACGTTTCAAAACATTTTTTGAACCTCTTTTACGCCAGAGCGTTACTACATGCGCCCAGATTCGTTCATGTACATAATACAAAACTGTTTTGGTGCCGAGCTCCAAGAGTCCAATAGAAAGAGCGGCTACAATACTCCCCGTAAAAAACCAAGACAAGAGAATCGTGTCACTGGTGGCAATTACGCGCCACGTAAGTCCTTTTATAAAACTACGTTTCTTATCATCGATCATATCTATTGAGTTTTTTCAGCAATAGACTCCACAAACATCCGAAGTTCTTTTTGCACATCCGCTGCAGCTTTCTTTTTCTTTGACTCAAACATGAGTTTAATAGCATACTCAGTCACACTTGGCTTGATCGCTCCCCAGACATCACCGAAGTCGACAAAATACCCATCAAACTTTTTGATACTTTTAGGTTTCATACTCTGCAACTTTTTCTCTATGTGTGCGAGTGCAACTTTCTTGTCAGCCACCTCAATGACCACATCTTCTGTTTGTTGGTACAATAGATACGGCTTTACCATTTGTGAAAATGCCTTCCCTTCTTTTTTCGCTTCTGCGTATGCTTCCATAACCTCCAAAAGGGTCAGGATTGTTGAGTCAGTATTGAAAAAGTCTCTCCAGAAAAAATGACCTGAATGCTCTGCGCCGAAGACAGCAGCCTTTTCGCGCATTTTCTGTTTCAGAAACGTATGACCTACACGCGCACGATGTGCCTTCCCTCCTCCTGCAACAATCGTGTCTTCAAAGACCTTGCTCGTGAGGTTGGTAAACACAATTCCTGCACCCGGCTCTCGTGCAATCAGTCGCTGTGCAATCAGTGCACCAATAACTGCACAGTTTACGTACTTCCCTCTTTCGTCAAGAAACGCAATCCGGTCGCCATCGCCATCAAACCCAATACCGAAGTCTGCCTTCCTTTTTTGTATCTCGGCAACAAGTGCTTTTTGATTTTTTCGTAAGTTTGGATCAGAGTCGCGGTTTGGGAACCTTCCGTCTGGTTCTTTGAAGAGCATGGGGAATTTTGCCGGTAGCAGCCGGTCAAGTGCCTTCATGGAAACTCCGGACATGCCATTACCAATATCGGCAACAATAGTCATGCCTTTGAATTGCTTTGTATCAATGCCTCTGAGTATGTATGAACGATACTCACGTCGTAGACTTTTCTTAGATAGTCTTCCCATTCTTTTTGCATCGGTAAAAGTACCTTTGGTGACTCGTGCAAGAATCGCATCTAAGCCACGCTCTGCAGTCAGTGGTATGGCTCCTGCTTCAACAAGCTTGATTCCATTGTATGCAGCTGGAGAATGTGAAGCGGTAATCACTGCACCCGGGAGTTTCAGCTTCCCTGAAGCAAAATACAGCATTGGTGAGCGCACCATACCAATATCAATAACCGATGCACCACTTTCCCGTGCACCTGCAATAAACGCTTTTCGTAAAGCAGGAGTGGACACGCGCATGTCGTACCCCACCACGATCTTCTTATATTTAAAGTGCTCTACAAACGCACGTGCCACACGGTATGCAACTGCTTCATTTATTTGATCAGGATACGTCCCTCGTATATCCGCAGGCTTGAATGCGCGCTTAAATGCTTTTGGAAGTTCTTGTGTAGTGCTCATAGATATGTTTATTTTTGTACTTCAAACTGCGGTTCTTTCGCAAATGCTTTGAGTATGTTCTCAGCAGTTGTCTGTGTAATTTCTTGCTTTGCTTCAATAGAGTTAAATGCTACGTGTGGTGTCACGATTACATTAGGCATATCAAGTAACGCATGATTTGCCGCAAACGCTTGCCAGGTCTCTGTTGCAACATCGGTATCTGCATCAAGCAGCTCCATCTCATCAGTAATGTACTGCTCACCTTCATATACGTCCAAACCAGCACCCGCAACCTGTCCTTCTTCAATTGCCTTTGTCAGTGCAACAGTATCAACCAGATCACCCCGCGCAGTGTTTATGACATAGATGCCTTTCTTTGCTGTTGCCAAAGAATCTGCGTTGATCATATGATAATTCTCTTTTGAAGATGGCACATGCAATGACACAATATCAGACTGACTCATGAGTTCATCAAAAGACATATACGTTACCCCATGCGCTGCTGCAAACGTCTCGTTTGGAAACAAGTCATGTGCGACAATGCGCATACCAAACCCTTGTGCAATCATACACACATGACGCCCAATTGCTCCGGTACCAACTACACCGAGTGTTTTTCCTCGTAAGTCAAACCCTTCATATTTTTTAACATCGCGCTCACCATCGCTCCGCAGCGCATCGTACGCTGCGTACGCTTTCCGAGAAAGTGCAAGAATGAGTGCAAACGCATACTCAGCAACGGTCTGCGAGCCATAGTGCGGAACATAACTCACTGTTATTCCCTTCTCTTGTGCGTACACACACGCAACATGATCAAAGCCGGTTGAACGTAGTGCGATACACTGCAAGTTTGGCATACTCTCAATCATTGCTTCGGTAACTACAGAATCAACAAACACCGAAAGCGCCTCAGCATCTCGTATATGTTCTGGAATTTCTGTACGAACCGGGCTGTCTACAAAAACTACTTCATGCCCTGCTAAAACCTTTTTGGCTATCTCTGCCTCACCCTCATACGGTGCTATATATGCAATTTTCATTACTACCATCATACTACTCCCCGCCTGCATTGCACACATGCAACGTTGATATTTGCTACAATCAACACATGCAACCATTTAGTCAACGTGTCTGTGCGCTTGCACTTTCCATACCAGAAGGTCGTGTTACCACCTATGGAGCACTTGCCAAAGCCGCAGGTGGCACTGGGCAGGCAGCACGAAGTATTTCAAGTATCCTCGGCAAGTACCCAAACCAAGGAGCGATCCCTTGGCATCGTATTGTCTACGCAGGTGGAAAAGTATGGCTTACTGATACATGCGAGGACACGCGTCGTGAACGCTACGCGCTTGAGGGTATCCACGTAAATGAAAAAGGCATTATCATGAATTTCGAAGAAGTTATTTTTGATTTTTCAGAAATTACGTAAGGTTAAAATCGCCCCCTTCGTACTGCACACCATTTATCTGGAGCGCAACGGTATGCACTCCTGGATAAAACGTGAGTGTACTTGCGCCTGCCATAAAACGATGTTTTTTAATAATTGAAACGGTCTCTCCCTTTTTAAGAAGGAGCTTTTTTATTTTATATACTTTTTGTGCTCGTTTATTGTTGGCTTTTACAAAATCAATTGCATAATCGATCATCAGCAACTCATCACGCTGTGCAGTGATTGAAAACGAGAACTCGAGCACCTCCCCTACTGAAAGTGACACGGTATGCAGCACTGGCTGAGAGACCGTTATGTGTGGTTTGGGATCATACCCTAAGAGCAACAATGCTTCAGTGTTGCCCTGCTTAATCAATGTCCGCAGCGCGTGCCGCGTCATCCACTCAAGCTCTGCAGGCTTTTGCTTTTTTTCTTTTTTCCATTTTTTTAAAAGTGCGACAACTAGCTGCGGTTTTTCCTTTGAGATATCATTAAGGTGATTTGCAACCGAGCGTGTTACATACCGTGTTGTGTCAGCATGAAGCACATGAAGTAGCGGGATCGTTTCAGACTCATCGATACCAATACGTCCAGACCAAGGCAACAACGGTCTGGTTCCCTCGCTCACCAACCGGCGCACATGGTAGTGACTGTCCTTGGTCCATGTTCTCATTTCTGCAAGTGTTTCTTTAGGAAATGTATTTAAAAAATGTCGGATTGCATCCTCCATAGAAAACCGCATGGTTATCTCACGCACTGTTTCTAATGCGACAGGCAGATGCTCTTTAGTGCACCCATGACGGACAACGTACTCACCAAGTGGTGCATAGATAAAATCGCCAAAATCATTATCTGTTTTGTTCGGATCCAAAGGTTCTGGAAGTGCAGCTACAATCAACGGTGCAGCATCAATAAAGTCATCGGGCAACTGAGACTGCAACGCAGTAGCGATACAGCCTATGCGCTGCTTCAGTTCTAACCGCAACATCGTCTGCATAACCTCATCTACAAACACCGCTGCACTAAAGTGCATAGCAACAGCTTCAATACGGTCACCAAGCATCTTGACCTTCTCCTCATTGAAAAGCTCATCTTTTAAACTAAAACCAGTACCATTCGTGTTTCTCGGCATGTTCTAAAGTATAATACAGATATGAATATTATATCGATTATATTTTGGTTGTTGCTTGCAGATGCATTTATAGCCGTCATGATTGCTTTTAGTACGAGTCCTGAAAGTCTCATGAAAAAAATTCCATCGCTTCGCACACTCTTGCCCAATGCACGACGGTGGGCACTTATGTACCTTGCGCTTGTGTGTGTGCTCGGCGGCATACTTACTCATTTCAGCCTACTTACCACGTTCTGGTAAGGCATAAATACACGCGCAGGTGTATACTACAAATATATGAAACAAGTAGTTATCGCTGTATTGTTATTCATTGCGCTTCTGATGGTAAACGCATATCTTTTATAAAGATATCGTGGTATGATACGCGCCTTATAATTTTGCATATATCAACATAATGGACGATTACGCCATATCCCTCTTACTTATTTCTCTCTCTGCACTGTTTTCAGGTCTTACACTTGGATATTTTACTCTTAACGTGCAGAACCTTAAACGGCAAGCAAAACTAGGAAACACAGAAGCACTCCGTATCCTCCCCATACGCGAAAAAGGAAACCAGCTACTCACCACACTTTTACTCGGAAATGTTGCCGTAAATGCTGCCTTGTCAGTCTACCTGTCTTCATTGGCAAGCGGCTTTGTTGCAGCACTTTCTGCTACGGTGCTCATTTTTCTCTTCGGTGAAATAATCCCGCAAGCAGTACTCTCGCGACACGCGATGCGCTTTGGATCACTCGCGGCGCCTTTGGTGCGTATACTTATGTTTATGAGCGGACCAGTCACCTACCCCATTGCATGGGCACTTGACCGCATGCTTGGTGCAGAAATACCTTCTTTGTATAGTAAAAGTGAAATCATGGAAATTGTCTCTGAACACGAAGATTCAGAACATAGTCCTATTGATGAAGACGAGGAGCGCATTATTCATGGAGCACTCCAATTTTCGCACACCACGGTTCGTGAAGCTATGACTCCTGCAGAGAAGGTGCACATGTTTGACGAGCAACAAAAACTTACTGATGAACTGTTTGAAAAAATAACCGAACTTGGATTTTCACGTTTTCCTATATACAGTGGAAACAAAGAAAACATTATTGGTATTCTCTACACAAAAGAACTTCTGACTGAAGAAGAAGATATTGCTATTAAAGAGACTGAGGAAGCATTTGAAACTGAATACCTCATTGCAGGTCCACGAGAAATGCTCGATACTGTCCTCGCACGCATGCTCAAAAACAAAAAACATATGTGCGTCGTCATGAACAAAAAAGAAACGTTTGTTGGTGTTATTACACTAGAAGATATTATTGAAGAAATCATTCAGCAAGAAATTACCGATGAAGACGATGAGGATACATAACAAAAACCACCCCTCAGGGGTGGTTTTTGTTATCGGAGACTGTCTTTCTCAAACTCCTTTTGCGAGTCTTTTTTGGACTTCACAAAAGTTTCATACTTAAATGCATACACTGCTACCAGCCCGAGTGCGAGTCCTGCAAGAATCATTTGCATATGTTCTGAGTATGTAACTGAGTTAAATAGAAGTTCAAGGATACATGCAATGATACCTATCTCAAGCATAAACTTCATATCGATATGTCGAAACCGCATATACTCAACAAGAATACGATATGCCTTCATCAAAACAATAAGGATTGCAACATTGTGAAGGAAATCACCATTAATCGTATTAAAAATATCTTGTCGTTTTGCTGACTCTAAAAAGATAGTGTCAAACATCAACATCGACACATCAAACATGCCGGTGATAAACGCTATTAACATGTAAACAACGAGCGCAAGCGCTGTGATGAATGCAACAAATGAAATGCATCCATTTAAAAAAGGTACTGTTCTATTCATATGCAAATCATAATACCACATAGAGAATCGACGGTTGCTTTTTTCCACGGTACACTAGTAGTATTAAATCGTAATAAAGTATGTATGAAAGAAATTGCATCATGGCGTCAGAGTAAAAAGGGTCGCCTCGGAATTATTATTGGACTACTCGTGGTGGTTGGCGTTATTGGATTCTTTTTTGAAACCACTCGTGCATGGATGATTGGTATTGGTGTTGTACTCCTTATTGCACTGGGGTTTGAAGTTGCAAACACTGATGTTGACCTTAACTCTGTCATGCAAGGAGAATCTATTTCTGACTCTGTTATCGAACGAGACACCGATGGAAACCTTAAGACATCAGAAGATGGAGGATTCCTTACGCGCGTACTCCGCGACAAAGAAGGAAACGTTGTGACCGAAGGAACAGTAGGTGCTAAATATACTGATGAATACAATTGTGACGACTTCCAAACACAAGGTGAAGCCCAGGTATTCTTCGAAAATGCAGGAGGTATCGAAGGAGACGTCAATCGTCTTGACGGGAACAAAGACGGTGTTGCGTGCCAAGCTCTTCCAGCAGGATAGAACTACTATTACTTGAAAAAACCATCTCTTTCGTGAGGTGGTTTTTTTCTGGTACAATAGACTTCCTATCGGTTAATCAAAAAAACATATGTCATACTCAATTGAAGAAGTTGAAGGAATTGGTCCAGAATACGGACAAAAGTTGCGCGACGTCGATATCCAAACTACTGAAGACCTTCTCCGCCGCTGTGGAGATAAGAAAGGGCGCGAAGGCGTTGCAACTGAAACAGGTATTAGTGAAAAACACCTGCTCGAGTGGGTAAACCTTTCTGACCTTATGCGCATCAACGGCGTTGGCGAAGAATTTGCTGATCTGCTCGAAGAAGCTGGTGTAGACACGGTAAAAGAACTTGCAACACGAAACGCAGAGAATCTTGCAGCAGCAATGGCAGAATGCAACGAAAAGAAAAACCTTACTGATCGTGTCCCTTCTGCTGAAACAGTACAGAAATGGATCGACGAGGCCAAGACAATGGATCCGGCGGTAAGTCACTAGGCATACTGACAAAACTTCCAAAAGCCGGAGGGTCATGTTTCTAAGTATAATTATTTGCTGCGCAAATCTTCTACTAAGAACATCCTCCCCGGACTCGCTGGTTTCTAACTTAAGAAGTGAGTTAGAAACATCGCTCCGTCTCAAAAAGCTAGAAAAACACCCTCAAGGGTGTTTTTCTGTACGCTTTTTGCTAAGCTTCCGGTCTTTTAGTACCTCACTCAATACTTGATTAAATAGTATATATATGGTATAATTTAAAATAAATTGTACACAAAAATGAGGTGAGACATGCGAGCTCTGACAACGATACTGTGGTTTTCTTTCCTGTTTCCTACTCTGGCAGCAGGAAATGTAACGGAAACATTTATTACCTGTGAAACTCCAGTATTGAAATACACTACCGGCAAACCGAACGAAGAAACAGCGTTGCTCTACAGCGACGCAGTCCAGTGGGTGGTACACGGCCACTATGTCTATCCGAACCCAGAAGGTGCACCAGGGTCTGTTGGATGGATTGTTTTGATC
>JAUIFS010000024.1 GCA_030430425.1 bacterium | reverse complement strand
CGCTTCACCAATAAGTACTGGGTTGTTTTTTGTGCGTCGTGAAAGAATCTGTACCACCCGCTGCACTTCCACATCGCGTCCGATAACTGGGTCGAGTTTATTTTCTTGTGCAAGCTTTGTGAGGTTTCGTGTGTACTTTGAAAGTGCCCGAAATTTCTTCGGCTGCTGTGCGTCAGTGATGTTGTTATCACGGATGTCCTGCACTGCTTTCCCGACTTGATCATTTTGAAGACTTAGCCGCTGCAGCACTTCAATGGCTGGTCCTGGGTACTCAAGTGCAGCCATAAAAAGGTGTTCCACACCAACGTATGAGTCACCAAGCTGTTCAGCAATGTTCGCTGACTTTTCAAGCGCTTTCGCAAGTTCTGGGGTGAGGTAGAGTTGATATGACTGCGATACATTCGAGGTCATTTCTGGGTCTTCGAGTGATTCCAGAAGCATGTCGGTCATTTCAATGATGTCGATATCAAGCTGATCAAGAATAGAAATCACTGCTGATTCATCTTGCATAGTGAGAGCTGTAAGCAAATGCACCGGACTTACGTGGTTTTGCCCACGCTCAATAGCCAGCTCATGCGCCTTTCGAATCGCTTCTTTTGCTCGAGAGGTGAAGTTGTGAAAATTGGGCATAACAATGGTTCAATTAGTTAATGAGATACACGATTAGTCAGAATAATACGGCATTACTGGAATATACTTGGAAGTCATCAAGTTCAGTCTGTGTACTCTACCTATATTGCTATAAATACAGCATTCAGTCAAAGCAAACGTAGAAATCTTTTTGAAGCACAACTATAAATAATTGACTTTTATATAAAAATGTTACATTATTGTTGTTAGAAAGTTTCAACACAAAGGAATGAGCAAATGAAAATACTCTATGGCATACTTGCGCTTCTCTGGAGCAGTTTTGCAGTTTATGCAGACAGCATGGGCAGCACCTGTGCTGCTTTGCATCCAAAAAAAGTGTATGAGGAGATTCTTGATCAAGGTTTTGAGACGATGCTGCTGTCACATATCGACAAAGAAGAACTTATTGCGCGTGCAGCTAAGACAAAACTAACAAAACCACAGCTGCTGCTTTTCAATCAAGCTGTTGAGGTGACACTTTCACAACTCGACAAAGAAAAGTTGCATTTGGTAAAGACTGAATCGATTTCTTACCACAACACACTTGCCAGCAGTACCGAGGCGAAGATGTTTCTGTCGTACAATCGCTTTGACACCTCTGGTCACCGCATAACGTTGTATATCGACCTCGCGACATGCAAGGTTGTTGACTTCATATTTGGATTTTACCAAAAGGTAGCCTCAGAAGAGGTACGCAAAGCAGCGGCTCTGCAATAATTGAGTACACCGGCGAATTTCGCCGGTGTATTTTATATTATAAAGAAGCAGTCTTCATTTTTGCTTTATGCATCTGCAACTCAGCAACTGCTCTTTTTACTTCAGCACGAGTCGTCTCTTCCCCCAATGTAAACCGAATGGAAGAAGTAGCTCGAGCAGTATCACCTGAGATAGCCATCACCACAGAGCTTCCGCCACCACTAGCACCTGAACATGCAGACTTTGTTGAGCATGCGATCCCTTTCTCATCGAGAACCACCACTGCAAACTCTGAGTCGATACCAGAAATTGAAATATTCACATTGTTCGCAACGCGCTGCTCTTTTGACCCGTTAAGCGTTACACCTTCGATCTTTAGAAGTTCGTCAATCATAAAATCACGTACCTGCTGCACTTTCTGTGCGCGACTTTCATATATATCTTGTGCATGCTCTAGTGCATACGCAGCACCAACAATTCCTGCCACATTTTCTGTGGCTGGACGTAGACCACTTTCCTGTGGACCACCATGAAATACGGGGCTCAGTTCCACTCCATGTCGCACTGCCAACACTCCAACCCCTTTGGGACCATAACACTTCCCTGCATCAAGCGATATCATATCTACCAAGAGTCGATCCAAACCACACGAAAGCCATAGTGGTGCCTGTGCAGCATCAGTGTGCACATACACGCGCTGAGCATGCTTTTTTTCATAGGCTCTCACTACACGGGAAAGCTTTCCAACTTCTTGCACAACGCCAATCTCGCTATTTACATACGCACATGTCACCAAGACTGTTTTTGGTGATAATAGATTCTGAAGTGACTCAAGTACAATCACACCTTCATCAGAAACAGCAACATACTGAATCTTTACTCCTAGCCCTTCCAAATATGCTAACGTTTGTGAAACTGATGGATGCTCCAGACGTGTCGAAATCACTTCCATATCAGCGTACGCGACCCCTTCCTTTCGTTTTGTTTCTATAGTACCTAAAATAGCAAGATTGTTACTCTCGGTGCCGCTTCCTGTGAAATACACATGTTCTGCTCGGGCGGTAAGTACTTTCCCTACCTTTTCTCGTGCAGCTTCAACAGCATCACGCGCTTGTACACCTTCTGCATGAATCGCGCTTGGGTTTGCATACTGCTCTCGAAAAAACGGACGCATTACATCTACAACACTCTGCCGCACCGGTGTAGCTGCCGCATAGTCAAGATATATTCGCTTCTTCCTTCGTCGTAGAAACTTTCTCATCTGGCTCATCATGCCATATTTATAAAGCATCCCCAAGCCACACACTATGTCACCCCAGCCCTAGGGCTGAGGTGACATGGTCAACTTATATAATGTATGGTACAGTATCGGGCAATAAATCCCGTATTATCGGCGTTTTTCATTACTAACAACTAGATTAAGCAGCAATACTATGGCAAAGAAAAAAGCAGCAGCACCCAATATGGTAAAACGTCCACCAGTAGTGGTTATTATGGGACACATTGACCATGGAAAATCAACGCTCCTAGACTTCATCCGGAGCGCAAACGTGGTAGATGGCGAAGCGGGAGGCATTACCCAACACCTTTCAGCGTATGTGGTAGACCACAAAACTAAAGAAGGTGCTGAAGAAAAAATTACCTTCCTCGACACTCCGGGACATGCTGCGTTCCAGGAGATGCGCCTCCGTGGAGCTGATGTTGCTGATGTTGCCATTCTCATTGTTTCTGCTGAAGATGGTGTGAAACCACAAACACTCGAAGCACTCGAGAGCATCAAAGCTGCAGATATTCCCTATATTGTTGCAATCAACAAAATCGACAAGTCTGGTGCTGACATTCCTCGCACACAAAGCAGTCTTATTGAAAATGAAATCTACATTGAAGGTATGGGTGGAGACATTCCTTGGGCACCCATCTCCGCGAAGTCAGGTGACGGTATCGACGACTTACTTGACCTCGTTATACTTGCTGCTGATCTCTCGGAACTAGAGGGCGACACAAACGCACCTGCGGAAGGTACTATCATTGAAGGGTATATGGACGAGAAACGTGGTGCAACTGCAACGCTTATTGTAAAGAACGGTACACTCAAAAGTGGTTCGTTTGTTGTCTCAGGAAGTTCTTATGCGCCCGTGCGTATCATGGAGGACTTTACGGGTAAAAGCATTAAAGAAGCAGGACTTTCAACTCCAGTGGGAATTGTTGGGTTTAATGAAATTCCAGTAGTTGGAAGTCATTTTACAACCGTCGCAACAAAAAAGGATGCTGAGAAACTTACAGAGGAGAACCAAACAAAGAATACTAGAACAGATTTTGAAAAAACGAACCTCCCTATTGTTCCATTGCTGATTAAAGCAGACGTACTTGGAACCATTGATGCTATCAAGCATGAGCTCGATACGTTCGAGTCTGATCGTATTGCGGTACGGGTTATTGAGTCGAATGTTGGTGATGTTACTGCTGCCGATGTACAAAACGTAAGCGCTACTGAAAATGCCATCATTGTGGGGTTCAATGTGAAGGTGGAACGTGCAGCAACTGACCTTGCCGAGCGACTTGGGGTTGAAATTGACACATTCAACATCATTTATGAACTTTCGCAATGGCTTGAAACCGCACTCAAAAACCGAACCCCTCAGAAAGAAGAAGAGGTTATGACCGGACGTGCAAAAATTCTCGTATACTTCAGTACACAAAAGAATACTCATGTTCTTGGCGGACGACTCGATGAAGGAACGCTTAAAACAGGACAGATTGTGAAAATTCTTCGACGAGACATTGAAGTTGGTCGTGGAAAGCTTACGAACCTGCAGAGCATGAAAAGCAATGTGGACTCCGTTAGTGACGGTGAGTTTGGTATGCAGATTGAGTCAAAAACTGCACTTGCACCCGGTGACTACATCGAAGGCTTCGATACAGTGATTACATAAATATGGAAGATCGACACACAAAAGTTGCGACACTACTGACCGAACTGGTGGCTAAGTTTGTGCAACAGGAAGCAAACCCAAACCCGCTGATCACCATCACACGATCAAACGTCTCAAAAGACTACAAGAACGCAACCATCTTTTTCACGACGATACCTGAGGACCGACAGGATGATGCACTTGTATTTCTCAAACGATCAGCAGGCGATATTCGTCGACACGTTATGCAGCATATGCGCATCAAGCAGATCCCCCATCTTGATTTTATGGTCGACTACGGGGAACGCCATCGACAACACATAGACGAGATCGTGCGAGAGACAGGAACCAAAACAACGTTTGAAGAGGAAAGATAAGAAAAGCACCCGTTGGGTGCTTTTGTTTTTTGTTCTGGTGGTTCACCAGCAAGATTTAATCAGCTTATCGGTCACCTTGTAGCCCGACCCACACTGAGTTAGGTAGCCGCCGGTATCATCGTCCGACTTTGATCCTTCATAACGTTCACCAGGACCAGCACGACCAGTATGGAGCACTTTGATATAATACTCGCTGATAATTTTATTCATCGCGCGCCCGGAGATAGTGACACCCCAGCGGTCACCTTTCCTTGCCATAAGACCAATAATGATGCGAATAGCCTCCTCCGTATCAAGGCTCCCTGTAAAAACCTTCCTCACTTCAGACGGTCTTGCAACCAATGTTCTCGACATCTCTTTCTCCTTGAAAGTTCAACTACAGCTACATTGCCATAGCTCGTACAGGAAAGCAATATAAAAATAAGGGCGAGAGGACTTGTCCCGCTTTTTCTAATTCCCTTCAGTCATAAGAACGCTGGACGCGGCTCGTTCGCCCCAGAGGGGACCCCAAACTCCGCCGTTCAAGCACTCTCGCCTCGTCAAAATGGCAACAGCCCAGAAACTTTCGTTTCTGGGCTAACCATTTGTGCGGGCGAGAGGACTTGAACCTCCACGAGTTGCCTCACTAGTGCCTAAAACTAGCGCGTCTACCAATTCCGCCACACCCGCATATTCTTTTGTAAAACTTATTTTACTAATAAGTTTTTGTCCGCCACCAGGACTCGAATCTTACAGATTCTGTTTAGGTTGTCGCCGCAGGCGGCTGGCAACCTTTTCTCGTCCTGCTGTGCAGTAAAAACAAGTTATTGAATACTGCATGTATTCGCACCCAATTCCTTGTTTTTTGTCCGCCCACCAGGACTCGAACCTGGGACACAAGGATTAAGAGTCCTCTGCTCTACCAACTGAGCTATAGGCGGATACACTCAAGATGATTTCCGTTGTGTGTGGCAAGAGTTTACAAGAAAACTCATAAGAATACAAGGGTTCACACTAACAAAATTAATTGATAACAGTAACCTCGGACAAACAAAAAACACCTTCCGTTTTTTGGTTGAGTCCTGGGGGTCGAAGCTTACAGCTTCAGTACAGGTTGCCGATATTTCTGGCGAAATATCAGGCAACCTTTTCGACTCCCACTCAGGAGAAAATAATAAAACTCCAAAGCTCCAAGTATTCGCTTTGAAGTTTGTTATTTTGAGTCCTGGGTGGGAGTCGAACCCACGTATGGCGGTTTTGCAAACCGCAGCGTTAACCACTTCGCCACCAGGACTTTTGTACGCAATACTTTACCATCTAAAGCTTACCAAACCAAGTAAGTATGCTATGATATCGCGCATACCAACACTGCATGCCGGGATGGTGGAATTGGTAGGTGAGAAGCTCTGGGAGAGCTTCAAACCGGGACTTAAACAGTAAGTGCCGCATCTACCAGTTCTACAATCCAATGTAGAACAATTAGCTGATGCCGGGATGGTGGAATTGGTAGACACGAGGGACTTAAACTCCCTTGCCTTCAAAAGCGTGCGGGTTCAAGTCCCGCTCCCGGCACAAATTAAGACCAGCGCAAGCTGGTTTTAATTTTGCCCAAGGGACTTGAAAAGGTTGCCTGGCATTTTCGAAGAAAATGATGACAACCTGTACTGAACATATAATCTTCAAGTCCCGCTCCCGGCACACATAAAACAAAAATCTCTCAGTTAACTGAGAGATTTTTGTTTTGTAAAAAAATTATTGCGCTTTGTTTGTACCTACTACGCACCAATCTTAAACTTCGATTTCATCCGGTGTTTTTTAAACTGCTCAGGCTTATGCTTGAAGTTATTGTGCGTAAGCATTTTCTGTACTTTTTTTGGAAGACGATCAAAGGTCATGCACTTGTATGAACAATACCCCTTCTTCTTTTCCATACAATCCTCGCAACCCAAAAACAACACATGACACGCTTTATTCTTGCAATGATGATGTGTGTCTGACTTATTCTTTGAACAAAGGTGACAGTACGAAATAATTTCTTCGCCAATACGCTCACCCAGACGTTCATCAAATACAAAATTCTTCCCTTTAAACTTATTTTCTAAACCTTCACGCTCTACCTGGTGTTTGTAGTCAATAATACCTCCCTTCAGGTGCTTTACATTTTCAAAACCGTTATGCTTCAGCCACGCACTTGCCTTCTCACACCGAATACCTCCAGTACAATACAATGCCACTTTTTTATTTTTATGCACCTTGAGTGTTTCGGGTGTTTTCGCAAGTTCCTCGCGGAATGTGTCTACATCAGGACAAATAGCTCCTTCAAAATGCCCTACTTCCGCCTCGTAGATATTACGCATATCTATCACTACCGCATCAGGATCATCAATGTATTCATTCATTTCTTTTGCGGTAAGGTACGCACCAGTGTTGGTAACGTCAAACGAATCATCATCAAGACCATCAGCAACAATTTTATCTTTTACCTTTATGGTGAGCTTATAGAACGAAACTGCATTCCCTTCTTCAACCGCTATTTTGTATGGAATCCCTGCAAACTCAGACTTGCTTTTCATATATGCATCAAACTGATCCCAGTGTTTTTTAGGACAGTTCATCTGTGCGTTAATCCCCTCTTTTGCAACATAAATACGCCCAAAACACCCAAGCGCGCCCCAGCGTTCATACAACTCTTCTTGCAGTGCTTTTGGGTCTGCAATCTTCACGTATTTATAGAATGAAAACGTGACACGCTCAATGCCGTCATTTTCTACTTCGCGCTTGCGCTCTGCGCGTGGTCGTACGTCTTGTTTCATAGTGAGCAAAGAATACACCTTCAAAGAAAAATGAACAAGGTACTATCTGTCATTATAGTTAAAACATACATACTTATTGCGTGATTTATCAATATTCATATTATTACCACTGATACCCGTTATGTCTTCACACAATTCTTGAGCTGGTCCGGCATATGTTTGACTTCCATTAATTGGCATCGTAAACAACACTTGTGTTGCACCATCCCACTGAGGATCATTCAAAATTTCACGCTTCTCTGCCAGTGCAGAGTCCGTCTTATGTAGACCGTACGAAAGATAAGCGTCAACTTGCGCCTGTGACCACACTGGAACTTGACCAGAAATACCAACCGCTGGAGAACCTGCGCAGGAACCATCTTCCATACGCATTGGCTGCGACGGAGTACATGGTGGTGTTTCATTGATATCAGGCAAATCATCAAACACACCATCAACTGATCCTAAGCCACCAGGAGAACTTGGACTTGTCCTAGAAGGACTTGTAGCAGAACCTCCTGGCAAACTACCTCCTCCAAACCCAGGCGAAGATGGTGTTGTAACACCTGAACCGAAACCGGACGATTTAGAAACCGAAGGAGTACTCACACCAGACGAACTACACACCACAGAATCAGAGGGGAACAGTGGGATATTGAAGGTGCCTGCTGCAAGGCTAAGAATCGCATACGCAGAAAGCATCACCAACATACCAATGGTTCCGTAGAGAATATGCTGCTGCCCTTGCTGTCGTCCTTGGTCGCTTGCGGCATTGCGCACATACTCAAAGCAACCGTATAGGAAAATGAGAAACGCGAGCGCCATGAGGAGTGTGATTAACGGAAACAAAATAGCGTCGTTTATTTTATTCACAAAACACTGAGCTGCGTGCTGTGCTGAAGATGCTGCGACAAGCGGATTCATAGATATCTATACACTTATTCCGATAGTCGCTCCCGCGAGTTTTAAAATCGCATACGCAGAAAGCATTACCAACATACCAATGGTGCCATAAAGAATATGCTGTTGCCCTTGCTGACGCCCTTGGTCACTTGCAGCATTGCGTACATACTCAAAGCAGCCATAGAGGAAGATGAGAAATGCGAGTGCCATAAGAAGCGTTATTAAGGGAAAAAGCACCGCATCATTGAATCGATCAACAAAACCTTGTGCAACAACAGTAGCACTTGCTGCGTGAGCAATTGAAATCATGTCAGTATTATTGCATAAAGTAGATCTTTTTTACCCCTGCAGTACCCACATTTTGTATAATATGGCTTAAAACAAGGCTTTTCCATCACTATTTATTGACGTTTCAAGTTGACTTTTTAGTAAAAATGTGCTATTGTTGTACTTGGAACAACTACCACTTCCCCATACATTTGGGAAAGATGCGTTATGTTGAAATAAAAAATAGCAGCCTGCCTGCTAATGAACCTTGAAAGGAAGCGTCATGCTATCTGAAGTCAAACGCGGCACATCCAACGTCGCAATCATCGTCACCATGGTAGCTATTGTTGCTGTCGTGTACATCGCACTGCTTTTCTACGTTGAACCAATCGTTTTCAACAAAGGTACAACGTACGAAGCATTCATTGCACTTGACCAACTCTGGCTACTTCTAGCTACAGTCTACATCGCTGCGTCGTTTCGGTTCTGGCAGAAACTTGGTCCAGACGACATTGCTCTGAGGCAACTCTTTGGCAAACCGGCTGGTGAACTCTATGCTGGTCTGCCACTGGCGCCTCCCTTCCTCTACTCTCTAGTCGTTTTCAAGCGGGTAATCCTACAAAAAGAATTCCCTGCTGAACCTGAAGACATCTACCGTGGAGAGATGAAGGATCCGAGCAATCTCCCAGAAGGCAAAAAGCCACCTATTCGCCAATCTTTCCGCACCAGTATCTCTGATGCCGATGCAAGAAAGTTCTTTGGCGACGGGAAGGTTGGTCCTGCTGACAAGCTGTACTCGGTTGAAAACCCACACAAGAAAGACGATATGATCACCTTCAACTACAAGGTGCCGGGTGATGGTCTCAGTAAAAAGCGGGTTACCGCGGAGCTATATCCGGTCATGCGCTGGAGGATCCACCATGTAACGAACTTCGTGGCAAACATCGGATCGGAGACAACTGTCGAGAAACAAGTTGAGGACGAAATTTTTTCCGTACTCAACCGCATCTGTCAGCAAATCAGCTTGGCGCAAGCGTTTCAAAACCAACAATGGCTTAACGCAATCCTGTTTCATGCTGTCGCGGCACGGATCAAGGCTGAACAGCAAGCTGATGGGAGCTGGGTTTCTGATGAATGGGGCATTCTCCTTGAGAGTATCTTCATCAAGTACCCACATCTCAGCCATGGACTCAATAGCGCTATCGCTGATGCATCCAAGGCAACTTTTACTGCACAGGAAACTGTCACTCTTGCCGGCGCTGAAAAGACTAAACTGGAAAAAGAGGGTGCCGGTGCAGCTAAGGCAGCTGCAGCACTTGCTGAAGCTGAACTTAAAGGCTTCGGCGATGGTCTGAAACACGCAGCAGAACTGACAGGTCTTACACCTGCCGAAATTGCTGCTGTGAAGGTAGCCCAACAAGCGGCCGATGGTGGAAATACCATCATCCTTGGTGCTGATGGCATGGAGAAACTGGTCGGTCTTGCTGCAGCTGCAGGAAAGGGGCTTGGTTCCCAGAAAGGAAATGACAAATGAACCTAATCTATCTATTCCCTGCAGTACTTCTGATCATTGCTGGCGTAGTGCTGTACGGAAAGCGTGTTATGCGAATGACCAATGGGATGCTGCACAAAGGCAAGGAAGATGATGCCAACCCCATTTGGCTTGGGATTGGTATGGTCGGAGCTATAGCAATCTACTTCATGGTCAAACATGGAGCTGAACAGAAGCTGTTGTTCCTGATTGCCGCAGCAATAGGGATCTATGCCTTTGCACGGTGGATTGAAAAACCACCTTCTGCTTGGAGCACCCTTGCGCTGGTTTCTGTGCTGATCTTCTTTGTCAGCTGGGACCCAACGTGGCGATATGTTGAATCAGCCAGAGCCTGGTGGTCGAGTGATTTTCCCTACAAAATTGAAACAAGGGAATCACAAAAAAACCTCGTGACACTCGACAGGTTTGTAACTATTCCTGAGTGTAGTGGTGACAACGTCTGGAGCAGAGAAGTTACTGTTCCTACGGGCTACAGGGTTGCTTGGTCATGGACCGTTCGAGCTCAGAGCGCTTTCAATAGCTCTGAATTCACAGAACACGGAGCCTATGTTGACCGCAATTCGGATCTATTCCGATACTGTGCAAAAGATAATCAGCATGTTGGAGGAAAAATGCCTCTCACGTGGAGTGTTCTTTAAAAAACAAAA
>JAUIFS010000023.1 GCA_030430425.1 bacterium | reverse complement strand
GAACTCTCCATGAGGTATTTCAAGAATGTCAGCAAAACGCACTGCACGTCGCAATAGCCGACGTACAAAATATCCTTGTTCTGAGTTTCCGGGCAGTACGCCGTCGCCAATCATAAATACCGCACCGCGTATATGGTCGGTAATCACCCGGAATGCTTGCGTGTTGCTGTCGTATGCTTTCCCTGAAAGTGTCTGGATTTGTTCTATGACGTTCCAGAGCAGATCGACTTTATACACGTCTGGAGAATCAATTGCTGCAGCAGCAATACGCTCAAGTCCTCCTCCGAAATCTACATTTTGTGCAGGAAGTTTTTCAAAACCGTTTTCAGTTTTTACATACTCCATAAACACTGAGTTCCCTACTTCCATAAAGCGACCACAGTCACACGCAGGATGGCAATGTACTCCAAATGCTGGGTCGTGCTCAGTACCAAAGTCATAGAACATTTCACTGTCGCCTCCTCCAATCTCCCCCACCGGCATATTTTCGGGCACACCAGCGCGGCTCCACCAGTTTTCCTTGGCGTTGTAGAAGAAGATACGCTCCCCTTCCTGCATACCACGTGCCGCCGCGTCATCGGCCGAACCCATATCTGCCACACCATTACTCACCCCCTTCTCTGCAAGTACTTTCTGCCATATTTCAGCTGCTTCAGTGTCTTTAGGTACACCAGCAGCCTCGTCGCCAATAAATGCGGTGACGTAAAACTTCTCAGGGTCGAGTCCAACTTCATCGAGGTAAAACTGGGCAATCCAAGGAATTTGCTCTGCTTTAAAGTAGTCACCAAGTGACCAGTTACCAAGCATCTCAAAAAAAGTCGTGTGACTGAGGTCGCCCACCTCTTCAATATCTTCTGCGCGAAAACACTTTTGTGAGTCAGTAATGCGCGTACCTTTAGGATGCTGTTCACCAAGGAGGTATGGCACCAGAGGTTGCATGCCACTACCGGTAAAAAGTGTTGTAGGGTCATTTTCTGGCACGAGGGCAGCTGAAGGAACAATGGCGTGACCATTGTCTTTCATAAACTGCAAATACTTTTCTCGGATTTCGTTTCCAGAAAGTGACATACTAAAAAAATTATTTCAAATAACGTTTTGTACTATAGCAAAAAAAAGAAAATTTGCTATTGAGAAAGTATGACACTTGCTGCTTGTTCGCACTCACTGCCCTCGCACGTAAGGAGTGGTGTTTCTGCCTTGTAAAAGTAAATTTCTAGTGTATATCCCAGAAGAATCAGCACAAGTCCCAATATAGTGAGCCAACGTTCGGTTTTAAATGTCCTGAGCACCTTATCATCGATACGGTGCTCGTGCGCTATCTCTCCATGTGCTTTCAGTACACCAATGGCAAGTAGTACTTTACCGATCATGCTCACGGTTAATCCCCAAAAAAGAATATTCATAGTGCTCTTATTGTACCTGAAGTACATAAAAGAAAAACCAGCCGTTGTGTACGGCTGGTCTTGTCTATTTTTTGATAAGTTCCTCAAATTCTTTAATGTCGCTTTCAAGAGTCTTCAGGCTTTCAAGAAATGTTTCAGTTTTATTTGCATTGATACCAATAGACTTGAAGATATTTTCTACGGTATCACTCCCTCCGGCACACAGGAATTTGTCGATTTTTTCTATATAGTTAGGGTTATTCTGATATTTTTGCGTCATGATGTTGCTCATCAATTCCCCATAGGCATAGGTGTATACGTAAAAGAAATTACGGAAGTGACCTACGTACACAAATGATAATCCATCTTCTTCAGTCACTTCTATTGCAGGTCCCATGTACGCTTGTACATGCTTCTGGAATAGCTTTGCCATTTCTTGCCAGGTCATTGCTCCTTCGGTTCGAATAGTCTCGTGAAGCTCTTTTTCAAAGTTGAAGAATGCGATTTGCCTGCAAATAGTCGCAATCCCCTCCCCAATGCGCTGGTTGAGCATATTTAGTTTCTGCGAGTCTGGAAGCGCATTGATAAGCTTTTGCTGCGCAATTCCCTCAAACAACGTACTTGCCGTTTCTGCTGTGGTTGTAGAGTAGCCATCATAAATTGATGGCTGTGTTTTAGACCGCTCGGAGTGAATCGCATGCCCCATTTCGTGTGCGAGGGTGGTAAATGATCGGGTGCTATCTACTTGGTTAAGCATCACAAAAGTTGGAATGTTTGTTGCATGTGCACAAAATGCTCCCCCGGTCTTTCCTGCCTTTGGGTAGACGTCGATTTGTCCGTTTTCGAGCATCGTGTCGAAGATAGCGCCGTACATGTCGTCCATTTCATAAAAGGTGTCACGGCAGATTGCTACTGCTTCTTCATACGGAAGCTTCACTGGTTTCCCTACATCGTCGGAGCGATTTGCGTACGGAAGGGTTTTTACACCAGCATGCTTTGCTTTTAGTTTGTAGTACTTACGACTCAATGCAAAACCTTTAGTGGAGATTGCTTCCACAAGGGCTAGTACTGATTTTTCATTATTTTCATACCCTGCAATAGTTGCTTCGTATGGTGTTTTATGGCCACGTAGTTCGTCGTTGATCTTTTTGTTCGTGACAACTGCATTGATTTCGTTTTCTGCGACTTCGGCTAGTTCTCTAAATTGGTCAGTACAGAGCTTCCAGAGTTTTGGACGCTCTTTGGTGCTGATGGTATTGACGCGATCAATAGCCGCGTTTAACGGGATTGTTTCACCTTTGTATGAGACAGTGCGTTTGCTGAGCATTTTATCAGTTCCCGCAATCCACATGCCGCGTGAGACGTCACTCTTAAGGCTGAGAATTTTTTCTTCTGGTTCAGAAAGCAAGTATTTTGCATTCTTGAACGTTTGCTCTAGGTCATACCAGTATTTTTTAAGTGATTCGTCTTTAAGATATTTTTTCTGTAAGTCTTTGGAGATTTTTCCGATTTCAAGACCAAAAAAGAGCACCTCATTGCCTGCTTTGGTCAAACGATTGTCGATAAGTGATAACTGTTTTTGCGCTACCGTATCATGTGCATTAAGTACGGTACGAAATGAGAAGTAGTATGCTGGTTTACGAGATTCAGGCATTTCTGAAAGACTCTCTGAGTCTTGGAGTGCGCTAAGAAGTTTTTTTGCGGTAGAGGTGAAGTCCTTGCCACGATACTTTTTTGCAAACGTCTTATATGCCCGTTCTGTTTTAACGATGTCTTTTTCAATCTGCGGATCTTTTTCTGATGTGTAGTACAGCCCCTTTAGATCCCATTCATTTTTTACTTTTTTAAGTTTAGGAAGTTTGTTTTTTGGCTCGTATTTAAAACTTTTCTGCGTGTTCTTTTGTTTTTTTGACATCTTCTACAAAATTCTTATATTCAGTAAATACGTGGTTGAACTCAGTGAGTATATCACTTTTGAGGTTTCGGTTGAGTGCGTTTGCAATGTCTTGGTACTGCATGACGCGATCGTCAAGATTTCCTGCAAATTCGGTAAGAAACCGGTCGTGTGCATCGAAGTACTCTTCTACCATTGCTCGCATGTTATGGATCTTGTCTGCAGCTGCGATAAGTAGCGCTTCTTGTGGTGCCTTACGCAACTGTTTTGCATACTGCCCTTTTCGGTCTTTCCACGACCATTGTTTCTTTTCGGTATCTTGTGGTTCTGAGAGAGCAAGTACGATCTCTGTCACTTTCCCACCAAAGTCTTCCTGTAATTCTTCAGGGGTGTAGTCAGTGTCTTCAATGGTGTCGTGCAATAGCGCGGCAAGTACCGTGTCTTCGTCTTTGGTGTAGTCCATGACGATCATAGCTACCGCAAAAAGATGACTTACGTACGGCATAGGGATTGAGCCCTTACGTACTTGGTTTTTGTGAAGAATAGTGATGGCTCGCAGTGCCTGTTCAATACGGTAGGAATACATACTTACTTACGAATAGCTTTTAATAGACCTTTTACGTCTTTCGAGAGTGACGTGAGTACAGCTCGTTTTGCTTTAATGGTGTTCTGCAAGGGTTTTGCTTCTTCCAAAAGTTCTTGCACCTCTTCAAGCTCAGCTCGTTCTTCTTCAGTTGCTTCTTCTTTTGCAATTTGCTTGGTGAGCATCTTGCGCCGCTTGTTGAGTTTATAAATCTGCTTCACGAGCTTCTCTTCCTCCTTTACCTGTCCAACAAATTCGGTGATAGATTGCAAAAGAGTTGAAAAAGAGTCATTTTGCAAGCGAACACTCTCAGTGTTCTTTAGACGATCTAGTTCTTTTTGTAAATTGTCGTGTATTGACATGGTTTTGTATGTTTCAGTGTAGCACTTTATGCAGCTCTGTCTAAGCGGTCGGTAGGTCGACCTCGACGTGATCTTCTGTATGACGAGTCTGCTGGTGGTTTATTGGTATTTGCTGCATTTTTACGTAACTCTTCCATTTCGTGCCGTCGAGCATCTTCAAGACGTTTTGAGAGAATATCCATGTCTCGTCGTGCATTTTCAGACTTAATATGAAATGATCGTGCTTCTTGTTCCTTTCGACCAATTTCTCGCTCCAGTTTTTTCTCTTGGAAACTTATAATCTTTTCAACGCCTTGGATGTCATTCTGGTGTCGCTCAGCCGCTTTACGTTGTTCAGCTTCTTGTGTATCAAAGAGTTCCCGAGCTTTCTCAAACTCTTCATGTGCGCGTTTGTACTTCTCTTCCGCTTTTCGAAACTCAGCTCTTGCCTTTTCCAAATTACCACGCTCTTTTTCATAGGGTTGGTTCACTTTTTGGAGGCGTGTAGCTTCTTGTTGTTGTAGCTGGTGGAGTTGATTGCGCAGATCGGTTGCATGGCTCATTGCAATACGGTAATTATCTGCATTCAAACGATGTAAGTCTTCTGCTTTTCGTAGTTGTGATTCTAAGTTTTGTACTGACATGTGCTATTTCTCTAGAGCTCCTTCAGAGATCAATATAGCACGCTTTTTTTCAGTGCCGCCACGATTATATCCACCTAAGCCACCGTCAGAACGAATAACACGGTGGCATGGTATTTCAGGGTCGTAGTTTGCAGCCATTATGTTGGCTACGGCGCGTGCTGCTTTAGGGTTGCCTGCTTTTGCTGCAACTGCAGCATAGGTCATTGTTTCGCCACGAGGAATAGTTTTAACTATCGCTTTGGTTTTATCGGTAAATGATTGCATGTTAGGCGTATTTCTTTTTTATTGCATCAATAGTCCCCTTTACTCCCTCGTCGGCACTTGGCTTTTCTTTTTGTAGTTGCTTATGGATTGCCTGCAGTTTTTTTCCGCATGCTTCACGGTACGGGCAAAACTCACACTTTGGACCGATTTCCGGCAAATAGTCTTTTTCAAGGCATTCTTTGATCTTGTCGAGTGTTTCATCGATCCAGTCACTCTCAGCTTCTACAGGTACCAGTGTTGTCTCAAAGACAAGTTTGTCATCAAAATTTGGTTCTTCCTTGCTCGCGTTCGCATAGACGAGGTATCCAGTGTCTTTTACTTTGAACCCGTTCTTTTCTAGGAGCCATTTATATACCCCAAGCTGGCGTTTATATTGTTGATCCCATGCGCTGTCTGATAGTTCTGTGATCGAACCCTCTTTAGAGGTTGACTTGTAGTCAACAATAATCAGCTCTCCGTCTGGTGCCATCCAGATATCATCAACTGCACCAGAAATAGTCATTCCTGTTTCGGTGTCATGATACTCGATACCTTCAAAGTTTTCGCGCCACGTGTCCATGTTTTTGTGCTGAAATGGCACTGCGTTGACCTTGTATTTCTCCATAATCGGGTGCGGCTCTTTTTTTTCTCGATATACATCAAATTCTTTTTTAAACAATTCATCAACTGCAATGTTGAGGTTAAATGATGGAAAACCAGGACGCTTTGTGCCAAGCTTGTTGTCGACATAGAAGCAGCGTGGGCACTCCATGAAGTAATCTAGTTTTGATCGAGATAATCGCCATTTCTTTCCTCCGTAGTTCCAGTCTGCTGAACGGTTCGGGTTGTATTTGTATTCATAAGCCATAGTGGTAGTAGTATAGCAAAAGAAAAAGCGTCGGCGATAGCCGACGCTTTTTCTTTTAGAGAACAGCAATTATTATTGTGCTGTGAATGTTCCAAATACGTCTCCAATCTGCACATCATTTGCTAGGTTGAACTCTCGGTCACCATCTTCTGAGAAGAATACAACTGCGTAATCACGTCCTGCTGATGTTGGTGCAAGAAGCTGCACTTCGCTTGGTACAAGACCTTGCGCTTTGCTGTATCGCGCTGCACCAAGAATGCTTCCAAGTTGTCCGTTTGGATATGAACGCACTGCTACCCATCCTTCTTCTGTTGGGAATGTTGCACCATCAAGCGATACGACGCTTCCTGCAGCTTGGTTTGTTACTGAAACAGCACCATCACCTACTTCTAATTCTGGAGTATCTACAACGGGTGTAGTGTCTTCAGTTTCTTCTGTGTCTTCAGTTGTGTCTACAACTACCTCTACGGTATCTTCACCTTCTGTTTCTGGAGCTACTACTTCTTCAGGTGTTCCTCCGAATACCCATACGAGAAGTCCACCAATAAGAAGACCTGCAATAAATGATACGACAGTCTTCTGACCCTCCTGCTTTTCTTGTTCTGACATACAAAAACTCTGTAATAATTGCTTATATACAAGGGATTATAGCAATATTGGCTCAGAGCGCAAACATTGACAACTAGTGAGTTTGTTCGTGTGCATGATGACCGAAACAAAGGTCTTTAGCCTCAGCAAGCACTCGTTCAGTTCTTTTTTGACTCAGATGTGCATGTCGGAGCAGTTGCGGCTTGTCGAGAATGTCTGAACAGACAATGACTCCACGAGCAATGAGTCCGCGCTTTTGTGACTGAGAGAGCCCTTGGAGTACGGTTATTGGATAGAGCCCTGCCTTTTGAATGCGATCATGCAGGTTATTGTTCTTCGGGTAGTCCCAACTGAGTATTGTAAGCCCTGCACATGCAGCATATTTTTCTGCAGTTGAGGTGAATTTTGTATTGGTTACTACCATTAACTCACGCACGCCACAGACGTCTTCATTGCAAATTTTTGTGTCTTTTAGGTCAAGCAGTCGTGCATATGAATACAGCGCCACCTGCAGGTCAGACTTCACTCCGGGGCGGGAGTGAAACTTTGCTTCAACGACAAACGAATGGTCTGGAGCATATGCAGCAACATCGAGTTCGTGCTCTGCACAATTGCCCTGCAACGTCACACGAGTTTTGGTTGTATATCCCTCTCGTGCAAATAGTCGTGAAAGAAAATCTTCAAACGGAAAACCAGTAGGACCAAGACCAAAAAGTGCGCGTCGCAAAGAGTATCGAGCACGTATGGGGGCGTCGCTGTTACGCATAAGTTCAAAAGCGTGGCGATAGATTTCTTGTGTTTTTATACCGTCATGCAGTATTTTTTCAACCTCTGTCACAATGTCAGCTACCTCGGTTTTTGTAGCACCAGCTCGTCGAAGCGATCGTTTTAGTTTCTCAACTTTAAAACCTTCAGAGGTTCCGTCAGCTTTTAATACAGTTACCATTACGCAATAATACCACCTCCGAGGCAGTGATCACCGTCATATAGTACACAGGATTGCCCAGCACTTGGTTTGTCTACTGCTTCAAGCAGTTCTATTTCCATCGTATCACTCGCTATGACTGCTACTTTACATTGCAGTGGTGTTTGTCGATAGCGTATTTGCAACTCGAGCTTTTGATCGAGGGTAACCGGAGTATCAATGTAGTTAACCGCTTGGAGTTGTATGTTTGATGAAGATGAAAGTATTTTTTTATGAGGACTCACGGTTATAGTGTTTGCTTCCATATCGCGATCAATAACGTAGTATGCACTGCGCTGCGTATCTTGTATGGTTATAGTAAAGCCGTGTCGTTGTCCATTGGTATATACCAAAGCACCCTTATGAGAACCAATGATTTCACCTGACTCATTCAGGACATCTCCTTCCTTGAGCTCAACATAGTGTGAAAGAAACTCAGGAATATCTACATGACCTAAAAAACAAATTCCTTGACTGTCTTTTTTTTGTGCAGTGAGTAATCCGGCTGCTTCAGCTTCTTTACGGATCTGCATTTTAGGACTATTTCCCACGGGAAAGAGTGTTTTTGAAAGCTGTTGCTGCGTGAGTGTCCAAAGGAAGTATGTTTGGTCTTTATTGGTATCTACACCACGATGCATTTCATATACTGAGGGATCGGATCCCTTATTTTGCATACGTTGTGCATAATGACCGGTTGCGACATAGTCGGCACCTTTTTCTTCAGCAAAGCGTAAAAACGCACCAAATTTTACGTACTTATTGCACATAACGTCAGGATTCGGCGTTCTTCCGGCTTCATATTCACTAATAAAGTAGTCAGCCACATCATCTTTGTACGCCTGTTCCGCGTCACAGGTAAGAAATGGGATATCGAGCTTTGCGGCAACACGCATGGCGTCCAGTCGTTCCTGTTCCCAGTTACATACCAAAAAATCAGGGTGCCAGACCTTAATGAAGACACCTACGACGTTATACCCCTCTCGCTTTAAACGAAGTGCAGCAACTGAAGAGTCTACTCCTCCTGAAAGCCCTACAAAAACTGTCTTTCCCTTTGACATAGTGCATGAAGCGTATCATGATTTTTTATAAAAAAATAGTTGCTCCCGTTGGGAGCAACTATACTCAAGCTGCAATCTGCAATAAGTTCGTATTTCGTCTATATTTTATTTCCATAAGCCAACGGTCGGTTGCATATGTCAACAACTAGCGCAAATATTGTGAAATATTTTGATTGTGTTCGTGCAATGTTTCAGCGTAGTAAAATTCACCGTCATTTCCGGTTATATAAAATAGATACTCTGAAGGTGTTGGATCGATCGCAGCTTTGACTGCCATGAGTCCTGGGTTGCCAATAGGAGTTGGGGTAAGTCCTTTGTATAGGTAGGTGTTATAGGGAGAATCTTTTTCACGCAACTCACTTGCAAGTTGTCCTGCTGGTAGTTCATGTAGTGGTGTTTCCAGTACGTACTCAATAGTTGCATCTGCTTGTAGAGGCATACCAATTTCTAGTCGATTCCGAAGTATTCCTGACACCATCTTCATGCTTGTTTCATCGTTTGCTTCTCGTTCAAGAATTGATGCAAGCGTAATAATCTCCCATTCTGTGAAGAGGGATGATGCAATCGCTTCACGTAACGGTGCAACGTTTTCTTCATATGTTGCGTGTTGAAGATCGACGAGGTCTTGTGCAGTAAATGTTTCGGGCACAAAATATGTTTCAGGAAATAATTTTCCTTCTAGTTCGTGTGTAGCAATGAGATACTCATCAATACTAAACTCTGGAAGTGCTTTTGCAGCGATTGTTGCAATGTCTGTTAAACGTACTCCTTCTGGAATGGTAACGCTTACCAATTTGTTCTCTATGTCTTTATCAGCAAGTTTTTGGGCTACTCCAAACACCCCGATAGGCTCTGGGAATACATACGTACCAGCGTAAATGTTTGTTGGATCATACGAGTAGGTCAGTATGGTGTATAGAAGAAGGTTTGAACGTACAATTCCTTGCTCTTGCGCGGCAAGTGCAATATCACGTACCGACATGCCACTTACCACTTCAAAACTCTTTGTATGCGTAAAAGTAGTAGGTGCGCGAAAAAGTGTTTGTACGTATAAAAGCAGTCCAACAGCAAACAAAAGAAAGATAAGTCCTGCAGAAAGTAAGATGCGCTTTGCGAGTTGTCGTCGTGTCATGTCGTTAGTGTGTTATGTTTCCGGTTGGTAAGTTTGCTGGTGCTTCTGCACGAGTTGATCCTACGCGATTAAGTGTTGGTGTTTGTGCCACTGTTCCTGGTAAGTGAAAAATAGTTGCCATTTCTTCGGCAGTCATAATTTTGTATGCCATGGCCCCGCTTTTTGGATACAGCTTCCTGAGTTTGTATTCTTTAAGTTCCGCCTTTTTCATTGCAGGTATTTTAGAGCCAAAAGGGTCAGAAAGAAACTTGTAGTTATAATCGGTACGCCATCGGATGCCAAGTCCATTGCGGTTTTTGAGTTCTGTCTGTGCAATGGTACGGATCATGCGAGCAAAGAGTCCTCCGTCGTAGTTTCCTTCCCCTTTGTGGTTAATGTAGATGAAACGAGCGGCAAACTCAAACGGTGCTTTATCAGCATTGCGTTCCATTGCCTCTATGTCACTGCGTTGCCCAGGGGTGATACGCGGAAATGAACCTGGTTCGTTTGGGTCGTCAATGCCCGTGGTCATAAGTTTCTCAACCTCTTTTGCTACACCTTTCTCCCATGTTCCTTTTGCCTTGAGTTGCCCCAATTTAAATCCTTTTTCACGATGTGCTTTAACATGAAACTGTACCCATATCTGTTGTTCAGGAGCTATTCCGGCTAGTACTTCAAGCATGGGGGTCATAGGGTCAACTTTCTCTTCTTCCTTCGGCATTTTGTCCATACCAAAGTCTATGTATGTTTTTATTGGAAACTCTGAGCCTTTCTTTTTCCCAAAGTGGAAGCTCATAAATGAAAGGTTTTTGAGGTTGTTTGGAATTTCAGCCGTGTAGTCGAGCTCCTGTGGAATAAGCTCAACCCCAGGGTATTGTGCATACATTGCATCAGTAAACCCTTGTGCAAACTTTTCTGGAATGGTTGCGTAGAACTTCACGGCACCTCCTCGAGAGACAAGTTCAAAAGTGTATGGAAGTGGTCGTTTACCATCGAGGTACGTTTCCATAAGGTTGTCTGGGTTTGCGGCGTTGAAAACTTGTGTAAACACAATTTCCATCGCTTCAGGCGACTTAAACACTTCCGGTGGCAACACAATTTCAAATATAGTTCTTCCACTTTTAATACCAAATTTTTTACCCACCATGTTCATGTAAACATGAAAAAAAATTTTGAATGTTATATACGGAAGCCATACGGGCGCAGTGACAATCAGCAGAGTAAACACCTGCGACTGTGAAACGCCGATGTAATCAAGTCCGAGAAGTACAAAAAGAAGCCCTAACAAAAAAACGGGAAAACCATAGTCAATATCTTCTCCTCCGAGTGTGCCTATTATCCAGCCAACTACGGGAATATCGTCTAACTTCATTTATAACATTGTACAACACTTACCCTGCTTTTATGGTCTCTGTTGTTAAATATGTCGATAGATAAAAAGGAGCGGTCACTGTCGTGACCGCTCCTTTTTGTCGTGAGTGTGTTACTCAACAATCGTGTATGTGCCATTTGCAAGTCGCTTGAATAGATTTGCGTCTTGTAGGTTTACCACAATAGTGTTGTCTTTTACGTATCGTTCTTTTCGAACCTTATCGATGATTTCTTCTCGTGAAAGCGGTCCGTTTTCCATAAGAATATCTCGCAGCACATCTTTTACAACTCCTGCAGAGTATCCCCATTCTGTGAGTGCATAGAGTCCACGTCCAACCAGTACAAACCGTTCGTCTTTAATAAGTTCGTTGTGTGTAGTGGCTGTGTGTGCCTTTCGTTCAAAGAGTTTTTCAATTTCTTCAGCAACTTCACGGAAGTGCATTGGTGATCCATGTCGCTTCACTACAAGATATGCATAGTCACGAATACCCTTTACACGTACGTTCGGAGAGCTTGCATTCCCCCATTCTCCCAGTGGATTCGCAGCAATATCCTTTGAGATCTGCAGCCATCGCTTGAGTACTGTTTCATCATGGTTGTCAGCAATTTCTATAAGTTCATTGCGGAATCGATTGAGGATTTCCTCTTCACTTACCAGCTCATCACGTGAGAGTGATTTGTAAACAGTTCGGAGTGCTTTTTCGACGTTTTCTGAAATTTTCTTTTCAGTAAACCATCGGTGTCCGTAGTTTGCATTTTCTTTACTTCGGTAAAATGGGTTACCGATCACAAGGAGGAAATACACATGATTGCGGAGCGATTGGTCGCTCGTGATTTCATCAAGCAAAACACTTTCAGCAATAAGTCCGCCGCCGAGACTTTCAATAACTTCTTTAAGCTCGTCAAAAATCTCTTCAAACTCTGAGTAGACGTCTGATTTTTGGATTGATTGGATGCCGTAGTTTTCAATTTGTCGAACGCGCTCACGGGTGATTCCGTACGTCTGTCCAATAGACTCGAGTGTTTGGGTGTCGGCATCTTTTCCGAGACCGTATCGCTTTTCGAGCACATCACGTGCGCGGTCAGGAAGCGCAGAAAGCAGCTTCTTGGTTACTTGTTTTGGTTTAAATGAAATCATAGTAATGAAATAATACCTACTTAAATCAACAGCATATGCATAAAATATACGCTGCTTCCTCCAAACTGTTTTGTTTGTGCCACCATTTGTATCATGCTACTTGACAAGTGTCAATACCTTTGGTGAACGCTCTATTGAGCAATAATTACGTTCATAATCTTGCCAGGAATATAGATAACTTTCTGTATATCACCAGTAATTTTCTC
>JAUIFS010000001.1 GCA_030430425.1 bacterium | reverse complement strand
GTTGCACTGCGGTAATTTTTCTTTCACTGTATAGGCATACACCTCAAGAAAAATTCCTTGTGCGCCTCACACCTACAGCAATATTTTCAAAATTAGCTTATTTAAGACCGTAAGAAAAACCAGAAGCAAATGCTTCTGGTTTTTCTATTGCTGTCGCCACACCTCTTTCTCATTACTCAAAAACGTAACTGTCCCCTCTTCTGCCGTACTGTATGTTTTTACGCGCTCATTAAATAGTAAGTCTGTCACTTCCAAGTGCGGATGACCATAGCGATTGTTTGCGCTGGTTGATATCACTGCATACTGTGGATTTACTTCTTCCAAAAAAAGTTCTGAGGTAGAGGTACGTGAGCCATGGTGCCCTACCTTCAGCACGTCACTTTGTAGTCCTTTTCCTTCTGTGAGTACTAGGTACTCTTCGATGCGCTTTGGTGAATCCCCCGTAAGGAGCATCTCTGTTTCTCCATACACCAATTGCAACACAATGGATGATGCGTTGCTTTCCATGTCAGTTGTGTCTGTTTCTGGGAATAACACACGCAGTGTCGTCGATGCCCCCAGCGCAAACTCCTGCCCTGCTCGAGCAATATGTATCTGCGCTTTTTCATCTGCAACAGCATGCGTGTACGCAGTTGCAACCGATGTATCGTGTTCCTTCTTAGTGGTCAATATATGTGGTACATCATATTGTGCTAAGACATCAACAAGACCTCCAATATGGTCCTTGTCCGGATGTGTTCCCACAACCATATCGATAGTGCGATCAAAGAAAGACATGTGTTGCGCAAGCTGTGTGATAACTGAATTATCAGGACCCCCATCGATCAGCACCTGCACGCCATCAGGCGTTTCTATAAAAATTGCGTCACCTTGTCCCACATCAAGAAAATGTACCTCAAGAAACGCTGAAGTATGCGCTGCGCTGTACAAAGGAAATACCCAGACACCCGTACAACTCACCAGTAACAGCCCTAAAAATAACAGGCGAATTTTCACGAGTATATCCATATATACCGAACATGATACACTGAGTGACATTATAGAAATGTAACTAATCAACCATGTACGAAGCAAAAACATTTAACATCCCAACGCTTGAGGGTATCTCACAAGAAAGTATTGACCTACACCTTGGTCTCTACGCAGGATATGTAAAAAACGTGAATCATATACGTTCAGAATTACACCAAGTGACAGACGCGTATGCCCAATCAGAAATGCAACGACGTCTCGGGTTTGAGTTTGGTGGTATGAAAAACCATGAATATTACTTCGCTCAGTTTGAAGGGGGTGCAAAAGAATGTCCCGAAGGTGCATTTAAAGCACTGGTAGAAGCTGACTTTGACTCTCTTGATGGTCTTATTGCACGCATGAAAATTATAGCTGCAACTCGAGGTGTTGGATGGGCAATGTGTTACATTGATCGCACAGAGCATAAACTTGTATGTGCGTGGGTTGATGAGCAGCATCTTGGACAACTTGCTGACGTCGACATTGTCCTTGCGCTGGATATGTGGGAACACTCGTACATGCGCGACTATCTTCCTGCAGACAAGGGTGCGTACGTCGATGCGTTTTTCGCTAATGTAAATTGGGAAGTTGTTGCCAGCCGGGTATAACATTTACTTAAAAAATACAGGGGTGTCTCTGGAAGCAGCATCACTTTGTGATGCTGCTTTTATTCGTGCGAGCACAGCTGCCTCTTCTTCTATGACCCACCCAGGAACATATTGCACACGCTGCTTCTTGTACAGCAGTCGATACAATACGTACCCTATCGCAGCGTATCCCACGATCACAATCCAGAAAGAAAACATCGGCACACGTACCGCAGCAAACGGCACTTCAGAAAACAGTTGCGCAACCCGCAGTATGTACGTCAGTGACACGTGTGCAGCAAAACCAACAATCAGTGCGAGCTGTGGTGTCACAAAACCAAGCATACCAGTAACAAATGTCAGCAACATTGCAACCGGCACCATAGCTAACACCAGTACATTTACAACAACCGCAATAAGTGAAAGCTCGCCTATTTGATACAAGAGCAGGGGGAGCACAAAGAGCTGTGTGGCCACCGTTGCTACCAAAAACTCACGAACACCCAAAACCGTTGGCACAAACGGAACTAGTTTTTCTAGATGTGGGGCGATCAGTATCAAACCAAGTGTTGCAAGAAATGAAAGCTGAAACCCAGGGTCATACAACAGCAACAGAGGGTTCCATAGCAACATGAGCATACCTGCAATACACAATGCCCGAACTATGTTGTATGTATTGCCTGAAAATTTCAAAAGCAACAGCAGACTCGCCATTATGCTGGCACGCACCACCGTTGCAGAAAAACCAACCAATGCTGCAAAGGCAAGTATCGCAAGAAAACCTACAACAATACGCGCTTGATATCGCAACACATACGAAAGCACATACAACACAAACACGATAACAAGCATCACGTTGTACCCCGAAAGCACCACAATATGAATAATCCCCGTTTTCCGGAACACTTCTTCCCAATCCTCACCAAGTGAACCTTTTATACCGAGGAGTAATCCTTCCCCGAGACCTCGCTGGGGCTGCTGCAACAGCTGTTGCAGTTGTACTCGAAACGCATCTTTGAATGCATAGATATATTGTAGGAGTATGTTGCCTTTATCTGCGGAGATCAAAGCAACTTCTGGATAGTACATAACATGCGTAACCCCCTGTGCTTGTAAATAACCAGGATAGTTAAACGTTCTCCCCAAGTCTGTGACAAATGCTTCTGGAGCTTCAATAACACCAGTAACAGAAATTGTATCTCCATACCCTACAACCAAAAATGGATCAACATACGCAAGTACTCTCCCCACCTCAGTATCAATATGTAGATGCATGGTGCGTGTGCGCACATCGGGCTCATGTACCACCATCCCCGTAAGTGAAACTTCCATGCCCTCCAACTGTACAAGTGTAGGGCTTTCTAATGCATGCTGATACATCTCTGTTCGAAACACACCAATACACAACAGCAACATACCTACCCCTCCAAGAATAAGTCCTCGTGTATTGCAGACAGTACTGCGCACACTTCCTATTACCAATAGTACACTGCCAAGCAATAAACCCCAGAGTGTATAGGCCTGCGGAATCGTAAAAAAGGATGCGAGTATAACCCCACTACAGAACAAGACAACACTGATATAAAACACAATACTATTCACTACTAACTATGAGTGTACCAAAAGAAAAGGACCGCTTCTCTGAAGCGGTCCTCGTACATCATGCTGCGACTGATTTTTTGCCACCAATCGGCAGCTCAATTGTTGGCGACACGGCGTCACCGTCAAGCACCTCAAGCGGCGCGGCAGCATCCGCCGAATCTTCATCGCTTTCAAGAGCTTCAAGACGAGCAATCTCATCCTTCAGGAAAAGCTTTTCAGATTTCCAACCACGAATCATAATCTGGCAATGCCCAGGTTGCTTTTGAGCACCATCGATCAGATCATGAACTTTTTCATGGTCTGCACGCAACGATTCGATTCGAGCTTCATACTTCGACATAAAGAACTCCCTTTTTCTTTTTTTGAGCGGTACGGAAGAATGTACTACGAGAATAAAAAAGAGGCAAGTATGTATACCTCTTTTTTATTCCTTAGCTGAAATCAGCAATGATGTTAGTTTCCTCATCTTTTGAGATAGCTTTCTTAAAACGCACTCCTTTTTTGCCTTTTACCCGTGCTTCGCACTCAGCCCATGTAGCATGGGTCTGTACAACCCCATCAACTGCACTCACATATGAATACGCCTTTTGCGACTGACGTTTACGGGCAGCACTGCGTGCTTTCGCTTTCTCTTCATCGTAGGAAACATTTTCAATATCTAATGTATAGTCATCTCGCGAACCAGTATAGAGCTCTACTAGTTTACCCTCACCAAAATCAGACGCGATGGTATCTGCTCGCTCGTTCCCAACAATACCTACGTGACCCGGTACCTTATGCCAATCCACCGCCACTTTTTTTAATAAACCAATAAGCTCTTGCCATAATTCCTTATGTAACACCTCGCCTCCTGCTTTTGTCTGCCAGTCATTTTTCATCCAACCAAAAATCCAACCTGTTGCACCATCAACCACATACTTTGAGTCGGTGTAAATCTCAATTTTTGTCTGCTCTGCTGGCAGCACCTTAAGCACCTCTACAACTGCTCGTAATTCCATTTCGTTATTAGTGGTGAGCTTTTTACCTTCTCCCAACTCAACAACTTTATTATCAAAATAGATAACTGCTCCATAACCACCCGGACCTGGATTCCCTTTCGCTGCTCCATCAGTAAACGCAATACTCATACGCGCTATGGTACCACGAGCAGAAAAAAAGCCACACTACACGTGCGACTTTTTGGGTGGATCGGTAAATACTGCGGTTATCATCATGCTTGATTGTGGGAGTGTGTACTTCCACGTGTGGTTCCTGCGTACCAGACGTATACGTTTTCCTGTGCCGTCAGCACTAAACGTAAAGTAGTACCCCTCACGATCTTTTTCAACACACACGAGCGCACCGCCACCAAGTATGCGTTTGCCAGTAATTAGTGTCATGCAAGCTCCTTTTCATGTCTCGCAATATAGTGCCAAAACACTACACAATGTCAACAATCCGTAAACGAGTCTGTAGTCTCCCCATAAAAAATGATTGCTCTAAGTATGCAAGCAAGGTGCATGGCACGAGTGACTCAGGCGTTCTCGTGAAGTGTTCAGGTAGTTTAAAAAATGCAATTGCTTCCCGAACCACCCCTGATCCATTAAAAGTAATTTTTGTGTGTTCTTTTGTCTTACCAAAAACATTTACGGTATCGGGTATCACATCGGTGATAACATACAGCGGCTTTTCGTTATCCATACCAAACGGCGCAAGCTGTTGTTGTTCACGCACTACAGCAGCAGTCAAGCTGTCAGGAGTGAACGCAAACTCAGCAACTTTTTCTGTGTCTATGCGCACATCGCTTCCAAGCTTTTCAACCGCATCATGCATTGCTTGTGGCAACGTGTGTATTGCTGCTTCAGAAACTCCAAAACCACCTGCCATATGATGCCCACCAAACTCAGCTAAAGAATCTTTCACTGCCTCCATAATAGTGATTACACTCATGGAACCATCTGAACGACACGATCCTTTTATTTTTCCGTTCCCGTCACGCCCCCACACAAATGCCGGTCGATTATATTCTTCAGCTAATTTATTTGCAGTAAGTCCCACTAAAGAGGGGCGCCATTCTGGATTACCCAGTACGAGCACATGTGGCAGTTCTGTCATTGCCTGCATACGCTTATGTACTTCTTTAGTCATTGACGCCACCACTCCCTTCCGCTCATTGTTGAGTTTCTCTAAATGATCTACATATGCATCGGCTTTCACTTCGTCAGTCTCAGAAAGCATTAAAAAGGCATCTTCTGGATTATCCATACGTGAGGCAGCGTTAATGCGAGGTCCAATGGTAAAACCGATGTCATCTTCTGTGAGATGTTGTTGACTCGCCTTTTGCTTCCGTAGTAGTTTTTGCAAACCTGGGCGGCGCGACTTGCGAAGTACCTGTAATCCATAGTGCGCAAGTGTACGGTTCTCATCGCGCAAAGGAACCATATCTGCAATAGTTGCTATACCGACCATATCTAACCACCATTTCTCCCAACCAGTAGTAAGGTCAAAGTCTCCCTTCTGTATGAGTGCCTGTACCACCTTGAAAATCACTCCCGCTCCACACAAACCTTTAAACGGGTACGTGTCACCTATTTGAGGATTTACAATCGCAACCGCTGGTGGGGCAACTTCCTTCACTTGGTGATGGTCGGTAATGACCACTTTCACACCAAGTTCGTTTGCTCGCGCTACGGCTGCCACATCGGTACTCCCACAGTCAATGGTGATAATAAGCTCCACACCATCTTCAGCCAACTTCTCTACTGCAGCTACATTGAGCCCAAAACCATCGTAGTGTCGATGCGGGATGTGGTTTATAAAATTTGTATACCCTACCGCTACAAAAAAATCGTGCAACACTACTCCACCTGGGATGCCATCGCAGTCGTAATCGCTATAAATGGCGATCTTTTCTTCAGCTTTCATAGCTTCAAGAATTGTCGCCACCGCAAGATCCATATCATTAAGCAAAAAGGGGTCATGCAGGTGCTCGTCATATGAAGGGGCAAGAAATGCTGCTGCCGCGGCAGCTGTAGTTATATTACGGTTGTAGAGAAGCTGCTGGAGGAAGGGAGAATATACAGAGAGTGCAGCTTGCACTGTTTCAGGAAGTTCCTCAGACAATCGGTAAGAAGACATAATTCGTATTTCGTATGATACCATTGTGAAGACAATAATAATATTTACTGTATGGCTGCATCAATTTTCACAAAAATTATAAACCGAGAAATCCCTGGACATTTTATCTATGAAGATGAACACTGTGTTGCAATCCTCGATAAATTCCCTGCAGTAAAAGGGCAATCTTTGGTCATTCCAAAAGAACATGTTGATTATGCGTTTGATCTTGATGATGATACGTACGTGCACTTATTTAAAACTGCGAAGAAAATTGCAAAAGCTTCAGACAGTGCGCTTAATGCAGAACGAACTTGTTTGGTAGTGGAGGGTTTTGATGTACCACACGTACACATTAAAATTTATCCAATGCAAGACACCCAAAAGGCACTTGGCGCGATCATGCCCGCAGGGGAAGAAGCAAGTGACGCAGAACTTGCTATTGTTGCAACACAACTGATTGCAGCAATAGATGACTTGGATGACTAGAAAGAGTTAGATAAAAAACCACCACACACAAACGCGTGGTGGTTTTTTAAAACCCTGCAACTTTTTTCCATTCCATTGCCTCAATAGTTTTCCCGTCTTCTGCAAAAGTAACTTCCCCGACGAGCCGTTCTCCAGCAAATACGCGCGGCATCCAGTGTATATCGTCAGCCCACATTTTTTCATAGGGTATCGCTGCAAATGAAAACCAAAATGGTTTCATTTCTTCAGTTTCTTGCGGCTTTCCCTTCCACGCGTATACAAAGTATGTATGGACACGTATGGAATGATCAGAAAAGTGAAAGACAATATCAGCAACTTTTTTAAGGTCAGTTTCTAATACCTCAACGAGACTTTCTTCGTACACTTCACGTATCGCACCCTGCAGTATAGTTTCTCCTTCTTCAAGCTTCCCGCCATAGCCGTTGTAATTCCCTTCTCCAAACCCACGCTTTTTTAGTGCAAGACAGATTTTATCTTCAGTAACGAGGTATACAAGTGTCAGCTCTTTCATGTGTTGAGTATATCAAAAAAATACCAGCAGAATCTGCTGGTATTTGAGTCGTTTATGCATCCTTTTCCTTGCGCAAGCGGCGAATGACCGTACCATGAATCTGAGCGCGGTCACCCATTCCAGCAACAATTTCTACAAATTGTGCAAACGAAGGTCCAGGGTTGTGTGGCTCACTTGTTCGAACAGGTCTTTCCTTGAGACGTTTTAGGTTCTTTCGATACCTTTTTTCAAATTCATCTGCCATAGTATTCTCCTCTAAACTGAGAATACCACATCCAGACATTTAAGACTACTTAGCAGCACTCTTAAGTGCTTCAATTGCAGACACCGTTCCATTTTCTAAAAACGAAAGCATAGCTCCTCCGGCCGTTGAAAGGAAGCTATATTTTTCTTGACAGAAGAGCGACTCAATAACCGCAACGGTGTCTCCCCCACCAACTACCGAATAGCCATCGGCAGCACCAATTAGTTTTGCAGTTTCCATAGTATACGTATCGAACCCTGCTTCATAGTTTCCAAACGGACCATTCCAAAGCACCATCTGTGCATGTGCAATAAGCGGTGTGAGCATCGCGACTGTTTGGGGACCAGCGTCTACAATCGCTTCGTTTTTCTGTACTGCATCAGGTCCACATACGCGCGTTTCTTTGCCATCACTCACCACTACATCAATCGGAAGCAGAATCTGTTCATGCGCAAGCAACGGACTGTCTGAAAGATCGATATCTGAAACAAGTGAGGTGCCCACCTCATACCCTTTTGCTTTGAAGAAATCATTTGCAAGCGCACCTCCAATAAATAAGTGGTCATAAATAGACAAAAATTTCTCAACCAGCGGCATTTTTGTATCAAACTTTGCTCCTCCCAGTAAGAAGAGAGCTGGCTTTTTGGGTGTGAGTGCCTTCGTGAGTTCGGTAAACTCATGTACGAAGTTCATACCTACATATGAAGGAAGAAACGCAGGCACTCCTACAATCGATGCATGTTCCCGATGTGATACAGGAAATGCATCGTTTACATACACATCAGCTAAATCAGCGAGTTCACGTGCAAAATCAGCATCATTTTGTTTTTCACGAGGATCTTTACGGAGGTTCTCAAGAAAGAGCACTTCTCCATCTTTGAGTTCGTCACGGAAATTCTTTGAGGTAACACCAGAAACTTCCGTAGAAAAATGCACTGGTGCATACTTTCCAATGATGTCCGCAACTGGTTTTGTACTTTGTGCACCGTCACTTCCAATGTGACCACACGCAATCACACGCGCACCCTGCTCTACCAAGTATTGAATCGTTGGAAGACTGCGCATAATCCGAAACTGATTAAATACCTCACCATCAACAATAGGAACATTGATGGAAGTGCGAAGAAGCACATAGGTCCCTTGCAACCCTTTACACTGTGTAACGCTTTTAAAGGGTGCCTTTTCCATGTGATTCTGCTATATGAATAATCGCTGCAAACTCTTTTGGCTTGAGGCTTGCTCCCCCGATAAGAAACCCATCTACCTGCCCCACTGCTAACAACGCGTGCGCATTTTTCTTTTTCACTGAGCCGCCATAGAGGACACGCACTTTTTTAATAGCATCTCTTCCAAATTGATCAGCGATAATTTTCTGTATAAAAAGTTTCATTTCGTGCACATCTTCAGCAGTTGCATGGTTGCCCGTACCAATTGCCCACACCGGTTCGTACGCAATGACAAGCTGTTTTAGTTTTGTCTTTGGAATGCTCCGGATGGCAGAGCGTATTTGTGCTTCAACAATACCAAAATAGTTGCCCTGTGCATCACGCGCCTTTTCTCCCACACAGACAATAGCAGTCACACCACTTTTGAAAATTGCTTGTATGTCTTTATATATCTCTTCATCAGTCTCTCCTGCTGCGCGCCGTTCAGAATGTCCAACAATTACTGAACTAACTCCCACACTCTTCAACATCGGCAAAGACACCTCCCCAGTATGTGCACCAATACTTTCAAAAAAAACGTCCTGTGCTGCAAGTCCAATACGCTGCGATGGAGACAGCCGCTGCATTTCCGAAAGAAATGGGAATGGCGGTGCTACTGCTATTTGCGTTTCTAATTTCTTCCGCCCAATTTCTTTTCGAGTATCAAGAAAGAGCTTTCGCGCTTTTCCAAGTGTTGCGGGATTCATTTTCCAGTTCCCGACAATGAGAGGGATGTGTGATTTCATGCTGCAATCAATGCTATTTCTAATAGATTGATTGTATCATGGGAAAAGAACACGACGTTATTACATCGTGTTCTTTTCTGTACTTTTGTATCTCGTGCACTCCCTCCAACTCATCCTGCTTCAAATGAGGACCCAGATCGACCATTGCGACTCTCGTAGCAATCAGGGGGGAGATGTATATTAATACATCTCCCTCCATTCAATAAATCGAAAATCGTCCGAGGTGTGCGGCGCAAGTGGCGGTGGATCATTCACAAGGTCTCTATCATATGAGTTATAGCGAATATCAAAGCCTGAGTTGTATCCACCACATCCTGAACCAGACCACTTCGTACCAACGCGACCATTAGATACTATTGTGCCATGAATAGTTAACGAATTACGACACCGATCACCACCATTTACTGAGGAAGTGTAACGATTCCTTCCAAATTTACCGTTTTGCGCAATAAAGATACCATTGAGCTCCATATTGTTCGGCACATCGTAACCCACCAGAACATCTTCTTCAGCGATTGCAAGCAATCCTGAACTGGCAGTGGCATAGGTAATATTATCGTGCAGAATTATTGAAAAATCATTTCCCGGCGTATCAGTATCTGCCGCAGCAATCGTAACCTTCCCTGGCACCTCACCTTCAAGCCATACTTTGTCTTCAACAAAAATGAGTGGGCACGCTTCATTAAGCGTATAGGTTGCATAAGGATCATCGTCACGAATGAGATTTCGTGCAACATACCAACCATCATCAGATGAATACTCGTAGTGGCTCCATGTACGATCTACTACACGAACAACTACATCCCCATCACTTTCAAAAGTCACACGATACCCATAATCACCAGATGGTGGAATGTAGATACCACCACCGTTTTCTGCACGATCACGCATGAGTGCAAGATCAACAGTGAGTCCCGTGAAGTTAATCGGTGTTGATGGGAACGTCCACAAATCAAAGTTCGGACCACTCCCTACAACCCCATCAGCATTTGCATCGGAGGGACTACAGCCAAACGAACTCGTGCAGTTCCAGGTTGCCTGTCCAGACGTTACCGTGGAATTGTTTGTCCCGTCCATACGCACACCGCCGTTTGAATGATACGGACCAATAATCGTTCGGTCAGCACCTGCCCATACATTTGAGTTAATGATGTACGCATACTCTGCAACGGTAGGACGTGCATAGCGAGCATAAATAGTTTGTGCCATGTTTGGATTCTCATACGTGTGACCTGTTGATGTGATTTCAATAGAACTCACCTGCCCACAAAAGGTACTACTGGCAATCTCAAGTGAGTATTCACCTATAGTTCCTAGCTCCGGATCATCGTATGGAAGCGTATACGGACCTGGTACGCCGGTGCCATGAGTTACGTCGTCTGGATAATGTGCTAAGTACCATTTGTAATAATTAAGTCCAGCTTCAGCTATCTCACGCGCTTGCCCGAGTTGGTATTTAGACTTTTGTAATTCTGATTGTGATACAAAATAATTAAGAAAACTTGCTGCCATTACGAAAAATACTGCTCCAAACACAAGCACCAATACCAACAGTGTTCCTTTTTGTGCATTAGATTGAAAAGTACTCATAGCTTATGTATTAGTTAACATTACGCAACGACGCGCTACTGCGCAACATAAATTGTCCTGGATCACGAATAGGATCGATGTTGATAATAGATTGCACGCGGATAAAACGGATATCAGTTACGGTAGAAGTTGCAGTTGCTTCATTTCCATTTTCATCAAAGTAGTAAAATGTTGATGTGCCATAGTCCTGATTTTGTACATACTCTGAAAGTATATATGTCTCATCAGATGCAGAAGTGTCATACGTTGCGGGTGATCCTGTGGCATTGTAAACACGTTTACTCAGGGTGTTTGTTGCAAGCTCATACTCAACATACTCAACACTACTGTCTCGATCAATGTCACTATAAAATCCGATGCGATGCTCTTGCATATCTGCAAGTGGAAACGTGCCGTCGTCAGCATACGTCATTTCACGAATATCGCGCACCAAGGCCTGGACGCCTTTCCGTGCATGCTGCACTTGAAATGACTGTGCAATTGTATACGCATTAGAGCGATACATGGTTGCAATACTTTCTCCGACAGCAAACATGATGAGTGAAAAAAGTGTCGAGACAATAATTACCTCAACTAAGGTCATTCCTTTTTGTGGTATACATTTTTTTTGCATACTTAGTTAAGTATAACGGTTACCGTACTGCTACTGGTCACTTCTACCCCCGTAGATACGTCAGTAGTAAATCCTGCAGCCGACGTAGTGAGTGTATAGTTACTATCTGCATACAAACCACTACTAAAGTACGCTTGTCCACACAAAGAAGTCACTGACAGTTCATCCACCCCCGTATTTTCAAGACGCACCGTTGCGTTAGGAATTGGCGTACCATCAGTTTCAGTTACATGCACGCGAAGCATATTTCCTGCAGCTGCTCCCAATATAAACAAGATCTCTTCTGATACACCAGGGTCCAGAGCATACGGTACAACTGGACATACTTCATAGACATCGTATCCAGCACTGACCACTGCAATATCATACAGATCATATTCGATGTTGGGTTGGTCCCATTCTCCTGAACCATCAGTAGTTCCGGTGTCACTGTATTTTAATACTGGCTGTGCTGCGCCATCGGTTCCAATACTTTTACTGCCACTTATTTCCATTGCCACTCCAGAGATTGGACTTTGTGAAACAATATGACGAAGCTCCCAATCATATATCTCAGGGGTGTACGCTCCGTCAATTGTCTCTAATGTTGCCTGTATACCAAGTGTGTCGTAGGTAGAAACATCAAGCGCTGAAAGATCCACTGGCGCAGATGTAAACCCCGCACTGTTCCCTGGCAAGTCTCCATCGGGAACATGCTGCATGGTTCCCCCATTGTCATACAACACAGACACTGCAACTGACGTTGACGCTGAGGTGGTAGCTGAAAAATCGAGCATATACCAAGCAGCAATAGTTCCTGGTGTGGTACTTGCACTTACCGTAACACCGTATGGTCGATATACTCCTGCATCAGCAGCTAACATGAGACTTCCGCCGCCAACGGTAGTGCTTGCTTGCGTATAGAGACCTGTTGTATCAGTAAACGTGTCTGTATATGAACCGAATGTTGCAGGTGCAACTGTTTTTATACGCAAATCACTCAGTTCGTCGATCTGAAAGTTCATCGTTGAAACCTGGCTTTCAAGTACTGCAACAGGTGGTGTGGTTGGGTTTGGATTTGACGTTGTTGCCGTATGCGTTCCGTCTGTTGAGTAATTGGTATCAGTAACGGTAATCTCGTAATCAGCACCGGCGGGAGCACCTGAAAGATACGCAACTCCCGTAGGATCGGTGTATCGTGTGGTATCAATAGGACTACTCAATGAATTATTTACAAAACGTACCGACGCACCAACAACTGGAAGTACTCCCGCATCAAACACATTTACACGGATAGTTCCGCCACCTGCAGTTGTCTCAATCCCAGTAGGGATCATATTTGAAACAAGTGCAGCGCTGTTTGATTTTCCACCCACCGTCCACGAATATTCAATTTTGACTTGTTTGTAATCAGCAAGAATTCCATTGCTATCTGCGCCGCCGACACCATCGGCATCATCATCAACATACTGTACTAAAACACGCTCTGTATACTCAATGCCGTTTATCGAAACAGTACGATTTTGAGGAATTGATCCGGCTGGTACGCCTGAGATAGTCCCAAGATCGTTGTACGGAAGTGATCGTAAGTACTCCATTCGATCAACCATAAGTGCTAAAGCCCCCGCTTGTGCCTTAGAAGTCCCCACGAGTGAAAGTGAAGCTTGTACACCTGCAAATAATGCCGTAAATACAAGTGTAAAAATTGCAATAGTCACCAGTAATTCAATAAATGTATACCCCCTTCTAAAAACAGGTAGCGCAAAATACTTCGTATTTTGCGCTACCTGTTTTGTGCGTACATGCATAAACTAAATACTAGATACTGTCACTAATTGAGTAAATTGGTGCAATCATTGCCAACGCAAAGAAACCTACCGTTCCCCCAATGACAACCATAAGCAGTGGTTCAATAATAGTTGAAAGATCTTTCGTTTTCTGTTCCACCTCTGTCTCATAAAACACCGCAAGTTCCTCAAGCATTTTTGCAATATTACCTGTCTCTTCCCCTACGAGAATCATCTCCCCTACGAGAACCGGATATAAATCATCACGTTCAATAAATATTTCTGACAGTGCGGTTCCTTTTTCGACACGTTTTGCAGCATCAGCAATAATTTTTTTATAATAATAATTTTGCACCACCTCTTCAGTAATATTCAGAGAACGAATAACATCCACCCCTGAAGAAAGAAGCGAGGAAAGCGTGCGTGCAGTTCGCGCTGCGTTTGTCTCCTTTGCCATATTCCCAATAATAGGAAGCTTCGGAATCACCCAAGACGCAATCTTCTTCCCTGGACCGCTGCGCAGTGCGAAAATGAAACCCACTACAAACCCGATCATTCCTAAAATAGTAAGTACTGCATTTTGGCTCATAAAATCACTCACCTGGATAAGTATTTGTGTTGTCATCGGCAAATCAACATCAAGTTTTTTAAACGTGTCAGTGATTGACGGCATTACAAAGATCATCATCAACACCCCAATGATGACCAGGATAGTAATAACAATTGCAGGATAGATCATTGCACCCTTAATTTTTTTCTTCAAAGAAGATGAGCGTTCCATTTGGATACTCAGTGTGTGGAGCGCTTCAGCCATTTTCCCACTCTCTTCTCCTGCGCGCACCATGGCGACGTAGAGATCACTAAAAATCTTTGGATACCGTCCAATAGCTTCGTGAAACCCTTCACCTGTATTAATACGTTCAGCAACGTCTGTAATAACTCCTTTTAGTTTTGGGTTTTTACTCTGACGCTCGATCACTGAAAGTGCGCGAGAAAGTGGCAGTCCGGCAACGAGCATAGACCCGAGGTTGCGCGTCATCATCACCAATTCATCTTGCTTCACTCGACTCAGTGCATATTCTATTTTCTCTACATTGAGCAACTGCTGTATATTGATTTTCTTCTGTGCACCGATGTTGTGTACCGTGTGCCCCGCAACACGTGCAATCTCATACACTGCAAAACGATCTGCTGCCTCGACTGTTTGTGTTATCGCTGTTCCGTCTTTATCTTCCCCTGTGTACGTAAATGTAGGCATGTGCAGAGACTTATTCATTAATAACCCGAAGTACCTCTTCGATGGTAGTCATCCCGCGTGCAGCTTTGTAAATACCATCCTCAAGCATGGTAAGCATTCCTTCTTTTCGCGCTTGTTCCTCAATCTGATCTGCAGTGGCACTCGACATCACCATGTCTTTCATAGTAGTAGATACCGGCAACACCTCATGGATCCCCATGCGTCCTTTATAGACTTCTTCCCCAGATGCATCTGGTACCGCATGATAAAATGGCACGCTGTTCCACGTAGCGTTTGATTTTATAATATTTTCTTCTTTGAGCGTTTCGAGTACTCGATCAAGATCAGCATGTTTTGAAAGTTCTGATTTTTCGTTCGAGGTAAGTGTATATGGCTCACGTGCATCTTCCTTTATGCGGCGTACTAGTCGTTGACCAATTGCAACACGCAACGTAGAAACCATCAAAAATGACTCCACGCCCATGTCAACAAGTCGCGCAATCGTTCCTGCAGCTGAGTTGGTGTGTACGGTTGCAAGCACAAGGTGTCCGGTAAGTGCAGCGTTGATCGCAAGACTTGCGGTTTCTTGGTCACGGATCTCTCCCACCATAATAATGTCAGGGTCCTGACGCATGAGTGATCGCAACCCAGCTGAGAAGGTAAAGCCAATTTCAGACTTTACCTGTGTCTGATTGATACGGGGCATTTGATACTCAATCGGGTCTTCAATAGTTGAAACGTTTACCTCTGGCGTATTAAGCAGATCGAGAATAGTGTACAAGGTTGTTGTTTTACCTGAACCTGTTGGACCAGTCACGAGAATGATTCCTGTAGTTTGCTTCATCGCACTCTGAATCCGCTCATGCGTACTCCCATGGAACCCAATACCTTCCAATGAGAATCCTGAACGGTTTTCACGCAACAGACGCATGACGATCTTTTCACCGTAAAAAATAGGAAGTACCGACACACGAAACGATACTTTTTGTCCGTCCATTTCCATTTTAAAGCGACCGTCCTGCGGGAGACGCTTTTCATCGAGCTTTAAGCTTGAAAGCACCTTCAGGCGTGCCGCAATAGTCGATGATGCATGTTTCGGCAGTGTCATCGCATCATGCAAAATACCGTCAATACGATACCGAACGAGTAATTGCTCTTCCATTGGTTCAATATGAATATCAGATGCGCCTTGGATAATCGCGTGTCGTAAAAGCGTGTCCACAATACGCACCACCGGGAGGTCTTCTGCCATTTTCTTAAGGTCAGCTTCACTAACTTCCTCTCCCCCTTCTTCTGTAATTATTTTCAAAGCAGAGGACTCTTTAGCGATAATGTCACCAAACTCATCCTTCAGTGTTTTTTGGTACTGCTGGAGCGCAAAACGCATCGACTCAGTGTCGGTCAGGCGCGGGAGAATTTTCAGTCCTACTTTTTTCTTTACAAAATCGATTGCAGGCAAGTCAGCGGTGTCAAGCATGGCAACCTCGAGCGACGCGTCATTCTTTTTAAACGCGATAATATTGTGGTTTCGTGCGACGGGTTCGGGGATGAGTGAGAGAATCTCAAAGTCGATCTTTTCTTCCTTAAGTGACACAAACGGAATCCCCAACACATACGACTCCACACGACGAAGGTCGTCTTCAGTAAGATACCCTCCCGCAATAAGTGCTTCAGCAAGCGTTCTTTTTTCTTCCTTTGCTACTTTTTGTGCAGCTTCAAGGTCCTTTTTGGGTACGAGCCCCGCGTCTGAAACAAAGCGCTTTAGTTGTTCATCTTGTATACGCATATATAAAAAACAGTAGAACAAACAAACATCCCGTGTGTTCTTGTGTCTCATTATACCCTCCCTTGGCACTGCAAACCGTTTAGTTATACAGTGTATGTTGCAGTATCTACGTAAAAACGCCCAGAGCTTATGCTCGGGCGTTTTTGCAAAGCGCTGCTTTGCTTATTTGTTTTCCAGAATCAGTTGCTGTGCGCGGAAGGCGCGTGCACGTGCTTCTGGGCGCGGCATTGGCCGCACGGACGTCAGTGGCGCTGACGATTCCGTTTTTGACACTGTTGGCGTACCTGCATTGGCGTTATAGCTCATATACAGGTAGATGCCGAAGGCAATAATCAGCACGCTGCTGATTGCGCCAAAGATCGACAGTGTCTTTTTGGTGTTCTTGTGCGATGCTTTCATTGGTCTTCTCCAAAAAATGACCCCCAGGTGAAAGCAGTACTATTTATTATAATAGCATGTATTATACTATTTGTCAATTATTTATATTCTTCTACACCTAGAAACAAGGGTTTTCTCATTCAATTGACAGTTCTCCCTCAGAGATATACTATATGTGTGTCTGATATCGACCTCTGCGGTCGGTTTTCTTTTTTATAAAGCCAGACGTATTACAACTAAGGGGAATACCCTATACATACACGATATTTATATATGTTTGATCTAAAGGTAATCAACTCCGTACTCGGAGAAATGGAAGAAGAACGCGGTATTTCACGCGAGAAAATGATGGATGCTATCGAGCAAGCACTTGCTACTGCATACAAGAAAGAATACGGAAAGCGTGGACAAATCATCCGCACAGAATTTGATATTGCAACGGGAACGACAATTTTCAATCAGATAAAAATTGCCGTAGATGAATCAATGCTCAAGCCTGAGCCTGAAGAAACTGACGAAGAGGTTGAAGAAAAGCCACTTCCTGCAGGCGCTCCTGAAAAGCAAGAAGAAGAGGCAGACGATGACGGCAAGGTTCGGTTTGACCCTGAAAAGCACATCATGATCGATAGTGCACGTCTCATCAAAAAAGATGTTGAGCTCGGAGAAGAACTTGTCTTCCCCCTTGAAAGCAAGGACGACTTTGGGCGCATCGCAGCACAGACTGCTAAGCAGGTTATTATTCAGAAAATTCGTGAAGCTGAAAAAGAATCAGCACTCGCTGAGTTTGGACAAAAAGAAGGAGATATCATCCTTGGACACGTGCAACGTTTTGAACGCGGAAACCTCTATGTAGATCTTGGACGCGTCACTGCAGTTATGCCCTATGATGAACAGATTCCTGGAGAACGATTCCGCCCTGGAGAGCGCATCCGTGCTTCACTCCTGAAGGTGGATGAAACCGCACGCGGCATTTTCCTAAAACTCTCACGCGCGCACGCTGACTTCCTTGAAGGGCTGTTTGCGATTGAAACACCCGAACTGCAAAACGGCATTGTAGAGATCAAAGCAATTGCACGTGAAGCTGGTGCTCGTTCAAAAGTTGCCGTATTTGCACACGATGAACACATTGACCCTGTTGGTTCTCTAGTAGGACAACGTGGTGTACGTGTTTCAACCGTCATGAGCGAGCTTGGTGGCGAGAAAATCGACATCATCGAGTGGTCAGAAGACCCAATTGAATTTATCGAGGATGCGCTTTCACCAGCGCAGGTACTCTCAGTAACTATCGAGTCTGAACCAACTGATGACGAAGACGGGGAAGACAACCGTGGGCACGCTATCGTTGAAGTCGCGCCTGACCAGCAATCACTTGCGATTGGTCGTGGTGGACAAAACGTACGACTTGCAGCAAAACTAACCGGTTGGAAGATTGATATTATCTCCCATGTAGGTGAAGGTCTTGCTGAAGCAGACGCTGATGGAAAGTCAGAAATCATCGCTCCAGTAACTACCGAAGCTGGTGCTGATGCAGACGTACTCGAGAACGAAGACGCAACCACCACAAAACCAGAACTTCCGGAAGAAGATGAAGCGACAGAAGATCGTGACCTCACTGACGAAGAGCAAGTGCAGGAAATCGATGAGGTTGATACTCCCGAGGAAGCAGAAGAGCTTATGGCTGAAGTAGAAGAAGAAGCTAAAAAAGAAGCTGCTGCCGAAGAGACTGAAGCAGAAGGTGAAGCGATTGCAGAGGAGGCTGAGGAAGAAACAAAAGAGTAATTACCTCTCTCTAAAACTCTTCCAATTCTCTTGCGTTATCATTAATGATAACGCAAGGATCTCGAACAAAATGGCAAAAAAGCACGGCGCCCCATGGGGCGCCGTGCTTTTGTATACTATTGTTGTCTAAGGTGCATACTATAAAGTCTTCATAAGTTGTGGTGAATGAGGTACGATAGGTGCCTAATTGCTAAAAGCTAATAACTAAAGACCAACAATATGATCAACGTTTTTGGACACAAGTCACCCGACACCGACGCAACCTGCTCTGCACTTATCTGGGCGTGGTATTTAAACGAACACACCGGAGCAGACGCACAGGCGTTTGTCTTAGGTGAGCTCAATACAGAAACAAAATTTGTACTCAATCACTGGGGCGTTACTGCACCTGCGCTTCTCGAGACACTTGCAGAAGATGCCCAGGTCGTAATCGTAGACACCAATAACCCCCAGGAACTTCCGGCAAACATAAACGAAGCGCAGGTACTGCAGATCATTGACCACCACAAGCTTGTAGGCGGCTTGGAGACCGCAGGACCGGTAGACATTACCATGCGCCCACTTGCATGTACTGCCACCGTCATGCACGACCTTATGGGCGAAAAGGCGACAACCATGCCGCACGAAATCGCTGGACTCATGCTTTCATGTATTCTCTCAGACACCCTTGCGTTTCGATCACCCACAACAACACCACACGATAAGGACGTAGCGGAAAAACTTGCGGCGACACTCGAAATAGATCTCTCTGCGTACGCAGACAAGATGTTTGCGGCAAAGTCTGATGTTTCAGAATTTTCAGATAAGGGACTTATCACCCTCGACAGCAAGAAATACGATGTGGGAGACAAAAACTTCCGCGTATCAGTACTTGAGACCACCACTCCAGAAACGGTATTGGAGCGCAAAGACGGTATCGTTGCAGCTATTGCGGACCTCATCGCTGAGGAAAAAGATGTAGATGAAGTACTCTTCTTCATTGTTGACATTCTCAACGAAAAAGCAACTGTGCTGACCTACAACGATCTGACTACACAAGTAGTGGAAGCATCGTTTGGAGTAACGGTCGAGAGCGATACTGAAGTGCTCCCGGGAATTGTGTCTCGTAAAAAACAAATCTTGCCTGCACTAAAAATGTAAGTACATTGCGACTAGTACGCACCTAAAAAATACTACGGTATACCGTAGTATTTTTTAGGTCCGTACACTAATCCTTGTGTCCCTGTGTATAGTACGAACAATATACTTATGTATGCACGTATACTATATACAAATGAGCGGGATGCTCAGGATTTTTAAGATAATACATAGTATGAAAACAGCACATATATCATTAGGAGCTTTCAGTGCCGCAGCATTGATTGCACTCTGTAGCCTTGCATTTGTTGCACATGCGCAAGAAACAGGAACTACTCCAACAGAAAATTATCAATTATTACAAGACAGAGCTTCAGAAATACTTCCTGAAGAAGACGTAACGGACGAATCCTATACCGAAGACCTGCAGACAGAAGACCCTATACTTGATTTAGAAGATGGTGAATCACTCCCTGAAGGATCTACCGATGTTGTAATCGAGGATGGTTTTGAAGGTGTGCAGCCTGTACTTACGAAAGAAAAACAAAGCCGTATACGTAATCTCTCAGCAAACACTTCAAACCGCATGGAGGCTGCTATCGCACGGATTATGCAAATTATAGAACGTACTGAAGCACGTATAAACTTGCTTGAAATGGAGAACATCGACACCTCAGAAGCACGTACACAACTTGAAGAGGCACGAACACATATCGAAAATGCAACACTCACTATTGTGGGTATCGACGTACTCATTGATGGTGTTGCATATTCTGAGGCACCAAAAGAAGCATGGGAGCAAACAAAAACAGTATATATTGGCACTGCTACAGATATCAGAAACGCCCATAGTGCACTTAAAAATTCGGTAGCAACACTTACTCAAGCAGTTGCCGCAGCTCAAACAAACAACACAACTACCGAAGCAACACTCGAAACACAATAAATAGTTAGGTACCATTCAAAATAACGTTCAATCATTATGGAAGAAAATAATACAAAAATGAAAATGCCTGAAGAATCTTTTTCTTCAATGCAAACACAAGATAAATCTGCACACCTCGGCGCGATACTTGGTATCCTTATCGTCATCCTTGTTTTAATTCTTGGCGGACTCTATGTCTGGGGAAGTACTATGACAAGCACCACTGACTCTTCTACACATACAAATACACGACCGACTGCAGAAGAAAACAACGAACCTGAGAGTACGAATGCAGAAGCTGAGGTTGACACCATGGGAGCACTCAGCACCTCTAACGAGATCAATGCTATCCAAGCAGACATCGACAGTACTGACCTTTCAAATCTTGATGCGGAAATTACTGCAATCGAAGCAGAGATTAATGCGGCATCGGAGTAAAACAAACTACAAGGTTATTATAAAACCTCGCAGACTCTGTGGGGTTTTCTTTTTACTCTGGTAAAAGCAACGGCAATATGGTTTAATGCCCATCGCTTGTGGTGCTTACATCGTAAGCACCTATTTCTTAATTCACATTTGGATTTTTGATTCTTATTTATACATTCTTAGTTAATATATATGGATTTTGTTAAAGATTTTACAGTAACAAAGGAAGAAAACTCTCAGGTAAAAATTGAGGGGGAAATTCCTTTTGCAGAGCTTGCAAAACATAAAGCAGCTGCAATTACACACTATGGGAAAGACATTGAGATTGATGGGTTCCGCAAAGGTCACGTGCCAGACACAGAGGTAGTAAAGCGTGTTGGAGAAATGGCTATTCTTTCCGAAATGGCGGAACGGGCTATTGCTGAAGCATACCCAGAAGCATGTAAGCATCACAAGATCGATGCAATTGGATACCCAAAGCTTTCGATTACGAAAATTGCGGAAGATAATCCACTTGGATTCACTGCAACGGTTGCAGTTATTCCAGAAATCACACTTGGTGACTACAAAGCAATTGCTGCTGAGGCAAACAAAGAGAAAGCTTCTGCTGAAGTAACTGATGAAGAGGTTGAAACACAGATCAAAGACATCCTCCGACAAAAACTTGCGTACGAGCGCATGCAAGAAGCTGCAAAGAAGAATGCTGAAGCTGCAGAAAAGAAAGCGGATATGGGTGACACAACTGAACTCCCTACTCCAGAGACTGTAGAAAAAGAAGGAGAAAAAGAAACACACACACACGCAGACGGCACCGTGCATGACGGACCAGCACATGACGAGCCTGAAGTAAAAGCAGTATCAGACGACGAGATCCCTGAGCTTACCGATGACCTTGTGAAGGAGCTCGGACAACCAGGACAGTTTGAATCTGTAGACGACTTCAAAGCAAAAGTTCGTGAACACCTCTCTATTGAAAAAGAACGAGAAGTAGGTGCTGCACATCGAGCAAAGATTACTGACAAAGTGATCGAGGCTTCGCAGATGGTACTACCACAAATCCTCATCGACTCTGAAATCGAACAAATGTTCGCGCAAATGAACGAAGATCTCACCCGCGCAAACCTTAAGATGGATGACTACCTCGGACACATTAAAAAAACAAAGGAAGAACTCACCGCTGAGTGGACACCTGCAGCAGAAAAGCGAGCGCAGCTACAACTCATCCTCAACGAAATTGCAAAAGTTGAAGACGTGAAGCCTGACCAAGCAGCAATGGACGCACAAGTTGATCAATTGCTCGAGCAATACAAAGATGCTGATGAAGCACGCGTACGTGTATATGTAGCATCAGTCATGACTAACGAAGCAGTGATGCAGATGCTCGAAAGCCAATCATAATACTCCATCTGTGTTGCGCTTCGGTAATTTGAAGCTCGCCTTATGCATCAGTAAGGCTCGCTCCAAATTCCTTGCGCGTCTTGTGTCTAAAGCACTCTGCTTAACTTTCGCCAAACAGAGCGGCGACAAAAAACCTTTCAATCGATCGAAAGGTTTTTTGTTTTGTTCCCAACTTCTCTACTTTCTGATACAGTACACAACATACAGAAACGGATGTAATTTAAATTTTGACTATGGAAAAATCACAACATACAGAGCAGGCACAACTTGTGCCAATGGTAATTGAAAAGACGCAAGGAGGTGAACGAGCATTCGATATCTACTCACGACTTCTTAAAGAGCGTATTATTTTTGTCACCGGTCCGATTGAAGACCATATGGCGAACCTGGTGGTTGCACAACTTCTCTTTCTTGAAGCAGAAGACCCAAAGAAGGACATTTTTATTTATGTAAACTCACCAGGAGGGAGCGTGACCGCAGGACTTTCGATCATCGACACCATGCATCACATAAAGCCAGACGTTGCGACCGTGTGTACCGGAATGGCAGCTTCTATGGGGTCCCTCATTCTCTCGCAGGGTGCAAAAGGAAAACGAGCAATTCTGCCAAACGCAGAAGTGATGATTCATCAGCCAAGTGGTGGCGCCTACGGACAAGCGTCAGATATCGACATTACAGCAAAGCATATCCTGAAGACACGCACACGACTAAACAAGATGCTTGCAAAGGCAACCGGCAAAGCACTCTCAGTTATTGAGAAGGATGTCGATCGTGACTTCTTCATGGATGCAGATGAAGCTAAGAAATACGGCTTAGTAGATGTGATATATAACTAACAATTCCAACATAGAAAAAGCTCGCCAAGATGGCGAGCTTTTTATTACAACGGTTCTGTCCATATCAGGTACTGCAAAACTAGTATTGCAGATGTGATAATCACTGCATGCATAGTGCTGATGGCTATCTCAAGAACAAGAGGTTGTTCGGTCTGCAATCCTGAAGAGAAAAGCCCCCAAAGTAAAAACAACGGTCCTATAAGAAACACCAGACTTGCAATGATACGAATTAACAGTTCGAGCTTAGACATATGGTACTCCCTCTTTTCCTATTCGTACATTAGCAATTACATACACTTTTGTCGACACATACGCAGAATTCTGCTATGTTTTCTAATGACTGCAACGATAGACATGCCCGTCACGGACGAAATGATTATATGTATAACAACCACATACTATGCCCCCAATGCCCCCTATGATGCTCCTTGGAGCAGTAGCTGCTGCACTTTTCTTCGGCATAGGTTCTGGATACTACCTGCGATACCTACACGCACTTTCAAAGAAGTCGTCGGTAGAACTTGCTATTAAAGAAAAAGAACTCGAAGCAGAAGAAAAAGCACTAAAAATTATTGAAAAGGCTGAAGCAAAAGCAGAAAAAATTGAAGCTGAAGCAAAAATAGACCAAAAAGACCGAGAAGAAAAAATCAAACACAAAGAAGACCGACTTGAAAAAAAGGAGGAGCTTCTTGATGATCGTCAGATCACACTCGATTCTGAAAAAGAAGCTGTTCGAGACAAGATTGACCAAGTAAAAGAGCTCAAGGCACGTCTTGATGCACGAAAAGGTGAACTTGATACAAAACTAGAAGAAGTTGCCGGACTTACACAAGAAGATGCATACAACCAAGTAATTGCACGCATGGAGACCGAGCGTGCAGAAGATCTTACAAAACGCATTCAAAAGCTTTCCATGATGGGAGAAGAAGCGTTTGAAGCGCAAGCACAAAACATTCTCCTTGCAGCAATTCACCGGCAAGGGAACAACATGCCGACAAACATCATGACTTCAAATGTCGAGCTCCCCAGTGACGACCTGAAAGGGAAAGTGATTGGTAAAGAAGGTCGAAACGTACGCACGTTTGAGCGACTCACCGGAGTTGATGTACTTATCGACGATACACCAGGGTACATCACCCTTTCTTCCTTTGACCCTATTCGTCGCGAGATTGCTCGGGTAGCACTTGAAACACTTTTGAAAGACGGACGAATTCAGCCTGCGAAGATCGAAGAAGCTATCGAAAAAGCACGCAGCGAAGTTGCGAGCACCATCCGTAAGATGGGAGAAAAGGCAGCGTTTGAAGCCGGTGTACAAAACCTCCACCCTGATCTTCTTACCATTCTCGGACGGCTCCACTTCCGTACGAGCTATGGACAAAATGTACTCTGGCACTCAGTTGAAATGGCAAGCATCGCCGCAATCATTGCAGAAGAAACGGGAGCTGACGTTGCCGTTGCGCGTGCTGGAGCACTGTTGCACGACATCGGAAAAACCATCAGTCATGAGGTGCAAGGAACACATGTTGAGATCGGTATTCGTATTCTCCAGAAGTATGGTGTTGATGAGAAGGTCATCCTCGCGATGCGTGCCCACCACGAAGAGTATCCGTACGAAACACCTGAGTCGATCATCGTACAAGTTGCTGACTCTATCTCTGGGGCCCGACCAGGCGCACGACGCGATTCTATTGAAAACTACATCAAACGACTAACGGAGCTTGAAGCAATCGCCACTGACCTTGTGGGGGTACAGAAGGCGTTTGCAATCTCAGCAGGGCGAGAGATCCGTGTCATGGTGAACCCAGAGGAACTGACAGACGTGCAAGCAAACGCACTTGCACGCACCATTGCTGGCAACATCGAAGCCCAGCTTCGGTACCCAGGAGAGATTAAGGTGCATGTAATCAGAGAAACCCGCGTAATTTCCTACGCTCGTTAATCTAATTTCTTCGCCTAACTTCGTTAGAATACAAAAAATAGCACTCGTCGTATGCAATTATACGCCTTGTGCTATTTTTCTTATCTACCTCGTTATGCTTTGAAATTAGAATAACGATACACATTATTCAAAATCAAGATAATAGGGATCCTAAGTACAAAAAAATTCGCCCCGACCAATTGGTCGCGACGGTCGCGGGTATCGCTTCAAAGCTCACAAAAAGCCTGGTTTAAAATGAATCAGGCTTTTCTTATGTGTCCCCTACTCTTCCACCCTATAACTACCGAGTGTTTTTATCTCGCACCCTGTTGCACGGATCTCATCAAATGCCTGACGTACTGCCGGGTCAGCAACACCTGCTTCAAGGTCTATATAAAAAGAATAGTGGCGAGTGTCAGACTGGATGGGATGGCTATCTAGTTTTGAGAGGTTTATCTTTGCGTTTGCAAATGCTCCAAGTGCACGATACAGCGCACCTTCAGAGTGACCAGTAGTAAGGATGATCGACGTGCGGTTTGCATCGGGAGCATCCTGCCGTTCTTTGGTAAGGAGAATAAAGCGTGTGTAGTTGTGTGGATCATCATTAATTGGTCCTTCAATAATCTTTCCACCATATACTTTAGCCGCATACTTCCCTCCAATAGCCACCGTCAACGGTTCACCTTCGTCGACGACACTCTGTACACTAAACGCAGTGTCATAGAGCTCCACACGCTTGGTAAGCGGCAAATGCTCCTCAAGCCATAGCTCACACTGTGCAAAGGCAGGAAACATGGTGCGCACCTCTGCTTCGGGTGTATTGAGTTCAGAAACGGCAATTTCTTGTGGACCAATGAGGTACTGCTCAATACTGAGTGTGGTCTCACCTGCAATCCAAAGGTTGTGGCGCTGTAGCAGGCGATATACGTGGTTTATAGAACCATGAATACTATTTTCAATCGCAACAATGCCGTATGCAGCCTTTGCAGCGATAACAGCATCGAACACATCTTGAAACGTGACACACTCAAGCACCTCACCGTCAATGAGTTTTTGCGCTGCTTCATGATGAAATGCACCTTTGATCCCTTGAATTGCGATTTTTTGCATGCCTGCCATCATAGCATACAGAATATCCCGAAAGCACCACAACACACAAATACTGCTTTACAAGTCGTTGCATGGTAAATATGTTGCTATATAATGTTTTACAAGCCATTAGGGCACCGTGCATGGTGTAGCGCCATCACAAAATGTTTATTCGCCAGTAGTTACTATTCAGAAAAACAATATGAATAAGGCAGACATCATTAACAAGATCCACGAAGAGCTAGGTATTACTAAGGCCGACGCAGAACGAGCGGTAGAAGTTGTTATGACTTCAATCGTTGAAACGCTAAAAGATGGTCAAGAAGTATCAATCGCAGGACTTGGTATTTTCTCAGCTAAAATGCGAAACGCTCGCACAGCTCGAAACCCACGCACAGGTGAACCTATTGAAGTTCCAGCTATGCGCGTACCAAAGTTCCGAGCAGCAAAGGCTCTGAAGGACGCGGTGAAATAAATCTATTTCCCACTACAGAAAAAACAGCGTGCATGCACGCTGTTTTTTCTATCCCCGTTTCTATCCACATGGAGATTCTGCACGTGTGCTATACTTACACATGTAGCGGAGGTATTACGCTATGTGGAAATACATAGAGCAATTCTGCGCTATTTCCCATCACACATTTTTGTAAAAGAACCCTCAGCCGGGGTTCTTTTACTTTGTATATACAAAAGTATTGTATTATAGGCACATTATGCTAAAATCTTTTGCATTGCGGGATTAGTTAAATGGTATAACATCTGCCTTCCAAGCAGAGGTCAGGAGTTCGATTCCCCTATCCCGCACAAAACGTTAAGAAAAACAGTCCCTGCGGACTGTTTTTTAGTTTTGTGAAGCGTAAACGATGTTTTCTTTTATTCCTAAAAAGAAAACGAGTGCGCTGGGTGAGAAGCGAATACTTGGAGCTTCGCAAGACCTTTTCCAAGATTTCTGGAGTTTACGAACAGAAATACGGACAAGGTGTACAGCTCCTGTAAGGAGGGCAAGTACTTACAGCACAAAGTGCTTTAGTAACCTGCGCCAGGAGGTATGCTCGGGAAATGCTACTTGTGTAGTAGGCGGGGTACTAAAGGGTGTACCACCACCGTAGACAGAAACTCCTCTGCTTCAACTCATTAAATATAAAACTCGGTGATGTTTGTGTTGTCATAAACACTTTGCTTTGTTATATTTTGTCTGAACACAAGTTGACGACGGACGTGCTCGTCTGCGATATGCATTGAATAGCCGGCGATGAGGCTGTGGCTCAATGATTTCCTATGGGGCTACCTAGTTAGATTACGGTACTAACTACCTTATAAAGATAAGGGGACTTGTGTAGACCTGGTTGCATTTAGTGACCAGGTCTTTCATTTTGATCAAAAAGGATTCTGGTACAGCACAAACTTGTAGCACATCTGTTTGCTATACTTACACCACATGCAACTACTCACTGAAATTATCATCGGGTTCTTCTCCGCATACTTAGCGCTGACTAATGGTATCGCTGAACGTGTGGAGGAACTCTTCGTACACGAAGATACAACTCAAGAAGAAACAACTTTTTCAAAACTCAGTTCTGCATACAACTCAATCCCAAAAATTCTCATCGAGAATGCTGCGTATCAAAGTGGAGCTGTTATTGATGCCGACTCAAACACTGCAACCGCCACACCTTTAGAGGCGCTGGTAAACATCTACTGCACCTATACAACAGACGACTATACACGCACCACCACCGGAACAGGTTTCTTTGTAGATAGCGATGGGGTCATTCTCACCAATGCCCACGTAGCGCAATTTCTCCTGCTTGAGACACTCAATGGACAAACAGACTGTATTGTACGAACCGGAAATCCAGCTGTGGCAACATATGAAGCTGATTTACTCTATATCTCTCCTGCATGGGTGCAGGAACATGCAGCATTAATCGCCACTGAAAACCCTAAAGGAACTGGGGAGCGTGACTATGCCCTTCTGTATGTAACTGCGGGTCTCAACAACAAGCCAATGCCCCGCACATTTCCTGCGCTACCATTGGACACCGCACTACTGCCTATCCAGGCACTGTATTCAGAAACCATTGCCGCTGGATACCCTGCAGGAACTGCATTTGCAACTGGAGATGGAAACGCACCGTTACTACCCAAACAAGCGAGCACGAGCATTGTTGAACTGATGACCTTTGGTTCAAACTATGCCGACCTAATGACTATTGGAGGGTCACTCGTTGGTGAGCAAGGTGCGTCAGGTGGTCCTGTACTCAATACACAAGGTGATGTTATTGGAATCATCTCTACACGCGGCGATGACGCTTCGTATGGCGCAGGAAGTCTTCGTGCGCTCACACTCTCATACATTGATCGCACCATACAAGAAGAAACTGGCTTTACCCTACAAAGAAACCTCGGGGGCAATCTTCCCTTCCGTTCTCAACTATTTAAAGAAACATTAGTCCCCTTTCTCTCACAAATGCTCCAAAGAGAACTTGTACAATAAAAAGAGCAGCGCCCTGCAGGGCGCTGCTCTTTTTATTGTACATTTCTATTACACCTCTTTCTTCAGATACAGAGTTTGTGTTGGATATGCGAAGTCTATGCCCATTTCAGCAAACTTATCCATCAACTCGAAGTTAAACTGTTCTTGCTTGTCTAAGAATACTGCGTATTCGGGAGACTCAACATAGAACACGACATCAAACAACAGTGCAGAGTCAGCAAACGTAGTAAAGTGCACCCGATCAAGGCGGGCTCCATCTATTGCTTCAAAAATACGCGCAACCACACCATTGATTTCCTTTACCTTTTCATGAGGGGTTTCATACGTAATACCAAACTGCACTGAGCTACGGCGCTCCTGCATTTTTTTGAAGTTTTGTACCCGTGCAGTAGTCAGTTCTGCATTGCTCACTACTAACTCCTCCCCTTGCAATGTGCGTAAACGTGTTGTTTTCACGCCAATCTTCTCAACGGTCCCTGAATCAGCACCAAGAACAATATAGTCACCAATACGGAATGGTTTATCGGCATAGATAGAAAACGATGCAAACAAGTCAGAAAGTACTCCTTGCAGCGCAAATGCAACCGCAATACCACCAATACCTAAACCAGCAATAAGTGAGGTTACTTCAATACCAAGGTTTGAAAGTACAAAAATAATACCAAACGCCCACAATGCGATACGTGCAATAAGCGTCACTAGGTGTGATGCCGTTGCTGAGTTGGGATCGACTTCCCCATCACCATCTTCATCCTTTTCAAGAAATCGCATAGCGCCGTACTCCACAAAACAGAGCGCTATCTCAATACATTGCCACACCACTGCAAAGAGTACGACTGCAGTAAGTCCTTTCTGCACGAGCTCAGGAAGCATGAAGAATTGCAACGCAATATAGAATGATACGAGTGTGTACACCCACGCCCGAATGCTTGAGAGCGCGTCAATAATAACATCGTCTACATCGGTAGTTGTTTTCTTCGAAAGATATTGCAAACGCGAAAGAACAAGCACGAGCACCACTTTAAACAGTACTGACAACCCAATAAACAATCCCCCGGCTGCTACATATGGTGCAAAATTAACTTCACCAAAGTATGGTACTGAAGCGATCATCTCTGGTAAATATGCAAGTGTTGTTGTTGCTAATGATTCCATATAGTGTTCTGTACATTATGAGTAGTGCACTGATGCTAGCATTTTTTGCACAAAAGAAAAACGCCGGCAGTACTGCCGGCGTGTATTCACAGCGCAAATGGATGCTCTGCAGCTGCTGTATGCTCCATACGTGCTTGCGCAAGCGCATCTACATGGAACATGCGTTTTCGATGATGCATGTAGAGCGTATACAGCTCCGGTTCATCGAGTAAGTCCCGAAATGCGTGTATATGATTCCCTTGTCCTACATACACAGCACAGACTCCTGTAGATAACAATTCTTTTTTGAACGTATCAAGTGTAATGTTCCGTCCATTGTGTTGCAATGCCGGTAGCGGCGTCTGATTATCCTCAGGAACAAACGTTGCGTGTGTCATGATACAGAACTCCTTTTTTGTTTTCGACTCACCGTATTGTGAGCCGATATATGCCACCACAGTTTGGAGAAATATATCGAATCACAAAAGAAAACGACCGCGAGCATATGCTCGCGGTCGTTTTCTACATAAGTCGTACCTACACACAAACAACTACACGAGCAACTCGCGGAACGTAAAACCAGAAATAAAATGTTTGTGCATGATGCATATATGCATTGTACACAAGGAATACACATCTGCAACAAAGTTTTTTGACAAAAAACTAAATTATTACTATTCCCTACTTTTCTTGAATTTTTGCAAAGAGCGTATTACAGTGCAAAGTAGATCAGTACGTTATACAAGGGGAGGACAAAATAATGGATATCGATAGAATGTTCGGTATTAGTGCATTGATGCAGGAAAGAATAGAGGAAGAACGGCGACGCAAAGAAAGCACCGGAAACATGCACAAGCACCGTTTGAGCGGTACGCTGTCTAAAGAACAATCATGTCTTGTAATTGAAATGGAAGCTTTCTACTCAGTACTTCCAACCAACGACGCGACGTGTCAACTAATACATACACTCTGGGAAGAAACAGGATTTCTTGGTGGGGATTTATTTTTTCTTAAAAGCAATCGGGACTTGATAGAAGTCCACCTGCAAAGCAACTGTTGTGCACGATGCTGTAAAACATTTACACAGTGCACTTGTAAACACACAGAGGTACTCAGTCACAACATGTGCAAACGGATCCTTACCGCACTAAAACAGCTACGCGATGCAGAGAAACTCATTTGCATGAGGTTCCATACAAATGGTCTTTGTACATGTAAGCAAAAAGACAAGGAAATGATAAAGAACGTATCTCTTTGGATCGGACTAGGTTTGGGTATTAGTATTTATGCTAAAGACTACCATTTGAAACCACCCCCAGAATAAAGAAAAAAACCGGCAGAAGCTGCCGGTTTTTTATCTTATTTCTTCTGTAGACTCCGTTTCAAGTCCAGAGTCTTCTAATTCCTCAATAATCTCTTCTGTTGTAGTAGCAACTTCTTCTAACACAGTCTCTACAGAATCATCAACTTGAAACGTTACTGCATGCGTATGTGCATCCTCAGCGAGGGCTAGAAACTCTGCAGCATATTTCTCAGCATCCGTAACTGCTCCTGCTTCTATTGCAGCGTCAAGCAAACGTTGCGTATCCTTCAATTGTGCAAGTGCGAAGGTAACTTTCTCGTCAACGTTAGACTTCGTAGTGATCGCCACAATAGTGTCTAGATATGTATTTGCCTGCGCATATTGTTTTTGTACTGCTGTAGTTCTCTCCTCGTCAGTAAGTGTTACAGGAACGAGCTCTTCAACAGTCACCGTTTCTCGTACATCAATCTGTGTCATGAATGAAATAAGTTTTTGCAGATCTTTCAATGCTGTTCGCAGTGTTGCAATCCGGTCAATTTTTTCAGCAGGTTTCTCAAAGGAAACAACTACGGGTGTCTCTTCGGGCACTTCTTCAGCAACAACTTCACTAGTCGATGTTGCTATTTCTTCAGACGAGGTTCCTGTTTCTTCAACAATTACCTCAGGGATATCTGCAACAACCGCTTCTATCATCGGTGTTTCATTATCAGTAATCACTGACGCCACTTTACGCTCAACGTCTGCTAGACGACGTTCGATGTCTGCTACTTCAGTAGGTGACGCAACTGACTGTACTGACTCAAAGAGTTCATAGGCATACGTTGTTTTAGCCTCAATACCGCCAAGGAGTTTTTCATACGATGGAGTTGCGGCCTCTTGTGCATCTTCAGCATCTTCTGCAACTTCTGAAACTACCGATGCAAGTGCGCGCACGGACGTCCCCTCTTGCGATTCTGTCTCATCGGTGGCAATCATTGCTATTTTTGCAATATGCCCTTCAAGCACTTCAGACTGTACCTCAAGCGCAGAGGCAAACGTAATCTCAGCAATAGCTGCTTCGTCAGCGTCATTTTCACGAATCTGTGCAATTTCTTGTTGCGCAGCACTTGTATGATTTTTAACTGCCTGTGCTACTTTAGCTTCTGTTTCCGCAGTAAGCTTCCCTTCACTGGCAAGCAAACGTGCTTCAGCAACACGCCGCTCAAGACGTTGTGTCTCCCACTCCACTTTCGCGTACGGAGAAAGCTTTAACGACGCACGTACTTCTTCTGTAATGTGCGTTTTCACAGGGTACAGCACATCCCCAGGAACTGATTGTTCTGCAATAAACGGAATGCCTACGACAAGAAATATTGCAAACACACCTGCAAATCCGCGAATATACGCCATATGTATTGAAATAGCACGAAACGGCTCTGAAGCAAGTCCTGCGGATACACGCTTTTTTGGCGTAGCTTTAGGAGTACGTAAGTTTTGTGGGAGTGGATGATACTCCATGTATGAAACAAGACGATCGCGCAAATCAGCCCGTTCGGTTGCCCGTAGACGGATTGATTCTGACTTTTTCTTAAATTGTTCGCTAAATCGTTTCATTGTATATGTTACTTTTTTGTTGTTCGTTTCTTTTGTGTCTCCTTTTCTTTTTCCTCTACTGCTTTCCGAAGCAGTTTCAGACCACGGTGCAATCGTACGGAAATGACGTTCTCCGTTTCTTCGGTAAGTGACGCTATTTCTTTTGGTCCTAACTCATCTACAAAACGCAGCACGATTATCTCCCGATACGTATCGGGGAGCTCTTGCAGAAGCTCAAATGCTTTTTTCCCATCAAGAGTTGCTGCCAGCGACTCAACCGTATTCTCAGAAAGTTCATCAAACGTACCTTCATCTATACCATCAACCTCCATGATTGCGTCAAGTGAAGCTTCTTTTCGTTTGCGATACTCATCAATAATCAAATTGTTGAGTACCTTGTATAAAAATGGACGAAACTGATCAACTTCGTGTCCATTGCGCACATAGGTCCACACTTTGGTAAACGTATCGTGTACGATATCAATGGCACGTTCACGATCGCTCACACGTAGAAATGCATGCCGAAACAAAGCATCGCTATATTCCTCGAAAGCTTTCAAAAAACGCTCTTCGTGGTCCCCTTTTATGTTGTCGTTCTTTCCCTGACCGGACATACAAGAACCATTATACTTTAAGACGTCCGAATGGGCGATTTCTTACCAACAAACGTAGCGAGTGAGATAAAAGCGCGAAGCATTTTTATCTCCGAGCGGAGTGCAGTTGGAAAAACTTTTACTGAGTACGCATGTACGAAGTAAAGAGTTTTACGGTTCAAAATTCTCACAATGTCTCATGGAGCGAGCGAAACGGAAGCTTGCTTACGTTTCCGAGCGGAGTGCAGTTGGCAAAACCATTTATTTTCTGCGTCAGCAAAAATAAGTGATTTTACGGTTTAGAATCGATGCTCTCTGTAAGATGGAGCGAGCGAAATGGAAGCACAAAGCATTTTTATCTCCAAGTAAACGCAGGTGTTGTGCTTTTTACACACAAAAACTCTACAGATTTTTAATCATCTCAACCAACTCAGGCAATTCCTCCACCAAAAAATGATTCTTGTCTTCATACGTAACCAATGATGCAACGGGCAAAAGTTGTTTGTATAAAAGTGCATGCTCATAGGGCACCACAAAGTCATCCTTTGAGTGCACAATAGTCACTTGCTGTGCAACGTCTTGCAACTTTCCAAGCAACTCGGGATCAAGCAGAAAGTCACCGCACCCAACATCCTGCAAGTTCTCGGTATTAAATGGAGCAGCTAAGAGTATTAGATGCCCCACTTTGAAAGGAACAACATTTTCAGAAAGATACTTCGCAAAGAAAATACCTCCCAACGACCACCCGAGCAACGTAACATCATCACGTAAAAATGCAGCATGTCGCTCAAACCAAATCTTCCACTCCTCATATTTTGCGTTTTGTTTATTGGGCATCTGTGGAGCAAATACCTCAAATTTCTCCCCAAGGTCTTCTCGAAGCGTTTGATACCATGACTTTGGAGCGATCCCTTGCGGTGTGCGCAGCGGACGATTCTGCAAGTCATGCAAAAAAGCTTCATAGGTGTCATATGCATCTCCTCCATGTATGTATACTAGTTGCTTTTGCATACCTATAACCATCGACTTTTCTTAAAGATGAAAATAACGGTCATCACTGCGATTACAATCACTGTAAGTACCATCCAAAATGCAAAGGGGTGTTCAGAAAGTGGCAACGGAACATTCATACCATACAAGGAAGCAATAATTGTTGGAATGGTAAGGATAATAGTAAGCACAGTGAGTGTCTGAATGGTTCTGTTGAGCTTATTTGCCATAATCGACTCGGTAGCTGAACGAATGTTTTGAATAGTCTTCAGCACCGAACGTGCAGAATCAATCAACTGACTATTTGCAATCATTACGTCCTCCATAAGCTCCACATCTTCAGAAAAAAGTTGCATGTAGTTTCCGGTGGTTACCTGCTGGAGCCATGCATTAGTCGGAACTACCGCAGCAATCATGTCGTTGAGCTCGTGTTCATAGTTCACTAAACGAACAATTTCTCGATTACCGATACGTCGTAGCTTTGTCCGGTCGCTGTGTACTGACTTGCGGAGTCGTATCAGTTCGTATTCAAACGACTTGGTGAGTGTGTCCATTATTTGAATAAAAAAACGAGCTTTCTGCGTGGTATGCACATCAGTCTTTCCTTTTATAAATGATGCAAACTGTGGTACTTCTCGCATTGCAATAGTTACCACGTATGACTCCCCCATTATGATAAGCAGAGGCGCAGTATCGATGTCTTCATCCTTTTCATCAAATGGATACCGCGTGAAAAAGTATGTTGCTCCTCCTGACTTTTCCATACGTGGCACTTCAAAGAAGTCTTGGATGTCTACAACAATAGCTTCGTCGAGACCATATTCCTCTACAACTTTTGCAAGTTCATCTTCAGTGGGTGCAACCACATGCGTCCAAACGCCCGCACGTATCGTATCAACCTCTTTAAGTTCAGTATCTTTTAATGTTTTAAAGTAATGTGTAATCATAAAATATTCCCTATCGCCATCAATTGTACCAGACATGATCTAATGACTCGCATTTTAAACTGATTATGGTATTATTTTGGTCGCGAATTTATATATTTGACTTCGTGCAACCATCTGCTTCGGCTCATGCCTCAGATCGACGGTTAATCGAATTTAAAGACACTTCGCGAAACAAGCTGGTTCGAGCTAAAGCTCTCACATCACTTGTTTAAACGAAAATTTAAAATTCTTTAAATTTTCGGGGTATAGCATAATGGTAGTGCGTGCGGTTTGGGACCGTAAGACCTCAGTTCGATTCTGAGTATCCCGACAAAAATATAAAGTGCCCAGACCTAGGTCTGGGCACTTTATATTTACGAACCAGAATCGAAAGCTCTGCCGGAATGTTAAATGGCTGTAAACAAAATACTTAAAACATATTAAAATTCAATCCTCTTCAGCAATACACTGAACACCGAAGTTGCCTCAAGAAATCGCAACTACTGCCAGCACTTCTGGGACTGACTCCTTTAAAAGACACATGTCCTTTAGACAAGATAGTACCAATTGTAGTCATTTATTGAATGATATTCGCAATATAGTTGACTGCTGCATATATTTCACGTGGTACAATGCGTACTGCAGCTACATCTATTTGCCACTCCCCTTCATACTGGCGCTCAGAAATCCAAGTCTCTAGTGCTTTTTCTATCTGGTGAAGCTTCCTGTCTGTCACCTGTTCTTCTGGACGCCATGTTTCATGGGAAACAGCATACTCAAGAGCTTGTTTTGTTTCATATGAAACAGTTTTCACCTCTATAAAGTGAATAATTCCATCTTTTTTAGCAATAATATCTATTTCACCATATTTTTTCCAATAGTTGCGCTCCATAATGATATATCCTTGCGTCCCAAGATACTCACAGGCAAGTCTTTCACCTAAATTACCTGTTTCTTTTGTTGTATAAGCATTCTTCTTCATATTTACGTATTAAATGTTCCATGTGTAACATCTTTTATATGTTTCACGTGAAACGTTGTAAAGTACAAAATAATTGATTTTAGTTATTAAACCCTTATTTATAGCTATATAATTAAAATTTCTTATATATAAAGTACTGTCCTTTATCCACCTATCCACTCACTTATCCACGGTTTTCCACTTTTACTGCAGAATTGAGCGAGGAACCGTCAAAGTCAGCGATCGTGAGCCAATAAAACACATACATGACGCCATGTAAGTACACGGCGGGCCAAAATACTCCCATTTCCGTGTATACGTAAAATATAGGAGCTGATATTGCAAATAGCCCAAATGTAAGGCTTTTTACAACACTTTGACCACCACCAAGTATCACTACGATGTGCATGATAAGTAGGATCAATATATATGCCACGTATGTGTAGAAATGGACTCCAAGCAGGGAAGCGAGGGTGAGTGCAACCATCAAGTAAATAAGCTGCTGAAACACTATTTCAGCACCTTTCACCAATACATACCAAGGAGTTAGACATCGTAATGAGCGTGAGCTCATACTACATACATACAAGCGGTCACGCATAAGCACGTAGGTAAAAAGTAGCAAAAAGGCTGTAAAAATGAGTAGGAAAACGACTTCTGATTGCCAATGGACAAAAAATGAAGTGATTTCATTATAAAAAAGAAAAATTGCGGCAAGTTGCCCGATCACAAACAGTATATACGTCTGCACTGAAATGTATTTATATGACTTTTCCTGTTTCACGTAGAACAGATAATCAGCCCCAAACACTAAAATATAAAGCAAAACTGCTGTCAGAAGAGTAGTCATACTTGTATGTTACACATGAAATGCTGTTTTTCAAAGAAAATAATGTTTCATGTGTAACGTAGTCATAGTCCGCATGCTACTATATACAGTACTATCATTTTAATACATACATGCTATGAACTTAGTACAAAAATGTAATGAACCTTGCATGTCTGCGGACACTGCAAAATTAATTTTACGTCTTGCTGTTGGTTTACTAGTCTTACTCCACGGAATATATAAAATTTCTAATCCTGGAACACTTGATTTTATTGGAGGTCTTTTCCAGAACTACCATTTACCAGCAATGCTTGCATACCTTGTGTATATTGGTGAGGTTGTAGCGCCTATTATGCTTATCGTTGGATATAAAACACGCTTAGCGGCAAAATTAGTAACAATCACCATGGTTTTTGTTATTGTACTGGCACATATAGGTGAAATTTTCACTATTTCAGCACGAGGTGGCGGATCTGCAATCGAATTACAATTAATGTTCCTCGCTGGTGCACTAGCCATTGCAGGACTTGGAGCCGGTCGGTACTCAGTGGACAAGAAATAGTGTTCCATACAAATATCTTTCGCATTAAAGATATTTCTGTATACTGAAGTCTGAAATAGATAAATATAGAGGTATAAAATGGCTATCAGAGAAACAATTCAAATTGGCGAACCTGTTTTACGTGAAACACTACAGCATGTAGCTAATGTGGAAGATTCTCGCGTTCAGCAAGTCATTGCTGACCTAGTTGACACCATGCGAGACACTGGACTTGTAGGGATGGCTGCCTGTCAAATAGGTGAAATAGACCGTATTTTTGTCTCCGAGATTGTGGCAACAAAGAATCGCCCTGATATAAAGGACCCTGATCCACTTTGTATCTACATCAACCCTGAAATTATTTCAGTTTCACACGAAACAGAATATGGTTATGAGGGATGCGGGAGTGTTCTTAATGGTACTTTTTTTGGAAAAGTGGAACGTCCTATAGAGGTGACCGTTCAGTACATGGATCAAGCAGGTGAATTGCAAGAGAAAGCAGCATCAGGACTTCTTGCTCGTGTAATTCAGCATGAAATCGATCACCTAAACGGCATAATGTTTACTGATAAGGCAGACCCTCTCACCTTTGTAAATCGTGACTACTATCTGAAGAACATAAAGGATAAATAGTGTTTCACGTGCAACAAACACATGGTGTTACACATGAAACAAAGGAAAAAGGCGCTCTCTTGAGCGCCTTTTTTGTTTTCTCACCTCTATACCTGCAGTGCGGTCAACTTGATTGTGCTTACAATCTCTTCAACAGTAGAACCACGAGAAAGGTCGTTAGCAGGTTTTTTAGTACCAAGCAGTATAGGACCGGTTGCAACCCAACCTCCAAGCTGTGCTGCGTTTTTGTATCCTATGTTTCCTGAACGCAGATCAGGAAACACAAGAACGTTTGCATTACCAGCAACTTGACTGTCAGGTGCTTTTTTTGCAGCAATGGTCTTATTTACCGCAGCATCAAGCTGCAGGGGACCATCAACAGGAAAATCTGCCTTTTGCAGCGCAATTTGCACAGCATGAGCGGTCTCTTGCGGTAATGGACGCGGTGCATTTCCAACAGTCTGATAATCCAGCAGTGCGACTTTTGGATCCAGACCAAGAAAGCGTGCAAACTCACCAGCCAAAATTGCTATTTCGGCACGCTGCTCAGTAGTAGGTACTTCAAGCAGTGCGCAGTTGGCAAAAACAAGGACCTGGTCGCCCTTTTCCATCTTGAAGCAGTCATATACCAAGTTAAACCCGGCCTTAAGCCCAATCACTTTAGCAAACACAACAGCCACAACATCGGTTGTTGCTTCAGCGCCTCCTACGACACCATCAGCAGTACCATCACGAACCATTTCCGCAGCCTGCACAAGATTTGGGTAGGGGACAGCAAGCTCCTTCTTCCCAGCAGCAATTCGTGCCTGCTGCAAGCGAGCAAGTGCAACACCTTTGTCCGGCGAAACAACACTGTATCCCGACAGATCGCCAAGAATACTTGCTACATAGGCAGCATCACCGATAATGATAAGCCGGCAAAACGCCTCCTTAAGAACCTGTTTTGCAGCAAGCAGTATTCGCTCTTCATTACCCTCGGGGAGGACAATGGTTGGTTTCTTCTTGTTTTCTAGCATAGTTTGTCCTCTTAAATAACTATTCCATCGTATAGTACCAAAGAAGTACGTAAAAAGATACACCATATAGCAGATATGCTATATGGTGTCAGAAAACGGCTTATTTTCTATTCCAAGGCAGACTCTAGTAGCTTATTTTCAAACTGTACAGTATTAAACCCAGAATCGAGGATCTTTGTTTCTATAACCTTATCAAACCCAGTTGCAATACTCAGACCAACCAGCAGGAAAAGCACTCCTAGTGTTCGCTTAAACCACCCATGTGTGTCCGCCGCCCAAGCTATCTGTGTTGTGAATCGCTGTCCAAGTAGGGAAATAAGTAGTAACACAAACGCGAGACCAGCAATACATGTCTCCGGCTCACCAATCAGCACGCAAGCAAAGCAGTTTGCTTGCTATGACTAAAAAACACCTTTCTTAAGAAAGGTGTTTTTTAGTCATACTGATTGGTGCGGCCAGGGGTAATCGAAACCCCGACTTATCGTTGGCAACGATACGTTTTACCACTAAACTATGGCCGCTTTTGTTATTTTCCTAACTCCTTCGAAGCAAGTGTAATCCATCGATTGAGCTTCTGCTTCAAAACAGTGTCCACGATTATAGTATTTCCTGTGCCATGATGCAATATTTTCTTTTTAGACTGCTGAGCAACAAACTGCGTCTTTCCAAACTGTGAAACAGACAGCCGAGCATGTCGCGCCCACCATCTTATCTCCTTTGTCTCCTGCATTCCCATATACAGCAATAACCAGAAAGACACATCAGCTTTTGAAACTCCCAGATACTCAACTAAGAATGTTATAAATAGCCGATGAGCATCCTTGTTTTGCGTTGTAAGACGAATACGAGAACGATCCTTCATATCACCCTCACAGAGATAAATCATCAATCCAGCGGTAAACAGGGGAGAATTTTTGTAGTGTTTGTACTCAGTTTCTGCAGAACGCAACGCTTCACGGTAGCGCACCTTTCGTTCTGAGGCACGTGCAGCGTTCAAAAGCTGCATACGCTTCTTGTTTTCTTTCGCTGCCCGCTCACTATTATCCTTTGCTACCTGCTTTGAAAACTTCTTTTTTGCAACATAGTTAGAAACAGTCGCCTTAGAAACACCACATATCTTAGCGATCTCCGCATAGGTGAAGCCCCGCTTACGGAATTCAAGGACCTGCTTGTATGTCTCCTCATTTCGTATCATAGGATGTATCTATTATATATCATTACAAGTGTTCATAATAAGTCTATACACATAAAAAGAGACACGTGCGTGCACACGTGTCTCTCATAGGGTTTTCAAAATTAACTATCGCCTTCAATCTCCTCTGCAACAATTACAATCCACCCCTCTGGACCAACAACAGCACAATGGGGTGTGTTTGGAGGGATATCCATGCGCGCTGGGGCGATTACTTCTTTATTCTTACCGTCAATAGTAAATGTAATTGAGCCATCGGTGACAAAAAGACTCACTTTTCCTTTGTGCTCATGCTCTTCATATACTGTTCCGGGAGGGTCCTGCCATTCATACACTGATGCAAACCCTTCCTGCTCAAACTTCTGCATATATCGTTCAGAAAGTTCCATGCAAACAGTATATAGAAAAACCCGTCGAATTCTATTCGACGGGTTTACATCTAGTGATACCAACTTACCAATATGCATTTGGATCTACCGGGAAATCAGGATAGTTCTCTTTGAGAAACGCTTTCGCCGCCTCTTCAAGTGGTGGCCTCAGGATGCCCATTCTAGGAAAGAACACCTTCATTGAGAACTCCACCTCACCCATCTGTTTTTGTAATTTTCGCACCTTCTTGGGGAAGGGCCGAATCACATCACTCTTAAAAACAGTCCGACCATGGTGCGATAGCTCCATCCACCATTTTCGTGGTGGTACCTTGCCACGAGAAATCCTCGTTTGAAGATCGAATGGGATTCTAAGATGACTCTGCACAATGTAGTCATACGGACCAGATTCGTAGTAAATGCGAACCCGCTCTCGATCGTTCTCGTCTCGCAATGACCACTCAAACCTACCGCGATATGGAACACTCCACCCTTTAGGGAGGGTAAACTTCCCAACCTTCGGATCATCAGGGTGCATAATTTGCGTAAACGGTTTGTCACAAACCGGTATTACACCCCATGCAACTAAAGCAGTTTGCACATCATACGACATATCGAGTGTTGATGAACATGCGTGCGGCACCGGCATCCAAAATGTATTGCCAGCAGGATCTAGTGGTTTATAATCCTCAATCTTTGGTATATCGGTATGTTTTCTTCCTGACATACTCTTTCTCCTTTTCTCAAAGAAACCACGGCGAGCTTTGCTCGCCGTGAGAAGATGTTTTTAAAACCACAGGCCATAACACGAGACGCCAAACGGCTCCTTGCTATCACGTTGCTCCTGCAGCGCTTCATAGCGCTCTTGGTCAACCTCGACGAACTTCAAGCCTCCACATGGTCGCGAGTATTCGCTTGGAACAGCATCGGGCATTCCTGCCCAATACTCCTCAATGAACAGCTCTCGATCCTCTTCTGAGAGATGGAGTGTATATCCATCAGGACGAACACCCCAACCTGCTTCCGACTCAAGCCAGTCCTGCCGAACTACTGTGTGCTGCTTCATTTCATCCTCCTTTCATGTTTTGATACAGAGCATACGCCGTGCTTCTGCGATCCGCATCAGCAACCGAGCATGGAGCCCTTCGGACGCTTCGCTAAGCTCTCGAGCAATCAATACAGACTCATCGAGATACTGCTCAATCTTTTCCCGGCTCCACATAGCTGGAAAATTCTTGAGGTTCGATACACGGTCAGCCATTTTCACTGCCCATACGTAACGCGGTGCCGCTTTGATGCGTTTAATGCTTTCCTGCAGCTGTTGTAGCTTTGAGATCTCTGATGCCTCAACAATTGATGCGTCTTTGCTTAAGGCTGCAACACCTTGCGCAACTTCTTTGCCGAAGTTATTTTCAATATCGGCAATAGTAACGATCGTATCCTCAACCGTGTCATGCAGAAGCGCAACAACTGCCGCAGTCTCCAGCTGCGCAACTGGGAGATCCGAGTAGTAGATCACTTCTTCAGCAACATCGATCACATGAAAAACATACGGGATGTGCTCATTGCCTTTACGCACCTGATTTGCATGCGCCATGATTGCAAACTGCATCGCTTGGTTCTGTACGGCATTTTGGTTTACTCTGAAGATCGACATGGGATCCTCCTTTCTTTTGTAAAGAACTTTCAGGCTTACTATACGTTCAGAATTATTTTTGTCAGACTAAAGTACATACATATGAAAATATAATTGCTTTTTAGTAATTATGTGTTTATATTAAACTATATTAGTTTTGTAAATATATCTTACAAATTTCCATGAATACCTTCGAAATTCTCATTCATGCAGGCTTAACTAAAAAGGAAGCAGCCGTATATGAGACGCTATTACAGGGAGGCATTATGTCACTTTCGAGCATTAGCAAAGAAACACATATCAATCGACCTGCACTGTATACACTTCTGCCTAAAATGCAGAATAGCGGGTATGTCAGTCTTGTACAAAAGCAGAAGCGTATTTTTTATAAAGCAGAATCGCCCGAACGCATCTTGACTCAGTATAAAAAGAAGCAAGAAGACACTACAAACATGCTCACCAGCCTGGTTGAAGAATATAAAGAAGTAGAACCTGAACGACCAACCATTAGATACTTTGAAGGGAAGAAGGGACTACGTTTTGTATATGATGATATTGCATACTCACTACCACGAGGAAGCACCTTTTATCGTTACACTTCGCATCTAGGTGACAGCACGCCATACAAAGATACTTACTACATGCAGGTTCGTGACGCAAAACAGATCGAACGCTTGGTGATTACAAGCGAAGCAAAGGCAGCAGAAAAAGAACAGAAGTTGGAACGCACCATAAAAGCAATCCCTAAAGACTTCGACCTCTTTGAAGACAATATTTCGCTCGTGGTCTATGCAGACAAGACAGCATATGTGGACTACGATTCAGATACGGCATTCATTGTAGAGTCAGCAAAGATAGCAAGGTTTCAAGAGAAGCTGTTTAAGTTGCTGTGGAAGAAGTTATAAAAACAGAGACTGAAAAACCACAGCGGGACACAGAAAGTGGCACTATTGATTTTCTTTTTAAATAAAGTATAGTATTCCCACTGCATTACAGCCGAAATACGTGCAGTACTCATAAAAACACCTGTGCCTATGGTGAAATGGATATCATTCTTGGTTTCGGCCCAAGCGTTCTGGGTTCGAGTCCTGGTAGGCACACAAAAATAAACAAAGGCCGATGCATATGCATCGGCCTTTGTGTATGACTGTAGGCTACCAGGACTCGAAAAGGCTGCCTGCTATTTTGTGACGAAGGAAACAAAATAGTGACAACCTGTACTGATCCTGTAAGGATCGAGTCCGAAAATTCTGCTTTGCCTTCTCAAAAAAAAAGAAAACAAGGCGCTGGGTCAGCAGGTACTTAATAGAACGAAGTCTTTAGTAACATAAGACACATTCATGCAATGTAATCTGCTACAATAACACCAATGATAACCCACACAGACATCTCTAAAGAAGTGCAACATGTTTCAAAAACCCTTGAAAAGGGAGGTTTTGAGGCGTATTTGGTGGGTGGCTGTGTACGTGACCTCCTTATCGGTAGAACCCCAAAAGACTGGGACCTCACTACCGACGCTACTCCTGAAGAAATAATGAGTCTTTTCGGGGAAGATGAGACCTTTTGCAACAACGACTTCGGGACTGTCGGAGTAAAGTTTGAAGATGCTGAAGATCCAACACTTGAAGTTATTGAAGTTACGCCTTATCGCACTGAAGGAACATACTCAGACGCACGCCGCCCTGATAACGTAGCGTTTGGCGTTTCGCTTGAAGAAGACCTCAAACGACGTGATTTTACCGTCAATGCGATCGCCTATCGTATAGAAGACGAAAAACTTGTTGATTTATTTGGTGGCATTGAAGACATAAAGAAAAAACGGCTTAAAACAGTAGGGAATCCAGACGAACGCTTTGGAGAAGACGCACTACGTATGATGCGTGCTGTTCGTTTAGCTGCTCAACTCAACTTTGCCATTGAGTCAGAGACTATGACGTCAATCACTAAGAATAGTGCGCTTTTAGAACGTATTTCTATTGAACGTATCGCGGATGAATTTCAGAAGATCATACACTCAGACACACCGATGCAGGGCATCGTATTCCTTGAGCGTCTTGGAATGCTCAACTATGTACTGCCTGAGATTAAGGACGCTATTGGGTGTGAGCAGGGAGGCATTCATGCTTTTGACGTGTACGAACACCTACTACGTACCTGCCAAGCGGCCGCTGACAAGGGCTTTTCACTCGAAATGCGCTACGCTGCACTTCTCCATGACATCGGAAAACCAGCCACACGAACGATGGGTGGCAAAAATAAGGCTTATTCTTTCTTCGGGCACGAGGTAGTTGGCGCTCGCATGACCCGCAAGATACTCAAACGCCTGAAAATGCCACGAGAATTCAGCCAAAATGTTGAAAAACTCGTGCGCTGGCACATGTTTTTCTCAGATCCTGACGAAATTACACTCGCAGCAGTACGGCGTACTATTGTGCGCATAGGAGAAGATCATATTGATGATCTTCTCAATCTTCGTATTTGTGATCGCATTGGTACCGGAAGACCTAAAGAGCAGCCGTTTCGGTTTCGTAAGTACAAAGCCATGGTTGATGAAGCTTTAAGAGACCCTATATCGGTTAAGATGCTGAAGGTAGACGGAAAGGACATTATGGACATTACTGGGGAAAAACCGGGGAAAAAGCTAGGATATATCCTGCATGCTTTGTTAGAAGAAGTGCTGGAGGACCCCACTAAAAATGAAGAAAAGTACTTAGAAACAAGGGTTTTAGAGCTTAATACACTCCCTGAAACAGAACTTGAGAAATTGGGGACAGCAGGGAAGGAAAAGCAGGCAACAGAAGAGGAAAAAGCACTCAAAGCCATCGCGAGAGAGCATAAAGTTGGCTAAATTAACCCCAAATTACGCGATCAAAGCCATAAAATACACAAAAAGTGCCTAAATAGGCGCTTTTTGTCTTTGTCGGTGGATAACTTCCAATCGCTATATTTTAAGCCGTATTCTTGGAGTTATTTATAACTCTATTTCTGAGTGCAGTACGAAGGAAACGGCACATATTTTTTTAGAAGCCGTACCTAGATGTAGACTCATGATACATCTAGACTTTGCTCGTCCAGCAATCCCTTCTAGGGAAGGAAGGGATTGGGACATAAATTCACAATATGCCCTTTGGGCATTTGTTCATTCAAAAAAGACCCTAGGGAATCGATAGCTAATGTGTGGATGCATTCGCTGCCGGTTTCCTAGGGCCTTACTTCTTTGCGAACCTATATCGAGACGGTTTGTCTCAGGTGGTCGTCCTTTTTTTCTCTTCTGGACTTCCAATTGTTTTGGTTCTTTGTTGTAAGCTCGTACTAGTTTAAATTTGTACTTTTCTTGTGTATGAGCTGCTATGAGGATGGGAATCACTTCGCTTCTACTTCTTTTTTGATTCTTCTCCTCATCGCAACTCACTATACAAGTGCTTACTTAGATTAGGTGGGATGTTATGAACTTTAGAGTTGGAGGTATTAACTCATTTTGCTTTGTGAAATGTGCTCTTTAAGACATACTCTGTTGATTGCATTTCTGCGCTCTACATTTTGTTGTATGTGCTCGCCCTCTCTGGGCCTGCATATATACTATGTCCTTTACAAGGATATGTAAAGGACAAGCTTGTGTATAACTGTGCAAAACTAATATTGCGTGTCCTTTATAAAGGACACGCATTTTAAAAAAGTGTTTTCATGGCTCAACAAAGCCATGTAATCTCCTTATCGATACTAGCATTTGACATTGCTGTAAATCGTGTTGTTGTAGGAATAGATTTGACACTTATTTTCTGCTGCGTATACTGCAGTTAGAACCGAAAGGAGCCTTATGGAAATATCACGGCACGGCGCTATCAATGCGCTTTCCCGAGCAGCAGTTTCACCTTGTGTCATTCGTAATCTTGTTGAAACTCAAAGCTACTTCACACTCGGCACTGACGTTTGGGAGGAGCAAAAGTACCACTATCTTCTCTTGTTCATTCTCGAAAGCGAAAAATTTTGCATCGCCGTTGTAGATGAGCACTTTTGTACACTCGTAACCGTATGGAGAAGCACCTACCGAACAAGCAAGAAGCTTGCTCGTGTCACAAAGCGTGCAAAGCAACATGCCCGAGACAAAAGTCACGTAATCAATCACTTCGACCCCATCACAACTTAAAACCCGCAGCGCTTGCTGTGGGTTTTCTTATAGTGAAATATCAATTGATACCGGACAATGATCACTCCCATAGACATCTGGGTGGATTTTAGCGTTTTTGAGCAGAGAGGTGAGTGCGCCACTCACCATCACATAATCAATCCTCCACCCAACGTTTCGTTCTCGTGCGCCACCCCAATGACTCCACCACGTGTATAAATCGGGTGTTTTCGGATGAAAATACCGCAAACTATCAACGTATCCTGCACCAATCATGGCATCAAAACCAGCTCTTTCTTCTTCTGTGAAGCCTTTTTTGCCCATATTTGGTTTTGGACGTGCTAAGTCTATCTCAGTATGCGCGACATTGAAATCACCGCAAAAAACAACGGGTTTTTCTTTCTCAAGGCGTTGCATGTACTGCAAATATGCAGGATCCCACTGCTGACGCATAGGAATACGGCTTAAATCATCCTTTGCGTTAGGCGTATACACTGTTGAAAGGTAGAAATGCTCAAACTCAAGCGTTAATACACGTCCTTCTTTGGTGGTGTCTCCGTAGGCATCATCCAATTTGTACTTCTTTTTCAAGTCATCAGGAATACCTAAGATGACTTCAAGGGGAGGTATTTTGGTGAAAATTGCAGTACTTGAGTAGCCTTTTCGCTCAGCAGAATGCCAATATTGCTCATATGCTGGGTATAATTCTGCAAACATATCAGCAACCTGGTCCTCCTGTGCCTTTGTTTCTTGAATACACAGTACATCAGGGCTATGTTTTTGTATAAAAGGTGCCAACATCTCCTTTTTTTCAACCGCCCGAATGCCATTTACATTCCATGAGTAGATTTTCATATAGTGGCAGTATACCGTGTTTGACATACCTTATACAATTTGCGAAAGTACGCACAGAAAATCAGAGGTGATGACATGGAAGATGTTTTGGCAGCAATATCTATGCCTGATGACATAGATGCAGAAACGCGTGAGCGCATAGATACCTTTCTTACGAAAACACTACCCGAAGTGAAACCTGAACAGCATGCATTGTTTGTAGATACGCTCAAAAACATGAAAGGAGTTTCCATTCGACCATACCCTGGCGGCATGAAACATTGCAATGGGGGAGCGGGTGATTTTTATCGCGTACAGCTCACCCCTAAAGATGGTGAGCGAGCGTCACATCAAGCGTACTTTATCCAAGTAACTGAAGAAGTGTTGTATCTTCACAGATTTACCGCCCGACCTCGAGACAGAGTAGTGCGCCGATAGTTTTCGGCGCACTTTTTATATCTGTACGGGTCGTGCGGTATAATCAATACATTATGGAAGGTGAACGTTTCCCTCAAAAACCTATCGGCAATTACTCGCCTGAAGCTGAATCTGCTTTTGATGATCTAGATGTATCCATTGAAGAAATTGAAGACACTCCTGAAATGAAACAAATCGCCGGATACTTAGATGATATAAATGAAACTGCAGTCCGCAATATATTTCTTCAAGAACTACGTAAGAGCCTTGGAACAACGGGAGTCATTTCATGCATGAATCGCTTTATCCCAAAAGCAAAAATTATAATCGAAAAAGGTAAGGACACCGACACATCTAATGCAACCTACAACTTAAATAAGTTTATTACACTTAATGCATATAAACTTTCTAAATCGGCATCTACTAACGCACAAATACTCTATAATGATCAACACTTGGTTGCATTGCAGAATTATATTAACCACACTCGTGTCTTTATAAAATGGAATCATTCCAAATCTAAAGAAAAATCTCATGGTCTGATACGTGAAATGATAGCCCAACATATTCATGGAGAGAAGAAACCTCCAGTTACCACAACTGAGGTGCGAGCAATGGCTACGGATCAAACTTATTTAGACGAGAACGAAGAAGAAATAAGGGCACATTTTGATGATATATTAGGCTGGATCAAAACGGTACATTCTCTTATTCATGAAGAGCTCCACGCAATAACTGACACAGGAAATACGAGCATGCCAGACCACTCTCACTACCGGGCTCTCGGTCTGCAAGTTGAAAGAGAGGAACAGTCACTTGTCCTTCGAGAGTCAGACCAAGTGTTAATAACCGAGAGATACATCACAGAAAAAGGAAGGGGAATCAACGAGGCAATAACACAGCTGATCTCGCTACGTATGGCACGAACGTACCTCACACAGTGCCCACGCAATCACTTTGAAAACACGTATCTGGACAGTATCTTACACGAGACAAAAGTTGGCTATACAAACGAAATGTGTGTTGCAGAACAATACATTGCTTTTATCAGCGCCATAGCCGATATCCCTGAAGAGGTAATTCTTAACAGTGTATTCAAAGAATATGTACAAAACGGTACATATCTTCCTAATTCATTTGTAGATATCCTATCCGAACATATGCCCAACATTGAACTTAAAAAAAGAAGACTGCTTGTTAAAGAATTACAAACCCAGCTTTCAGTAAAGTCTTTCTCAAAAAATAGCGCTTTCTACGAAGCGTTCCAAGATTTGATCACCCAACTACCAGAACATATTCGTGTAAAAATATATGACAAATTAGCCAGGATCAGTGAAAAATACTTTGGCGACCCTGAAGATGATTCAGAAATTATAGAATCTGAAGAAAAAACCGAGTAAAAGTAATCGGGTTTTTCTTTTCATCTTCTTCTACTTACTTTTTACTATGAAACTTTTTATGTACTTCAGCTAAGTGCTTATCTGTGACGTGTGTGTAGACCTGTGTGGTTGCAATGTTTGCATGACCAAGAAGTGCCTGCACTGAACGAAGGTCTGCACCATTTTGCAGAAGATCAGTTGCGAAGCTGTGACGAATAACGTGTGGCGATACCTTTCGAGTGATACCTGCCTGAGCTGCGCAGGCTTTGAGCATCCGCTGTACGGCGCGAGGAGAGAGCCGGAGGTCAGCAGCGTTCTTTGCATTTTTCCCATACTGAATAAAGAGCGCATCATGCATATCCTTCCGTGCGCCGAGGTATGCCCGAATCGCTTTCTTTGCTTCTTCCGAAAGAAAGACCACGCGGATCTTCTCACCCTTCCCACGCACTGAAAATTCGTCACGCGAAAGGTCAACGTCATCGATAGAAAGTCCGGTAAGTTCAGAGATACGCAAACCGGTAGAGAAAAGAAGTTGCAAAATAGCATAGTCACGCAACCCCTGAATTGTTTTTTGGTCAGGTGCTTTCATAAGGCGCGCGAGTTCTTGTGCAGTAATCAGGTCAAGTGAACGCTCTGCTACTTTCGCAAGCTCAATACGTTCGGGGTTGAGCGATTCGATTCCACGCTTACGCATGTATTTCAAAAAAGCGCGAACCGCGATCAAGTAGTAGTTCTGAGTCTTTCGCTTCATTGGTTCCATGCGACCACCAACTTTTGTTCCTGGTTGTCGGTTGAGGTAGAGGCGAAACTCACGCACCTGCTCTTCGGTTAGTTTAGAAGGGGAGTCGGTTTTTACAAATGCTAAAAACTTTGTGAGGTACCGTTCATAGTTTTCAACCGTCTTCAACGAACGCCCCCGTTCAATCTCTAAGTATTCTAAAAATTCTCGTTTTAGCTGCGAAAGCTTCATCCCGACCCTTACTTTGCCACTACAAACAATGTTTGCGTGTCAAAGTGATTAGATTTTTGATAAGAATTCGACATATATCAATTGTTTTATTTTCCCAACCCAACACTGTGGCAAAGTAAGGGTGGGATTCATACATATATAAGTATACCAAGAGAAGTGTCGCACAATAACTTTGACAGGCAGTGAAAGTAAAGGCATAACTTGCAATTTATGTAAATTGTGCTATAGTGTACGGAACCTTCGCAGGTTAGTACGCGTACTTCTGTAGGACTTCATTGAAGTCGTATCTATTACAGAATACGCATTTTTTAAACACACTATGTTAAGCAAAGTAAAAAAAGCAAACGCAATTAAGGATGTGAAGAAGCACGACACCGACACTGGTTCTGCTGAAGCACAGGTAGCACTCCTCACTCGACAGATTGAAGAGCTTGCGAAACACCTTAAGAAGCACAAAAAAGATTTTCACTCACGTCGTGGACTACTGCAGATGGTTGCGAATCGTCGCAAGCACCTAAAGTATCTACAGCGAAAAGATGAAAAAGCGTACGAGGGTCTTATTAAGAAACTCGGACTAAAGCGCTAATCTGCTTGAAACGTTTGCCCCGCGCCTATAAGGCGCGGGGCTTACCGTTTCTCTTTGTGATACACTGCGAAGTACGAATCGTAACTGATTCAAATTTTTATACGAAAAGAAACATACTAGAGCGCTCGGGTATTGAATGCAGATCGAGGAAGGTAAGTAAGATTTTGCGAGACGTACTAACTTGGTACGACGAGAAAATTTTGCGCAGCCTGACAAAGATATGGATCAATAATCGTGCGCGTAACTTTTAAAACTTATGGGAGTAATTAGACACCCGGACCAACGGGTAGCAATCATCATCGATACACAAAACTTGTATCATAGTGCAAAAAATTTATACAAAGCAAAAGTAAACTTTGCCAATGTCGTGAAAGCGGCACTTGGTGAGCGTAAACTTATTCGTGCCGCAGCGTACGTGGTAAACACTGAAAGCGGGGAGGAACAGCCATTTTTCGAAGCGCTTGAAAAAGTAGGGATCGAGATTAAAACAAAAGACCTGCAGATTTTCTACGGTGGAGCAAAAAAAGCTGACTGGGACGTAGGCATGGTGGTAGACGCTATCAAGCTTGCACACAAAGTTGACGCTATTGTCTTTGCAACGGGCGACGGCGACTTCATCCCGGGTGTTGAATACATTCAAAACATGGGATGCCAGGTAGAAGGAGTCACCTTCGGCCGCAGTGCATCTTCTGCATTCCGCGCTGCAGTAGATGACTTCATCGACCTCGACGAAGATCCGAAAAACTTTCTACTTGGCTACCGTGCACCACGCGGGAAGTCAGCACGAAAAAAGACGAGCAAGAAAGCAACATCCAAGACAAAGTCACACGGAAAAGAAAACCTACGATCACAAATAGAAAAAGTGATCACCACCGGAACTGACACTGATGATTTATAAAAAGAAAACCACGGTCATGCATGACCGTGGTTTTCTTTAGAAGAAACTCCGTAAACGTTATTTTATCATTAATGATAAAATAACGTTTACGGTTAATGCCCTTGTGTACAACAGTGGGGAGAAAATAAAATAAAGTTTAGGAAACATGCAAAAGTTTACAACAGGAACAAGTTGGAGCTTGCAACATATGGCTGGAAACGTTTTACGTTTCCAGCCTTTATTGGTATCGTTAGTACGTTATTCAAAAGGTCTGCAAGTAGGCAGGTTACCACACATGTGTGTTCTAATCTGAAACTTGCAGATCTTATAAATACAATTTCATAATGCAAAAGAAAACCTTTGAAGTAGACATTGCGGGTAAAACATTGACCGCTGAGTTTACTGACCTTACCAACCAGGCAAACGGCTCAGTGATTCTTCGTATGGGGGATACTGCAATTCTTGTCACTGCAGTGATGAGTAGTCGCACGAGCAACATGCCGTACTTTCCACTGTCGGTAGAGTTTGAAGAAAAGTTTTACGCAGCAGGACAGATGCTCGGTAGTCGCTTCATGCGACGAGAAGGACGACCAAGCGATGAGGCAGTACTCTCTGCACGCATCATCGATCGAACGATCCGACCATTGTTTGATCAAAGCATGCGCAACGACATACAAGTAGTCACCACCGTACTTGCCATGGGAGAAGACGACCCCGACGTGCTTGGTGTTATTGGAGCATCACTTGCACTGTCTGTATCTGACATTCCTTGGGCTGGACCTGTTGGTGCTGTGCGTATTGGACAACACAAAGAAACAGGCGAAGTGATTGTAAACCCAACATACCTTCAGCGCGAAGAACATGAGCTTTCTTTTGAGGTGCTTGCCTGCGGAAAAGACGGCAACATCAATATGATTGAAACAGCCGCCTTTGAAGTTCCTGAAAGTGACATCCTCGCCGTCTTTGAAGCGAGCGTTGCGATTCATCAGAAACTGGAAACTTGGCAAAAAGAAATTATTGCAGAGATTGGAAAAGAAAAGCGAATATACGAAGCGCCACAACTTCCTGAAGCGGTGCATACTCTTTTCAAAGACGAGTTTGCAATACAGCTCACTGAAGTGCTCTTTTCTAATCGTGCCGGAAAGGACCATATCTATGCACTAAAAGATGCATTCCTTGCAGCAATTGAAGAGAGGATTGATGCAGAAGTGAACGCAGCACATGCAGCGGACTACTTTGAGGAAGAAGTAGACAAGGAGCTACACCGCGGCGCAATCGAAGAGGGGAAACGTGCTGACGGACGGGACATGGATACCGTACGAGAACTGTACGCACAGGCAGGTGATGTGTCACCAGTACTGCATGGCTCAGGAATTTTCTATCGGGGAGGCACGCACATCTTCACCGCACTGACACTCGCAGGACCTGAGTCCGCACAACTGATTGATACTATTGAAAATCAAGACAGTAAAAAGCGATACATCCACCACTACAACTTCGCACCTTTTTCAGTAGGGGAGTCAGGTCGTGTTGGAGGATTCAATCGACGTATGATTGGTCACGGCGCACTTGCAGAGAAAGCACTCTTACCGGTGATTCCTCCGCAAAGTGAATTCCCCTACACAATCCGCCTTGTATCTGAAACGATGGCATCTAACGGATCGAGCTCAATGGGATCTGCGTGTGGCTCAACACTTGCACTCATGGATGGCGGGGTACCAATCAAGCGACCGGTTGCAGGTATTGCCTCTGGACTTATGATGTACGACAAAGATAACTACGCACTGCTTACTGACATTCAAGGACCTGAGGACGAACATGGTGACATGGACTTTAAGGTTGCAGGTACGCGTGAAGGTGTAACCGCAATCCAGATGGATGTAAAAGTGGAAGGTATTCCGGTGCAGATTCTTGGTGAAGCGCTTGAAAAAGCAAAACGAGCACGTCTAGAGATTCTTGACGTTATGGAAGCAGCCATTGCGCAACCACGTGCGCATATATCGCCCCGTGCCCCAGAGATTGTAACGCTTAACATTCTCCCTGAGCAGATTGGGTTAGTCATTGGTTCTGGAGGAAAAACCATTAATACTCTCAAAGAAGAAACCGGGGTTGAAGAAATTTCTATTGAAGACGACGGTTCAGTATTCATCACTGGGAAAAATGGCACCGCACAAGCTGCAGCAGCGCGCATTGAAGCGCTCACCAAAGTGTATGAAGTGGGTGAGCGCGTACAAGCTACTATTGTACGTGTTGTAGACTTCGGTGCGTTTGCAAAAATCGATGCACAAAATGAAGGACTCATTCACATTTCTGAAATAGCGCCGTTCCGGATCGAAAAAATGGACGGTATACTCGCTGAAGGAGAAACGGTAGAAGTAATTATCTCAAAGGTTGAAGATGGAAAAATAGGACTTTCTATCAAGCAAGCCGACCCCGACTTTGCACAACGCAAGGGAATACAACCACCTGAACGACCACCACGCAAAGAAGCGTAACTATACAAAAGACCGGAGGCAACGCCTCCGGTCTTTTGTATATAACGTACCTTAGCAAGAAAAACAAACCATGCGATACTATAGAACATGACAACAGGGAATGATCATTCCATTGCACGTATACGCACCTATACCACTGACGCTCTACGCGCACGTGGTGAAGAAGTGCCTAATCGTCCCGTACTCAAACAAGAAGAAAAATCGGTACAACAACGCACCGACGCTATTCTTGCCACTCCTAAAGAAACAAAGCTCCCGCAAGCAGCACTTGATCGAAAAAGAGAGAAAGTAAAAAAGTCCTCAGAGTTTCTTGCTGCAAGTGACGCAACGATGCCTGTTCCAAAAGAAGCTGCGCCTATTGTTTCAAAAGCAGAGGAGATTTTGAGTAAAGAAAAGCTTGCGGCAGAAGTTGTTGCATCTGCACCAAAACCCAAAAAACTTGTTGTTGATACTACAACATTAGCAAATGAAGTTGCACAGATTGAGGGGAATTTTTCAGATGCCACAACGCTGAACCAGGCACCACAAAATATTTCTCTCCATGACGATGCAGTAGAGGGAACCATCATCCAAAACAAAAAAAGAAAGAAGTTTCGGCTATTGCCTGCAATTGGAGCATCGCTTCAAAATTGGTTTGGCACAAAAAAAGAAATACTCACCAAACAAAAAGAACCTGAACACATGGTCAGTAAAGCAGAAACGCGTATTGCAACTATTGCAGCAGCAGCACGCGCCAGTTATCACGTGCCACAAAATGATCACGGCATTACGGTAAAACGACTCACCACAAAAAAACGAGAAGCTCCCAAAACAAGTGTTGGTATCAAGAAAAAAGAAGACGTACCTGCTCCCACCTGGACACATACCACCGACGAAACTCCAGTTGATGTACGCACCTTAAAAATGCCTGAACAAGAAAATGCTCCTGCAGCAGTTCCTGAAGAACAGGTCGCAGACCCTATTGATACACTGTTGCAAGAACGTGTTGTTGCACAAGGTCCACCGCCAAAGCCGGTATTTGATCGTGCGCAAGAAAAGGAAGAAACCAAAACACCGACACCGGTTGCGGAAACACCCTCTACGGTCCAACGCAACGTTACGCAGCCTCCTGCAGCAAAAACAGCAGTGTCCAACACGCCACCGGTTTCAGCTGTACCTAAAGCAGATCCTGTAGCAACACCAGTGCTGCAAAAGAAACCAATTGAGACAAAAACTCCTCGCCTACAACCTTCTGCCGAAACACAAACAGCTACAAGACCATCTCGAGTACCGATATATATCTATGGGCTTGTTATTGTTGGTGCCTCTTTACTTGGTATCGGAACAAGTGTCTACATGTTTATGGGTTCCACGCCAGCTGAACAAGCGGCACCAATCCGTATTCCTTCATTACTACAAACCACACAGCAAATTCCGGTGACGTTACACACCAGTAAAGATGCCACATTCCAGTCAATACTTAACGCGTCTCTGACAAGTCGTGAAACCATACAAATATACCCAACAATGCAAGATACGTCTGGAAAAACCATTCCTGCTGATGCGCAAACAATCCTCAACTCACTGGCGTTGCGTACACCAGGATCATTCACACGTGATATTTCAGAAATAATGTTCGGCAGTATTGATGGCACAAAACCATTCATACTTATACAAACAACTAATTTTGACACGAGTTTTGCAGGTATGTTGCAGTGGGAACCCGTGCTCAGTAGCGACCTCTCACCATTGTTTGGTTCACCCGTATCAGAATCGTATGACCCATACGCTCGAACAGACACCCAAATACGCACTGCCTTCTTTAGAGATACGGTCATTGCAAACAAGAGCGCACGCGTCTTGGTCGATGCAACAAACTCTGAGCGACTCATCTATTCTTTTATAAAGCAAAACATGATTCTGATTACTCCTGACTCAGAAACATTTGTAAAGCTACTCCCTTTGATAGGTCAGTAAAGCACATGCGGTATACTGTCTGTATATGAAGACATCAGCATACAAAAAAATACTCGAAACAGAACTAGCAGAAATAACACATTCCTTAGAAGAGCTTGGAGTACAAAATCCAAACGCACCCGAAGACTGGATCACCACGCCAGAGGAACCTTCAAAAAATGAATCCGATCCAAATGATTTTGGCGACCGTTCTGAAGCCTGGCAAGAACGCCGCGGAACACTCAGTGCTCTCGAAACACGATGCAACAATATCAAACGTGCGCTTTCCAAAATTGACGCAGGTACGTATGGGACCTGTGAACTATGTAAAAATGAAATTGAGGAAGACCGGCTTTCAGTAAATCCCGCAGCACGGACGTGCAAAGCTGACCTCGATAACGAATCACAACTTCCTTCATAACTATGGCAGTCGCAACCACACACACTGCACAAGGAACTGTTACCGGAGGTGTACCGGTAACTATTGAAGCAGACCTCACCCGAGGTCTGCATTCATTTTCCATTGTGGGACTTCCTGGAAAAGCAATTGAAGAAGCAAAAGACCGTGTCAGTGCGGCGATAAAAAATAGTGGTTTTCCATCTCCAAAAAGTAAGAACCATAAAATAACTATTTCACTTGCGCCTGCTGACCTTAAAAAAGAAGGACCTCTGTTCGACCTCCCTATTGCCATTGCGTACCTCATCGCAGCAGAGGAAGTGTCCACCACTGACGTTTCGCGCATGTATGTGGGAGAGCTTTCTCTCAATGGGCACCTACGCGGAGTGCGGGGAGTACTTGCTATTGTGCAAGCAGCAAAAGAACACGGCTATAGCGAAGTTATTGTTCCTAAAGACAATGCACAGGAGGCAGCACTTGTTGCAGGCATAACCATCTACCCAGCACGTACGCTTATGGACGTTGTACACCATATAACTAAAGATGAAGAAAAACACTGCTGTCTGCCAGTTCAAGAGCTCACACACATGGAAGAGCAGTGGCATGACGGACTTACACGACTGGAAGACATTAAAGGACAAGAGGCTGCAAAGCGAGGTCTTCTTATTGCTGCGGCAGGCAGACACAATGTCATCATGGTTGGTCCTCCGGGGACAGGGAAGACGATGCTCGCGCGTGCCTTTCAGGGAATACTTCCGCCACTATCACGAGAGGAAGCACTCGAGGTTACCGCAATTCATTCCGTTGCGGGGGTATATGAAAATAATGTCTCCGCGCAGCCTCCGTTTCGTGCACCACACCACACCGCAAGTCACACTTCATTGGTCGGCGGTGGCGCGCACCCTCGCCCGGGGGAAGTCACACTTGCGCACAAGGGAGTATTGTTTGTCGATGAATTCCCTGAGTTTGAACGACGGAGTATTGATGCACTGCGGCAACCGCTTGAAGACCGCGTCGTGTCTATCTCTCGCGTACAAGGGACCGCGCTGTTTCCTGCAGACTTTATTCTCATTGCAGCAATGAATCCCTATCGGGGGAGTGAGGATGGGACTACCGACTTTGCGAGCGCCATGCTTGAAACATACAAAGGCAAAATCTCTGGACCAATTCTTGACCGTATTGACCTCTGGCTTGAAGTACCGCATGTTGACTACGACACGCTCACTACTACCACAACAAATACTGGAGAGACTGCGCGTGCACGAGAACAAATCAAAAGCGCAAGAAACATGATGCGTGCACGAGGAGAAAAACGTGGCACGTATACAAACGCTGAACTTTCAGCACGTGACATTGAGGAAACTATCACGCTCAGCGGTGAAGTACAGCACATCCTCCGCACGAGTAGCGAGAAACTCAACCTCTCTCCGCGGAGCTACCATCGGGTTATTAAAGTTGCTCGGACGATAGCTGATTTAGACAACTCAAACGATATACAACCACCTCATGTATATGAGGCATTACAGTATAGGGTTCGTGTATAAAATATTCTAGTTTGAATCCAAGACCACGCGCAGTTTAGAGCTAGCACGAGACATTATGTTTCGTGCTGGTTTGTTACAATCATTACAATGAAAACAAATGAAGAAGTGGCAGAACTTGCAAAGAGATCATCGTTAGTGAGTAGCCCCAATGTGGTTTTTTTAGCAGAAGGATTCGGTAATGAAAACTATTTACTTGAAGAAAATGGACAAAAATTTGTGTTGAGATTAAAGAAGTCAACCGAGCCTCAATTCTTAGATTCTTTGGAGAAAGAAAATTCTTTTCTCAGGTACTTTGAAAATGAGGGTATAGATTTTTGTCCGAGAGCTCTATTTTATGATTATGACAAAAATTATCTTATCGAAAACTTTATAGAAGGTGAGCTTGTGTCACAAAGAGATCTCTCTAATGATCAAATTGATTCATTTGCTCGCCAGCTACACAAGCTGTTTACTCTAGATGTTTCTGCTTTTGTTGCTTTCTGCAAAAGTAATGGCTTAAGGTTTTACGACTATGTTGATCCAATTGAAAGTATAAAGCTATACGGGTTTAATCGTTTTGAAGAAGCAAAGAAGGGTACCCTCCCAGAAGAAATTACTGTATGGATAGAAACTACACTGAAAGAAAACTTGAAATACCTAGAAAATGTAAACAAGGCTGAAAGAAGGTTAGGTTTTGCCTGGGGAGATATTCAGTCGAAGTTGATTATCGACACTGATGGTAAAATTAATTTTTATGATTTTGAGCATGCGTGTATTTCTAACTTCTTTGGGCTTTCTTATATAAAAATACATGGAAATTTTAGCCCAGATCAGCTCAGTTTCTTGATCGAACGATGTGCTTATTATTTTAAATGCAGTAAAGAATCCTTAACACTCGATATGAAAGCGAATGAAAAAATTATAAGAACCAATGATGTGGTGTGGGCCGCTATGAAGTGGGTAAATACAGAAAATAAAAAATTTAAAGATTTAATGTATAAAAGAATAGATTTGGTTAAAAACTCAAGTTAGCTCGCGACCGCCCGCTATTTAGCGGCTGCCACAAGACACGGAACGAAAAAGGCGCGAGACCTACGAAGTAGGGCGAGCGCCTTTTTGTATGAATATATCGAAGAGATCCAAAAGGTTGAAAAATTGAATGGAGCTCGAGGAGCATAAATGAAATAAAAAGAGCCGTACGTAACGTACGGTGAACTTTTATTTTATGTAGCGAGACAAAGATATCCGCCAACTTTTCAAACTTTTCTAAAAGGGGTTGCTTCCTCCACGTACTTCGAAGTGTAAGTGCGTTCCCGTGGACTTACCCGTGTTACCCATTGCACCAATAACTTGTCCTGATCCAACCCATGCACCAACACCAACGTTGTTTGCACTGAGGTGTGCATAGAGTGTCTGTGTACCGTTGTTGTGTCGCACTACAATATACTGTCCGTATCCGCCATTCCAACCACTTGCCTTAGACACAATAACTTCTCCTGCTGCTGCGGCACGGATAGCAGTTCCGTGACCTGCAGCAAGGTCAACCGCGTTGTATCCGTGAATACCCTGGGTACGCACCGCACCAGGCACAGGATGAGAAAAACCTCCGCCGCCAGTAGCGCCACGAGACTTACTTGGTGCCGGTCGTTTTGCAACAGTACGGGGTGTATGTAGTTCACCACCAGGAATCATCAACTCATCACCAACAGCAAGCACTGCGTCTTCAGAAAGATTGTTGTACGCCAGCACCTCGTCAAGATCTGCATCGTATTTCTTTAAGAGAGAACCAAGGGTCTCACCAGAAGCAACTACATGACGCACTCCCACAATAGGGAGGATAACGAGTGTGTCGCCCGGCTGAATGTCACTTGCACGTGAAATATCGTTTGCCCACAAAATAGTATTAGTAGTGACGTTATACATCTCAGCAATCTGTGATAGCGAATCACCTTCACGTACGACATACACGCTGATTTCTCCAGCGCTTGCGCTTGACGCTGCTATTTCATCTTCACCAACCGGACCGGTAGAAACAAGTGCGCCGTCAGACACCGCAAGGTCACCACCACCAATCGCTTTTTGTGGATCGGCTTGTATGGTTGCGGTAAGCAGTGGCGTGTAGCGGGCTGAATAATCAACTTCAGCACGTGCAACTTCAGTGGTTTCTGATTCTATAAAAAACTGCGCCATTGAAGAGAAAACTCCTGCATGCACAGAAAAGGGGATCAGTAGCACTGCAAGTAAAGGAATGAGCTCTGAGGCAAAAATCGTCGCCCGAGCCGAAGTGCTACTTATATATGTATCCTGATCATCGCGCGCACTCATGCGCTGACTACTTGAGGGATCAGGGTCTTGTGAAATCTGTTTTATACGTTTTTGGTTATGGTCTCTCCGCCGTGTTGCGCCCGTTACGGTATTGTTGCTTCCGTTGCATGTAAAAAGGACCATGAGGTCCTCCCTTGTTACATCGCTGTAACGTATACCAAATGAGGTATGCGGATAATAATACTAAACCGCACTGAGTGGTCAATTGACGTATTACACTTTTCCACTGTGCTGCAAAAAGTATAAAAATATGCCCTATATTAGCGCCGATAATCCCATTGACATCAGTAAGTTATATTGAATAATTTTTTACCCTCGGTACGGTACCTCTTTTTTAGGTACACTGGATATACATGATATAGTTATGCGCACGTATGTCAGAACAAGCACACATAGCCGAGTTAAATGATCCACAAAAAGAAGCCGTTACCACTACCGAAGGACCCCTTCTTGTGCTCGCAGGAGCGGGTTCAGGTAAAACACGTGTGATCACCCACCGTATCGTACACCTTATCCTCAACGGTGTAGCTCCTCACAACATCCTTGCAGTTACCTTCACCAACAAAGCAGCTACCGAAATGCGTGAGCGCGTACAAGCACTCATCGCCACCTACGCCGAAAGCAGCCGAGCAGGTGTCGATTCAACACCTACTGTCACTACCTTTCATGCGTTTGGAGTGCGGACACTTCGTGAACACCATGCAACCGTTAACCTCCCACGACATTTCACCATTTATGATCGTAGTGACAGCAATCGAGCAATCAAAAAAGCAATCGAAACGGCAGGATATGACCCAAAGCAATTTGAACCTCGGAAAATGCTCTCAATGATCTCGCGTGCGAAGGGTGATGCACTTTCACGAACAGACTATTTAGAAACTGCGTCATCGTACCCAGAAAAAGTCTGTGCTGAAGTATGGGAACATTACGACAAAGCACTCGCGCAAGATCAAGCACTCGACTTTGACGACCTCTTATTAAAAACATTACGCATGCTTGAGGCGTACCCAACCGTACGAGAAACACTCCAACAGCGCTACCGCTATATTCATGTTGATGAATACCAAGACACCAATAAAGTCCAGTTCGCAATCATTAAACTACTCGCACAGGCACATAACAACATATGTGTTGTAGGAGATGTCGACCAAAACATTTATTCTTGGCGTGGGGCAGACATAAAAAATGTACTGCAATTTGAAAATAATTTTGAAGGTGCAAAAAGTGTCTTCCTTGAAGAAAACTACCGTTCAACAGGAACCATTATTGGGGCCTCCAATGACATTATTGAGAAAAATACAAATCGTATTCCGAAGAACGTATTCACTTCAAACAAAGAGGGAGAAAAAATAACCCTCCACGCGGCACGCTCAGGCTACGATGAAGCTGAGTATATCGTTATGACCATACAGGCACTCATTGAGGACGGTGCTTCTCCTTCCTCAATTGCGGTACTGTATCGCACAAACTTTCAATCACGCATACTTGAAGAAGCATTCTTAAACTTTAACGTCCCCTATCAACTTTTAGGTACAAAGTTTTTTGAACGAAAAGAAATCAAAGATATACTCTCGTACCTTCGCCTTGCACTAAACCCAGGGAGTACGGCGGACATCACCCGTGTCATCAATACCCCCACAAGGGGAATCGGGAAAGTAACCATGCTGAAAGTACTTGAGGGCAGGCGCGATGAACTCAAAGGTGCAACGCTTGAGAAGGTAGAACGCTTTGATGCGATGATGCAAGACATTGCCGATCATGCACGAACCGAAAAGATTTCAGAGACACTAAAGTTCATCATTTCACGAACCGGAATTGAAGCTGACTTAAAAAAACATGGTACTGAAGAAGATCTTGAGCGCCTAGAAAACCTGCAGGAACTGGTCACCCTTGCAGTACGCTACGATGAGCTTGGTCCTGAAGAGGGTGTGGAGGCACTTATTGAAAATGCTGCGCTCCAGAGTGACCAAGACGAACTTCAGAAAAAAGAAGACCGAGACGCAGTACGTCTCATGACGGTACATGCTGCAAAAGGTCTTGAGTTCCCGTATGTCTTTATCACTGGTATGGAAGAAGGACTCTTCCCGCATGAGCGTTTGGACAATACCGGTATTGACGAAGAAGAAGAGCGCCGACTGTTCTATGTTGCGCTCACTCGTGCAGAAAAAAAACTTTTTCTTACCTACGCACATATGCGCACCATCTTTGGGCAACAACGTGTAAACGTTCCTTCTTCTTTCCTTAACGACATAAGTAACAAGTACGTGCAAATCAGCACCTCCACAGAAGGGAGCGGGGGACTGCTTGGAAACGCGGGAACCTCAGGATACGAAACAACAGTATTCCTCGACTAACCTATGCAAAAACGTGCGGCATACATGCCGCACGTTTTTGCATACAACCGACAACTATCTCAGTTAACTGAGATAGTATGGTTCTCTCTAACGCGTTGCATTATGCTTGAAGATTACGTACTGTAGGCGCATATGGTAGATATCAAAAAAATTGATGCGAAGAAATCCCTCGGGCAGCACTTTCTTACCAGTGCAGTCGTTCCTGGTTGGATGTGTGATGCAGCAGACGTACAGAAAGATGATCTTGTCCTTGAGATTGGTCCGGGGACTGGAGTGCTCACTAAAGAACTACTTTCTCGCGGCGCAACAGTGATCGCCCTCGAAGCAGACACGCGTGCAATTGCAGTACTCCAAGATACTTTTGCAGACGCCCTTACACAAAAACAATTGATACTATTGCACCGCGATGTGCGCACGCTTGCGCGTACGGACCTACCGCAGATTGCTGAACGTAACTTTAAAGTCGTTGCCAATATACCGTATTATCTGTCGGGGCTTCTGTTTCGCACCTTTTTAGAATTAGATACACAACCAACAGATCTTGTGTACTTAGTGCAAAAAGAAGTTGCAAAACGAGCATGTAGTAACATCTCGAGAGGGGAGAAAGAGTCACTCCTCTCTCTTTCGGTGCAGGCATACGGAAACCCTACCTATGTGAAGACAGTTTCAAGGGGTCACTTCACGCCACCTCCAAAAGTAGATTCTGGTATTATCGCGATACGAAACATTAACCGGCACAACTTCAAAACTGTCGATGAGACCTTGTTTTTCAACGTATTACACCTTGGTTTTGGACAAAAACGTAAGCAGTTGCTTGGCAACCTTGCAAAACAATACCCACGAGAAGCACTTATACACATGTTTTCAACAGCAGCGATACCTGTTTCAGCACGTGCAGAGGATGTACCTCTTGAAAAATGGCTTACATTAACTTCTACACTGTCCGCACACCAGTAGTACATATATTGTATACAGCGTTATCCACTGAGTTAACCACAGCTTCATACACACACTAAGCCACCAGCACCGATCCGCTGGTATACTTATATATGTATACAGTTCATATGTCTGCATCACAGAAACGAATTTCACTTGCTTTACTTTTTACCGCAGTCCTTATCTCCGGTGCACTTTTTCTTCGCACCTGAACGAAGAGCACTCCCCGAACTAGATCAAAATGGGGACGGTGTTCCTGATTGGCAGGAAGCGTTGCAGATTACTGAGCCACTTGCAATAACAGGTGAACCCGGTGCAGACTACGTACCTCCTGAGACCGTAACCGAACAATTTGCGCTCGACTTCTTCCAAGATATTGTACGCTCTGAAAACTATGGAGCATTCGGCACCGCGCCTGATGAACTTGTTGCCAATGCTGCAGACACACTTGCACAGGAAGCTACTGACACACTTTTTACCCCTGCAGACATTGTAATCACCACCAACAATTCTCCTGAGGCATTAGCCGCATACGGAGAAGCGATCGCATCTATTGTCGTTTCATATTCTGAAGACGGCACACAATCAGAAACAGACATTCTTGTGCAAGCACTGCGCTCCCAAAATGGTGATGATCTTAAAAAACTCGATGCAAAGATCGACGCATACTCGCAGTATGTAGACACCACAAAAAACCTTTCAGTACCAAGCAGCATGGTGCAAGAACACCTTGCACTACTCAACAGTTACCAAGCAATTCTTTCGGACATCACTGCTATGCGTAATGCCTTTTCCGACCCCATGCTCGCACTGCTGCGACTCAAACGCTATCAAGATGATGCTACCGGCCTGCTTGTATCGCTTAACGGACTCTATGCAACACTAGTTACCCAAGGTATCACCTGGAACGCCAACTCGGTTGTCTATAGTGTTATCAGTATTAACGAAAACAATTAGTACTTCTGCGTATGAAATATCCACGTTCTTTTTTAAAAAAATCTATAAGCGGAGTTTCACTCTTCATACTTGTTTTTGTCAGTGTTGGATTTACACCCATAACCCCTGATGCACAGGTACAGAAAGCACATGCATTCTTAGGCACAGGCGATACAGTAACTGTCATTGGAGGTAACGGTACGGTACAAGACACCATTAGTGCCGGCGCAAACACCACCATTGCAGGACTGCAGACATCTCTAGCTTTAAAAGAACTTTCACTCGACCCAATTGCACATGCACTTGCAAAAATGATTCTCAAGAGCATGACCCAGAGTATCCTCAACTGGATTAACTCCGGGTTCCAAGGAAGTCCTGCGTTTGTGACCGACCTCAAGCAGTTCTTACTTGACCAAGCAGACGCACTAGTAGGCGACTTTATATACAATGATCCTGCACTTAACTTCTTATGTAGTCCATTCCAGCTCGACGTAAAAATTGCACTTGCCACTACCTACCAAGAAGAAACACATGAGGGGTTTGGCAGCGAAGCACAATGTACCCTCAGTGGAGTTGCTGACAATATAGAAGGATTCCTCGCGGGGGATTCCTACAATCCACAAAACTGGTTTGAAGTCACCCAAAACCCTATCAACACGCCGACCGGAGCATACCTTGCTGCGGAACAAGAAATGTACGCACGTATTGCTGATGCAGAAGGAAATACCGTACGAGAACTTGACTGGGGAGATGGATTCTTATCCTTCAAAGTATGTAGCGACACCGACGTTGCAAGTGGAGCACAAACTGACTGTGATATCACCACGCCAGGACAGGTTATTGCTGACCAAGTCAATAAGTCACTCGGTGCAGGACAAGATGCACTTATTGAAGCAGACGAAATCAATGAGATCATCGGGGCGTTCTTTGCACAACTTGCGCAACAAGCAATTACCGGCATGAACGGACTGCTCGGACTCGGCAGCTCAGAATACACCGACACTTCTTTTGAAGGAAGTGACGGGCGATCATTCTTAGACAGTCTTAAAGACGAAGGAACCGAAGCGGGAAGCATTGAAAACCCAATTGGTCCTGCAGTTACGCGTGAGCAAAAACACATCACGTTGCAAAAAAAGATTGTCACACTTATAGATGACTTGGTGACCTATCGAGACAATACTGCAAAGCTCAATCAAAAATGCGTTATCCCTGAAGTACCCAACGGCTTACGTACCGAACGTGCAAATGCGGTTTTGGCACAGCTGAACTCACAGCAAGTACTCCCCGAACTTATCGCACTACGCAACCGCTTTGACGCATCAACCGACCCGCAAGAACAAACGAGTATTATAAATGAGTACAACAAGCTCAAGTCTAGGGGTCGTGTGGTAGATATTGCAGAAAATGATCTTTTAAAGATACACATTGACTATGAAATTACCCAACAGATTGGAACATTTAAACAACAAATTGATCTCTTAAAGCTCTCTTGCAACGACGATTAGTAAATTACATACCCTATATACAAAAGCGGCCACCTATCGGTGACCGCTTTTGTATAAACCCACATACACAAAGCTGTCAACGTGGGGAGATACTGTTTCTTACAACAGAAAACAGGGTACAATAAGACCTATATGGGTATGTTCATGCAGCGTCATATGAACTTCTTTTTGCGTATATTCGTTGTTTTTGCTGTATGTCTCTTTTTTGTTTCCTATTTTTTTCTATCACTACCACAGGCGGCGCAGGCACAATCTACTTGTTATAACGCCTTTGGTGACCCATACCCTTGTGGAGGTGTAGCAGGCGATGGGACTCAAGATGAAATTGATGCATTTGGAGGTACCGGCAACACAGGAATTGGCGACACAAGTGGTGGCTCAGACGGTACCTCTGACCCATCTACCCCGGGTCAAGACACCGGAACAGGACTTACCTCAGCAGATGTCCCTGACGCAGTTGCTGCAGCTGCTGAACATGCCTCACAACAAACAAATGCTGTTAATGCCGATGAAACAGAGAGTAAGATATACAATATTTCTGTAGCAATGGGCGGATGGGTGATAGCACTTGGTGGGAGCATTTTTGACCTTGCGGTACAGAAAGTGGTACTCGAAATGGGTTGTTGGTTTGTAAAAGATGGAGGACAAGGTTGTGCAGAAAGTGCAGGTAATGGCTCTTTAGGTGCGGTCGTAAATGCACTATGGACAGTGGTGCGCGACCTTTTCAACATTCTTTTCATCTTTTCGCTCGTATGGATTGGTTTAAAAACAATCCTTTCTGCTGATGATACTGGCACTCAACGTGCACTTGGGTGGCTGATTGTTGCCGCACTACTGATCAACTTCAGTCTCTATTTCACAAAAGTTATTGTTGACGTTGCAAACTATACTGCAGTTGCAATACACTCAGTTGCAACGCAAGGTATCAAAGGAACGTATGGTTTTGAAGTAGGTGAAGTTACCCTCGATGGAGATGACGCGGTAAACTCGCAAGGCGCCGGGGGAGGCTACACAGCTGACGGTAAGAGCATCGCGTCTGCATACATGGAGACATTGCGTATTTCAAGCTGGTTTTCAGGAAATCCGCTGAAAGAAGTCGGGCAGGTTGTATTGTTCTCTATTATGGTACTCCTATTCTCCATTATTCTCGGGATGACACTCGCATTTGGCGGGCTCATGCTTGTGTCTCGGTTTATTGCATTGATTATTTTTATGATCTTCTCTCCTGCCATGTTCCTTGGGTGGGTACTGCCTAGTTTCAAGCAGTACTCTGATATGTGGTGGAAAAAGTTTATTGGCTATGCTTTTTTTGCGCCGGCGTATATCTTTATGCTCTATATTGGTCTCTACACTATGATCCAATTAAAAGGGACAATGGGGACAGGGAAATATGCTAGCTCTATTGGTGAAACATGGACAAAAGACACCTTCACTATTTTTCTCTTCTTTGCAATTGGAGTTGGTTTCCTTATCGCTGCAACAAAAGTTGGACAAAGTATGAGTGTCCAAGGCGCAAATGTTGCTATGAATACCACACAGGGAGCTTTGCGTCGTATGAGAAATGGAGCAACGTGGGTACCTCGATATGGAGCAAGCTGGGGAGCAAGTGCTGCCGTTGGTAAAGCTGCAAATTGGCAAGGGAAACGGATGGATGCACGGGATGATGCTCGAGGAAAACCTCGCTCTCGCGCACGACGTGCAATGCGTTCTTTTGTTGGAAAGGGGGAAAGTGCTTCTTTTGGTGTTGCTGGTTCACGGAAAGAACGTGTTGATGCAGACAAGGCTGAATCTAAAAAACACACAGCAACAGTTGCAAGAAGAAAGATACAGTCTGACATGTCTTCATCAGACGAAGCGACTCGTCAACAAGCATTCCAAAACGCAACTTCTGAACAACTTATGCAAATTGCAAAAACTAAGGACGGGCGTAAAGCTATTATGAACAATGCCCACCTCTTAACCCCTGCTAAGCTTGAAGCAATTGTAAAGAGCGACGATGTTGGTGAAACTGAAACAGGTGAAATTCAAAAAGCACACAAAAAAGAAACCGTAAAGTATATCAAAGGAGACGCTGCAAAACCTGGAAAAGGTTTTGCAAAAGCAAGTACAGATGAGCTTAATGCTGTTGGCTTCGAAGAACTTCAAAAAGAAGAAAACATAATCCATCTGTCCACAGACAAGATCGACAAACTAAAGATGGTTGAAGCACATAAAGATACCCTGAAACAAGAACACGAAAAGGCTGTTCTCAAAGTGGTGCGTGGCGGAGTAGTAGATGGGGTAACCAGAGCCAATATTCTGAAAAGAAAGGCAGGAGATATTGCAAAGTTGCCAAAAGGTGCTTTCAAAGAAAAAGATTTTGTTGAAGCACTACCTGAATCAGTTATTAAATCAAAAGCTTTTGCAGAACTTGACGTATCAGCCCAAAAAGATATTCGTACCCACTTAGAAAACTATGTTAACAATTTACCAGCAAATGCCTCATCCAGAGAAACTGAGCGGGGAGTAGAAATAATCAATTGGCTTAAATCTCCAGGGGGTAAATCATTTGGTAAATAAGAAACAATATGACTTTAGAAGAACTGCGAAGAAACAAAAAACACCTTCTTTCAGACACTCTTTGGGATGTGTACAACTCTCCTGAACTTGGACAAAAATTAGAAACTATTTTTAATCCTACACAAGCACCCACTAAATCAGACATATTGACGTACCTTATCGGTGACACCATCCTCGGTATCTATAAAACGATTGAACTCCCTGCAAAACTCCAGTCAGAACTAGGGGTGAGTGCAGATGAGGCACAACGCATCCTCTCTGAACTCTCAGAGTTTCTCAAACCAGTTGAAGACCGTGAGCGCAAGGAAGGGGAGCCGGACCGTTCGGGACTGCAAGAGCTCCAACAAAACTTTAAAGCATTGCGTGAAGAAGCAATACACGGTGAAGCAGACGAGGTGCCAGATACTCCTGAAGACATGACCGCACCAGAAACTCCTATGCAAACTGCGCCAACTGCACCTGCACCAACAAACATACCGATAGCACACACAACACCCGCAGCAGAAACATCAAACGAACGACCAATCCCTTCTGCAGAACTTCCAGAAGCACAACCGCTTACGTTTTCAAACGAGCTGCCGAGTGAAGTGGAAGCATATAAAGACGTACAACCCATGCGTAGCATGCCCACTGATGTTTCTCGTATACATGGTTATGGTGCGTACCGTGACCTCTATCCTGACGAAGCAGGGCAGCAGGAACATACTGAGGAAGTTATCCGTAGTGCATCACAGGACGATCTGCTTACAGAGAAACCGCCACTGGTTGAAAAACCAACCTACACCGATGAGTAATAAAAACCCTAGGATAATCCTAGGGTTTTTAGTGCCTGGGCACAGTTTCTCTCCCGCGTCGGCACAGAGCATGTATAATACAAGCAATATGCGATTTGAAGTTCCTCAGTTTATTGAAATTGAAGATAAGATTTTTGGTCCGTTCACCTGGCGGCAGTTTGTGTATCTTTGTGGCGGTATTGGTATTGCAGTGATCACCTTTATCACCTCAAAAATACTCTTTGCAATTATTGGACTTCCTGCTGCTGGGCTTGCTGCACTGCTTGCGTTTTACCCAGTGAATAACCGCCCCTTTTCTATTTTCCTCGAGTCGGCAATTACGTTCTATGGTTCAACGCGTATCTACTACTGGAGAAAACGCAACGCAAACGTCTATCAAAGTGAAAACATACCTGAAAAAAGTGCTACACCCACAAACATCCCGACACCACACCGCAACGGAGGCGGTATCAATAGCCTATCGCGAAAACTTGAACTAACTGCACTACAAAAAGCTGAATAATATGGCACAACAAAAACAAAAAACAACACAGGAGTTTGTTCCCATCCGCGACATTAAACAAAATGTCGTGATTATGAAAGATGGTCGTATGTGTAGTATTCTGCTTGCATCATCCATCAACTTCGCACTAAAGTCGCTCGATGAACAGCGGGCAATCCTCGGGCAATTCCAAACATTCCTCAACACACTCGATTTCTCCATTCAGTTCTATATCCAATCACGACGGCTTGATATTGAGCCGTACCTCGATCAACTACGTGCGCGCGAACCGCAACAAGATAACGACCTTATGCGTATCCAGCTGCGTGAGTACATCGATTTCATTAAAAGTTTTGTCAGTGAGGTAGACGTCATGAGTAAAAACTTTTTTATTGTCATCCCGTATTCACCTCGCGGAGTTGAGTTGCAAAACGTCAGCAGTGGCTTAAGTTCTGTGCTCGGAAACAAAAAAACACCGCAGCAAGACGACGCATCGTTTGAGGAACACCGCCTGCAACTGGAACAACGTGCATCACTGGTAGAGCAAGGGCTGAACCGCATCGGTGTGCGTACCATTGCGCTTGAAGACGAGGCGTTGGTGGAGCTGTACTACCACATCTTCAACCCTGCCGATATCAGCGGTTCTGCTCCTGAACAACAACGTGGGTAGTACTGACCGATGTACGCGCAACGACTGTTATACTAGTGACATATGGGGCTTTTAGACTTTTTACAACCTGCAGCAAAAAAAACAAACACCACTCAGGAAGACACTCCTGATGTGTCTCATGCGCTACTCACCCTTGAAGACGTCGTTGCACCGTCTGGAATCGAAATAGGGCAGCGAACCATCAATATAAGCGGCACCTACGCTCGTACATTCTTCACCATTTCCTATCCACGATATCTCAACGATGGGTGGCTTGAGCCAATTCTCGATATGGAAAAAGAAATGGATGTATCTATTTTTGTACACCCAATCGATACCGCAAGTACTCTTAAGAAATTCCAAAAAAAAGTAGCTGAGGTACAAAGCCAAATAAACAGTCGTGCCGAGCAAGGTATGGTGCGTGACCCGCAGCTAGAAGCTGCATATCGCAACCTTGAAGACCTGCGCGATAAGCTCCAACAAGCAGAGGAGAAGTTGTTTAATGTGGGTCTCTACATGACCATCTACAGCGAGGACGAGTCAAAACTCAACAAAACGGAAAATGAAATAAAAAACATTCTTGACTCACGTCTTATTTACATCAAACCAGCCCAGTTCCAACAAGAACAAGGCATGAAGAGTGCGTTGCCGTTTATGGACGACCAGTTGATGGTACACAGCAAGTTCAACTCTTCGCCACTTTCAAGTTTCTTTCCCTTTACCTCGTTTGACCTGACCTCTGATACAGGTATCCTCTACGGTATCAATCGACACAACTCTTCATTGGTACTCTTTGACCGATACCAGCTGACTAACTACAACTCGGTAACCTTTGCAACTTCTGGAGCAGGGAAGTCATACACCACCAAGCTCGAAATTCTCCGATCGTTGATGTTTGGAACTGAGGTGATCGTCATCGATCCTGAGCGTGAGTATGAATACCTTGCTGAAGCAACCGGGGGACGTTTCTTCAACATCTCACTCTCCTCTGCGCACCACATCAATCCGTTTGATCTCCCAAAGCCGCAAGACGATGAGAACCCAGAAGACGTGCTTCGCTCTCACACCATCGAGCTGATTGGTCTCTTCCGACTTATGCTCGGAGGGCTTTCTGCAGAAGAAGAAACACTAATCGACCAAGCAATCCGCGAAACCTACGCACTAAAAGACATCACCGGCAATGCAAACTTTGGTGACATGGAAGCACCACTCCTTTCAGACTTTGAAATGGTACTTGCGGGAATGGAAGGAAGCGCCTCACTTATCTCACGCCTCCAAAAATACACTTCGGGTACTTGGTCTGGTTTTATGAATAAGCCAACCAATGTCGACATCAACCAGAAGTTCATTGTGTTCTCACTGCGTGATATGGAGGACGAGCTAAAGACCGTTGCTATGTACATCATCACACACCACATCTGGGGTGCGATTCGTCGTCGACTTGCAAAACGATTACTTGTAATCGACGAGGCGTGGTGGATGATGAAAAGTGAAGACACAGCCTCATTCCTCTTCATGCTTGCAAAACGTGGACGTAAGTACTACCTTGGTCTCTCTACCATTACCCAAGACGTGGACGACTTCCTTCGCTCACCGTACGGTGTGCCAATGATCACCAACTCATCATTGCAGCTACTGATGAAGCAGTCGCCAACCGCAATTGATAACATCCAAAACACCTTTAACCTCACCGACGAGGAGAAGTTCCTCCTGCTTGAATCAAATGTTGGGGAAGGGATCTTCTTTGCAGGTTTGAAACATGTTGCGATTCGTGTGATCGCCTCATACACCGAAGACCAGATCATCACCTCTGACCCATCACAGATTTTACAAATCAAAAAAGCACGGGAGGAACTACGTGCATCACAAAGCTAGCGTATGGCAACGGTACAAAGCAGCATTGCTCGCAACCGTGCAGAACGCCGCACGTCGCAAAACCTTCCTCGACACAAAACACCAACTGGAAAAAGTATTCATGCACAAAGAGCACTCCGGAGAAGGGATGTAGCAGGTGCGTCTGAGGAAGGGCAGCGGATGGTACACAACTCCTTACGGTACATTCCTCGTGTTGGTAATGATTTACATAAATCATACGGAAAGATGCGAATAAAAAAACGTCGTACCAAAGCATTTGTACGAGGAGGTCTTATTGCGTACTCACTCACCTGGTTCTATCCGGTGCAGCTTTTGTTTGCAATTATTTTTGTACTTGCTCTCGGCGCTGCAAGCATGATCAGCGAAAGCAACATTGTTGTTCGATGGCTCGCGGGAGACGTAGCCGAATCAGTAATGGTTATTGCTTGGGTATTACTCATCGCACTTGGTACTGGCATGATGATATACGCCGCAGCGATGTTTGCTGCTTTCAATGTACCTGTATGGCGACACAGCTCGGTATTTCTCATGTTCTCTATCTGCCTTGCAGGATATTGGGCTCCCGTACTTTTTTTCTTCCCTTGGGTATTTCTTTGGATCGCAGTTGTTGTTTTTGCACAAAAATAGCTCTTTTTCTACCAAGAGCGCATGCTATGCTACTAGTAATGAGACGTACTGCACTATTTTTAATTTGTTTTTTATTTTGTGCCACATCGGCTACAACTGCGTTGGCACAGTTTACTGGTCTTAGTGGTGGCACCGGTTCAAACCTAGTGCTATCTCCCCGTTTTCCTGAACCTGGTGAGGCGGTACGTGTCTCGCTTAATGACTACAGCATCAACACCAACGGAGCAACTATCCAGTGGTTTGTAGATGGGACTGAAGTTACAAATGCTGCAAATGAACGCACACTTACTATACGTGCAAAAGGTTTAGGAAACACAACTGAAATTGCTGCACGCACCACACTTCCCAACGGTGTACAACTACATACAAAAGCAACTATCGACCCCGTTCGTGTTGATATGCTTATTGAAGCTGACACCATCGCTCCTTCCTTCTATAAAGGACGCACCATTCCTACCGTGGGAAGTGTGGTACAGGTAACTGCGCTGCCGTTTACCGACACCGCAAAAGCACCAACGGCATTTGCATACACCTGGAAAGTAAAAGGGAAGGTAGTCGGTGGCGGATCTCGTTTTGGAAAAAACGCAATCTCCTTTAACTCTGGTTTTGGTAAAAATATACCTGTTGCAGTTGATATTTATGATAGCGCAGGAAAACACATTGCAAGTGAGTCTATTATTGTGCCCTTAGCTGAACCTGAGTTGCACTTTTATGAAATGAATCCACTACGTGGAATGTCCGAACGAGTAATGGACGATACGTATGTGTTTATTGGTAACGAAGTGCATGTCCGTGCTGAACCATACTTTCTTGATACATCACTGCTCTCAAGTAACCCACATGTTGAATGGAAACTAAACAATCGTAGTATAGAAAACGCGAGTAGTGACCCACAAGAAATCACACTGCGTAAGGAAGGGGACCGAGGATCGTTCAATCTTGAGTTCCATATACGTAATCTCCAACAACTCCTGCAAGGAGTTGAGGACTCAGTCACTATATCTTTTTAAGAAGTGTGCCTGCGCTGTAGAGAAGCGTGGGTTGGTATATCATGGCTAAGGTATACTTAAGACAATGAATAGACCCCTGATTATCACTGCTGGGATTGTTATACTCTTGCTCGTACTTGGTTTATGGGTATATCTTATGCTTTTTGGCACTCCTGACGACAGTGGTGAAGTATTCTCAAACCTTGGTTTTGAACTCAGCACACAACCGGTAACCATCACACCGCCAGACCCTACCACACCACTACCAGAAACGACCGTCGATACTCAAAACGGACAACTACGGCAGCTTACTACTCGACCAGTTGCAGGTTCTACATTCATAACACATGCTTCAAGCAGTGGTATACGGTATGTAGAGCGAGGGACTGGACATGTGTATGAGATCGATCTAGACACTGGTATAGAAACACCACTTTCACGTACCACTATTCCACAGACAACAGAAGCAACTTTCTCACCAAACGGGCGCACCATTGCGCTCACTGCACACACACAGTACACCACCAGTGTGTTTGTTGGAGAAATAGGGGAGGAGGTAAACATAGAAGGAATTCGTCTACAGCCCGGGGCAAAGAATATCTCTTTTGCAACCAATGAAGATGTGTTGTACACCGTTACCCAAAACGGCACCACAGAAGGCTACCGGCACAACATACACACCCTCAACCAAAGCAAGCAATTTTCATTTAACTATGCGAATGTTGATGTAGCATGGGGAGAAGGATTACAAAAAACATACCTCGCAACAAAACCGTCACATGACCTTGAGGGGTATATCTATAGCACTGCTAACGATATCCTGACACCCGAAACATTCTCAGCCTACGGACTTTCTGCTCTGTTTAGCAATGACTTTATCGTCACCACCTACACACAAGACAACCAGTACACTTCTACAGCCGTTTCCGCGGCAGGCGAATACTATAATCTCCCTATACTCAGCCTCAAAGAGAAATGTATCTTCGATACCTTTGCACCAAACTATCTCTGGTGCACTGCTCCAGCAGACACTAGTAGTCCAACATTTGTTGAAGACTGGTACAAAGGAAAGCTCACTGCAGTAGACGACCTTTGGTTGGTCGACATAGCAGACAGCTCAGCCACACTGTATGCAGATTTTACGGAACTCAGTGGACGAACGGTTGATGTAAAACGTATTGATATTGACCAAAATGGATCGGCACTTTCTTTTATTAATAAACTTGACCACACATTATGGCTCTACGACCTCACTACAGAATAATCACCCACACACTTTGTTTGTGCATACTTTTGCTGCCGAGTATTGTGTTTGGAGCAGGAACTGCAGCAGAACAAGCTGCAGCGAAAAACTTTGTGCCCCTGGTTGGTATTCCGTATATAGAAGGAAATAAAGTTGCCACCTTTGGTGACTATGTAAATGCATTGTATATCGCCTCAATAAGCATTGCAGCATTCCTGGCGGTAGTGAAGATTATCTTTGCAGGAGTGAAGTATATGCTCACCGATATTGTGAGTACCAAGGGAGATGCAAAGAAAGAGATTCGTTCTGCATTGATTGGATTGTTGATTGTAGTTGGAGCAGTACTAATCCTTGAAACCATCAACCCCAACCTCCGGCAGATTAATCTGTTTGCGAATGCGCCGGTGCCGGGGGTGGAGTTGACGAAGGTGAAGACGCCTGCTGTTTTGTCAGATTTAGATAAAGCTTGTGCAAAGTATGGAAAAGATAATTGCTCAATTCAATCTTGTGACATTCTTGCATCTAAGAACTTTGTTGGGTGGTTTTTGAAAGACCCAGTGAATCGAACAGGATGCTCAGCCCGATGTCTTTATTACGGAGGAACGATCGTAAATAGAACATATCTTAACACTGGTGATTGTGCATATCCAACCGATAGACTCAAGGCTATAGAACAGGAAATTGCAAACACCCCTCCTGTAAAAATAGTTAATCTTGATGGTTCTACGAACCAGCCTGATTTACAAGACTTTAAAACAGAATGCACTACCCAGGATGGAACTTACGAGCAATATCCAACGTTTGCTCGTTGTACATATCCAACTGGACACAAGCCTGACAACTCAACACAACCAACCTTAGATCAAGAAATAGCAACTGCACGTAAAAGTAATTATTCAGTGTACGACGATACTAACAAACCTATATATTGTAATACTAAATCATCTGATTTTAGAGAATGTCGAAAAAAATGTTCCGACCTTGGTGGGAACTTCACCCCCGCTGATCAACGCTGTGGTTTTATTAACTAAATAATATATTACTTGAGTATTTGACAAAAGTATTTAAATATGATATTTTTAATGATAGGATATCGCTTGCTAACAAGAAAGGAGAAGAGTGATGTACTTTGTAAAACAGATCCTAGCTGCATTGTTGCTGACTTTCTTGTCAGCACCCACAGCCAGAGCTGAACAGCCCATTTTTTATGAAATTAATGCCGATGCACTCTGTGTCAATGCATTAACTGACCAAAATGGAAATCTTAAGACGACTTTTGCTATCTGGGCACTGGACGTTCTCGATCTCCATACTAACAAACGCCCCAGGGGTGACAATTGGTCAATTGGAGAACTTACAATTTCCCACAGGGAAGAGAGTCCGCTTTGTGCCTCTGGTGAGAAAGTTGTGCTAATCATTGGTTGGTACGACCAATCAGAACAGCCTTCAAAAGAAGAGCTGATTGCATTCCTGACAAAAGGAAAGTGAGTTTGCAGAAAAACCAAAAGCCCGTCGGCATCGACGGGCTTTTTCTATTGGTGTTAGTTTTTAGCAAAAAAAGAGGAATGAGTTACAACTATAACACCACCTCAACCTCTTCCTTCTTCTCCTCAGCACGATGTCGCTTCACCACAAACTCTTGCGCAATCGCCATAATGTTACTCACTGTAAAGTAGAGTGCAATTGCTGCAGAGAGTGTGTAGGCAACCACTGTAATAATAATTGGCATCACGTAGCGCATTTGCATTTGCATACTTCGCGCAAAATCCTCCTTCATGTTTGGCTCTGCGTCTTTTTTCTTAGGTTCCAATTTTGGCATAGAGAGGTGTACATGGAGTGCTTGTGTTGCACCCGCAAGCAGCGCTAACGGCAGGCTCTTCAGTGTAATGTCGAACACACCGAGCATAAGCATTGAGGTTATTTCAGGAGTTGGAATAAAACCATACAGGAGCGCTGTGTTTATTTCAGGAAGTGCGACACCGCCACCGTTCATCACCGAGAGGTAGAGTGCAATAATAATAGGGAACTGGATAAACAAAAGGAGCACACTCGCAAACGGATTTATCTTTGCTTCCTTATAGAGATCCATCATTGCGCGTGCCTGTTCCTGCTTGTCCGCAATATCTTTTTTGATTGCTTTTATTTTTGG